>CAZIFK010000030.1:0-24717 GCA_964538995.1 uncultured bacterium
GCTGAAGGACTTCATTGAGAAGATGGTTATCATCAATTATTTGAACATCATTTAAAAAATCAATGAATTGATAGGTAATTCTGGATATTTTATGAATTTCACCAGAAAGGCTGATAATATGTTCATCAGACAGGCGAGCTTGTCTTGCTAGGTTCAGTAAGGTGTCGATTGTATCTCCTAAAACTCGTTGTTCTTTCCGATCCAGTAAACCAATGAGAGCATCGATAGTCTCCTGCGATCTGTACACTTTAAGAACAATGACAATACCGCGTAGCAAGTCTAGTTCAATATGATTATTTGAAAGTGTTTTCAATAATTCCGGAATGACTAGTTCGTCAGAAAATGTTTGTAATGTGTGTCTGGCAGTTGGAAGTGTTTTAGGGTTTGCCAGATTGGAAATTATTGCCGGAATAAGTTCAGCACTTTTTCTCTCACCTGCAACGAATAGGGCAGCATTGCTCGTTGTTCCTGATGGACTTTCTAAAAATTGAATTAATAGATTTTGCGTAAGAATGTTATCCTGATCCACAAGCAGCCGAATTGCCATCGCTTGGATTTTTGGATTATTACTGCTCATTTTTTCTTGTATCAATTTCCGTGCTTCAGGTATTTTGTCAGATTGTAAACGTTGCAATGAAGCAGCAGCATTTAATTGCAGTTCAGGATCAGAATCAGATAAATATGTTTCCAATATTGGGATTGCAGAAGATAGATTACGTATTCCGGCAACATTCATTGCAATTTCAGCAAAATTACGATTTTTCATTGCGTCTAAGAGTTCTTCATCGGAAATGATCTTTGAATTCTCTGCTGAAATATTCAGCACTGTATTACGAACCCCTATGGTGCTATCATGAAAAAGTTTATTTAGCGATTTAGCCCAGGGGGTTAAAGGAATTCCTTCGATCATTTCCAACGCAAAGAGTTGTTTTACTTCCTCATCCGCATGAAGTGCTTTATCAATGGTTTCCACCATTACGTTGTCAGCCACATCGATTTCAAGTTCTTCAAAATTCAGTTGCCGTTTTTCAATCGCTTTTTGAAGAGCTTTTACGTATCCATTTTTTATTCTAAATGTATAATATATCCAGGTAGCTGTGATTACCAGTACAGCGATACTTAATAAATGAAGAGACATCCATCTAGCAGCAAAAAATATTGTAAGTCCGGCAATACCTTCCATAAAAGCCTTTATGGTCCCATCAATGACAGGCTTTGTTTCTTTTTTTACTTTAGAAGGGATAGGAAGCCACAACAATTGAATGGTGGCGTTATTGATGGTGAATTTGAAAACTTGATCTGCAAATTTTGGAATGAAAATAGCAACGAGGACCGGAATCATTAAAAATCCAACTGACCCTGCAAAAACAGCAGCAGGGAGGATGAGCAGTCCAACCAAAACACCATACTTCGATAATATTTTTCCGGTGAGAAAGAATTGGACAATAAAAGCAGCTGCACCGGTTACCGCATAAAATAGACCAAAGAAATTGACCAATTCATCCTGAGTTGGGTATGCGTTTGAAGCAGATATTTTAAATTGATAATCCACATATTTTGAAACGATGGCCATTGCTGAAATCAACACAATTATGCCTATTAAATATTGGTCAAATTTCTTCTTCTTTTCTTCTTTAACGTTTTTAGATATTGATTTTACTGATCCGGATTCTAAAGTGATATGATATGGTTTTATCAAAAAAGAGGTTATTGATATTATACCTAGAAAAAAGGCGGTGGCATATAACAATTTTTCTGAACCAAAGGTTTGAACAAACGGTCTGATGCTGAAACCAATAACCATGGATGCGATGGCGCCACTGCCGCTAATCAATCCGAATAATCGTTTTGCCTGGCGAACATTAAAAATTTCTCCTGCTAAAATCCAAAATTGAGTAATGGTTAATACGATGATTACTTCTATCCATATGTAAAACATGGGGATAAACCAACCGGACAGAAAATGGATTAGAGGAAACATGCTCAACCCAAAAATCACTGAAGAAACAAGGATCACATTAGTGATATTTATATTCCGAGATAGTTTTGTGTAGAGCGGAATGACACCTGCCATCACAATAGCAATGGCAACATATATCAGAGGTAAATAGGTTTTTTCGAATAATGTTAGAAAGAATGCATCTCTCGTGGATCCGGCCGTAATCCCCATAGCTGAAAAACAGAAAAAATGTACAAATAAAATCAGGAAGGGTTTCCCTTCCTCTTTATTGATATGGAATAATCTGGTAAATAACTGCATAGGACTATAGGCAGATTATTAAAAAATATGGGTTAAAAAGAATCAGTTAATAATCTCACAAAAGGTCACTTGCCAATTCAGCCAATGCAGATCGTTCGCCTTTCTGCAATGTGACATGGGAATACATTGGTTGTCCGGTAAACCTGTTTATAAGATAGCTTAACCCATTAGAAAGTGTATCAAGATAAGGGTGATCGATTTGATTAATATCTCCTGTGAACACAAATTTTGTTCCTTCACCGGCCCGAGTGATTATGGTTTTAATTTCATGGGGAGTTAAGTTTTGAGCTTCATCAACTATAAAGAAAACTTTTTGGAAACTGCGCCCACGTATATATGCGAGCGGTGTTATAACCAGTTTATCATTTTCGATCATTTCATCAATTTTATTTGCCCGATTGTCCTTCTTTCCGAATTGATGCTTGATAAAAGATAAGTTATCAAAAAGCGGTTTCATGTATGGATCAATTTTCGATTGAATATCTCCAGGCAGAAACCCTAAATCCCGGTTGCTTAATGGAACAATAGGGCGAGCCAAATAGATTTGTCGATACTTGGCCCTTTGTTCTAAAGCAGATGCTAACGCCAATAAAGTTTTCCCGGTCCCGGCCTTACCCGTCATTGAAAATATTTGTATTTTCGGATCCATCAGCGCTTTCAAGGAAAATGATTGTTCTGCATTGCGTGGGGAAATTCCATATGCATTCAATTTGTCTACTCGCACGAAATGTTCATCTTTTGGACAATATGTTGCTAACCCGGATTTTTGTCCATTCCGTAAAATGAAATTCTCATTTGATATAGGAGCATCAATCATGTTCGTTAATCCGGGATCGATAAAACCCTGACAACTATACAATTGATCAATTGCTTCATCAGGAATATTTTCAATTAACCTGACACCCGTATATATTTTATCAATGCTTTCAATTTTATCGGTTGCGTAATCTTCTGCGATAATTTTCAACGAACGAGCCTTCAAACGCATATTGGTATCCTTGGAAATCAACACCACTTCTCTGTCCGGATTATCTTCTTTCATTTTATAAGCACAATTAATAATGCGGTTATCAGAATTGTCTTCTTGAAAAGATGCCTCTACATCTTGATGCCAGTTATGGTTTATAACGACGCGTACTGTTCCCTGATTTTCACCCAACGACTTCTCGTCATTTGTTTGATCATGACACGATAGTTTATCTAGTTGACGAAGAAATTCCCGAGCGTGATAATGAATCTGTTCGTTCCCTCGTTTAAACTGATCCAATTCTTCTATTACGGCAATTGGAATAACGATATCATTGTCCTGAAAATTATGCAGACATTCTGAATCATGAAGGATAACATTTGTATCTAAAATGAATAGTTTCGTTTTATGGTTGATATCAGGCACTTGTTGTCAGTGATTATGGATTAATCTATTTTCAGTCATATAATATGAATTAAATATAGACAAATGATTTGCAGGAATTCAAGGTTATCTGTTTGGCTTTTGATTCAGTTAATCGGTTTTTCAATAATACATCCACAACCTGATAATGGAATGGACATAACTGAAATCTTGGAAATGAGAGAAGTAAGAGAAGGCAGAGGTCTAGCTCTTTATTCATTTTCTTTCAATAGTGATATACATCTGTTTTTCATCCACGGCGCAGGTGGTCGCGCTGATCAATGGAATAATCAGATTGATCATTTTAATGACAAATATCAAATCACAACATTTGACCTGTTGGGTCATGGACGCAGTCCAAAGCCAAAAGACGGATATGGATTCAATGCGTTGCTTGCGGATGCGGTTGCAGTTTTTGAACACCATAAGGGACGTGAAAATATAATTATCGGACATTCCTACGGCGTTGCCTTGGTGTTGCATTTGGCAGCTCTAAAACAAAATGAAATACAGAAACTTGTGTTAATCGGTGCGAATACACCCAGGCCAGCTACGGTAAGCGGAATTTGGAAATTACCGGCGTTTATACTTGAATGGATGCGACCGATATTCAGCAAGGGATTTGTAAAGGAGGCATTCCATCCGGAAACGAATCAAGAGTTTATTAAAAAAGAACAATTTGTCAGTGATAAAAACCCAATGTATGTGATGAAACAACTGATCAACGGAATGAAAGAAATTCCGAATTTAGAAGTTGATAAAATTGAAACCCCAACACTGGTTATTAATGGTGAAGCTGACGGACTTACATCCGTGTCCGGAGCAAAAGAGTTGGTGGCATTATTGCCCAATGCAGAATTGATCGTTGTAGAAAAAGCATCCCATTTGGTAATGATGGAGCAACCGAATATTGTAAATGAAATTATCAGTAACTTTATTACTCATAAATAGGAAGAAGACTCACTATGTTTCGAGAAGATTTATTAAAAGATAAAACAATTATTGTAACCGGAGGAGGAACCGGCTTAGGAAAATCCATGGCTACCCGCTTTGGAGAATTGGGAGCCAATCTGGTCATTGCAAGCAGGAGGGAGGACGTTATCCAATCTGCCGCAGAGGAGTTAAGACAAACCGGTGCCGATGTGCTGGGTTTATCATGCGATGTACGTAAACCTCATAGCGTACAAGACATGGTAGAGGCTGCAAAAATGAAATTTGGGAAAATTGATGTCTTGTTGAATAATGCCGCAGGAAATTTTATTAGCCCGACAGAAAACTTGTCACCAAGCGGATTCAAAGTTATTGTAGATATTGTACTTAATGGAACATTCAATTGTACTCAAGCTGTAGGAAAGGAAATGATTGCCCAAGGTGGGGGAACGATACTGAATATTGTTACAACCTACGCGTGGACCGGATCGGGTTATGTGGTTCCTTCTGCGGCAGCAAAAGCAGGCGTATTGGCTATTACACGATCATTGGCAGTTGAGTGGGCAAAATACGGAATTCGTATGAATGCCATTGCTCCTGGCCCATTCCCCACAGAAGGCGCTTGGTCAAGGTTGGCTCCTCCGGGGCTTGGAATCGAAAAGAAAATGAAAAACCGTATACCTCTCAAACGTTTTGGCGAACATATTGAATTGGCCAACCTGGCGTCTTATCTCTTAAGCGACGAAGCAGGATATATAAATGGAGAAGTAGTTACCATTGATGGCGGGGAGTGGTTGAAGGGCGCAGGAGAATTCAACGATTTAGATAAAGTACCTAAGCTGGCTTGGAAAGCTATGGACGTTATGCGGAAGAAGTCCAAAAAATAGTGATTTTTCTTTTTAGTATATTCCCTAAAAATCCATATGAATTATATTCAATAATTAATTTTTTTCCAATCCTAAATCTTTGATTTTCCTGGACAGATTGGGTTGGTGTATTCCCAATTTTTGAGCTACTGTACTGATATGCCAATCCATTTTGTCCAGCTGCTCTTTCAGAAATTGGCGTTCAAATTCAATGCGAGCCTCTTTAAATGTTTCTGCTTGTATTTGAACACCTGATTTAGATTTGGGTCCTGTTTCCGGCAAGTGGAGATTAATATCTTCGGGAAAAATTTTATTATCGGTGACTAAAATATATAACCGTTCAATTAAATTCTTGAGTTCTCTCACATTACCGGGGAAAGAATAACTTGTTAGAAGCGTATAACAACGCTTGGTCATAGTTTTTAGAGGCAGATTTAATTCCGAAGCAAAATAAGATAAAAAATACTTTGCCAGATCAACAATATCGGTTGGTCGTTGACGTAAGGGAGGAATATTAATCGGTATGACATTTAACCGATAAAATAAATCTTCTCTGAATGATCCATCCTTGACCATTGATTCAAGATTTTTGTGTGTTGCGGCGATTATTCGTGTATCAATTTTGATTGTTTTATTTCCTCCGACACGTTCAAAAGTCCCTTCCTGTATGGCTCTCAGAACTTTTGATTGAGAACTGAGGCTCATGTCTCCGATTTCATCCAAAAATAACGTTCCGTTATCTGCTAGTTCGAGCTTCCCTATTTTCCGGGAATCTGCTCCGGTAAAGGCACCTTTCTCGTGACCGAATAATTCACTTTCGACTAATTCTGAAGGAATTGCAGCGGAATTAAAGGCTATAAAAGGAAGCTCTTTTAACAAACTCTGATTGTGAATCGCAAAAGCCACCAACTCTTTACCGGTTCCGCTCTCTCCCCTGATAAGTACTTTTGCATCCGTTGGAGCAACTTTTTGAATTACGGCCTGAAGTTGTTTCATCTCTTCGGAAGAACCAACTAGTTGGTATTTTTTCTCCAGGGTGTCGGCGTCCTGCTCAATTCTTTTTTCAAGGTTCTGCTTGTGTTTAATATTTTTGGCTGCTGCAAGAATTTTAGCCATGGATAATGGTTTTTCGCAAAAATCATAGGCGCCAATCTTTAGCGCTTCTACCGCTGTTTGAATAGTTCCATGTCCGGAAATCATCAATACATCCTGTCCCGGTTGTTTTTTTAACAATTCTGTTAATACCGTAAGTCCGTCTATACCAGGTAATTTTACATCCAGGATAACTAAATCGAATTGATGTTTATCTGCCACGTCCAGCGCCCGCTCACCGCTATCTGCCAATTGGATCTGATAACCTTCATCCTCAAGAATATCTTTTAAGGTTAAACGGATATTACGTTCATCATCAACGATAAGAATATTCATTCTGTGTTCCTATTATTTATGAGCTTGCTTTCTTGAAATATAGTGAAAATATCGTCCCCTTATTTATCTGACTTTCAACTTCAATCTTGCCATCATGTTGTTCCACGATTCGTTTTACGATGGCCAATCCTAAACCGGTTCCCTTTTCTTTATTGGTAAAATAAGGTTCAAAAATATGGTTAAGATTCTCTTTGGAAATTCCTGAACCATGGTCCCTGATTCGGATAGCAATGGTTTCAGGTCGCTCAAATTCTGTCGATACTTCTATTTCATCTTCACTTTTTGAAGCGTGGATTGCATTTTGGAGAATATTTACAATCACTTGTTTAAATTGATTTTTATCAACCATTATATCCGGATTCTTTTCAGTAAGAGCAATGGTAATATTATGGCTATCAGTGTAAGGAATTAGAATTTCTTTTAAGTGGAAGTTCAGATCTATTTTTTCGACATTTGCTTGAGGTAACCGTGCAAATTCTGAAAATTCTTTTGCTAGCGAGTGCAAATTATTTATTTCTTCGTGAATCACAGTTGTTGTTTTTTTAAAAACCTGATCGAATTGGGTCGAATCAGAGTAGAATTTAGTTTCCATTCGTTCCAGCGAAAGTTTAATCGGAGTTAAGGGGTTTTTGATTTCATGGGCCATAATTCTGGCCATTCCCCTCCAGGCGGATTCCTTTTCAGCCTCGATCAATTTTTCTCGACTTGCTTTTAACTCAGTTGTCATGGAATTAAAGGACTGAATTAAATGATTTAGTGGAGAAAATGGGCTTTCCGCTATTTGAATGTCCATGTCTCCTTTCCCCAGCTTTTCTGTGGCACTTTGGAGCTTTTTTAAAGGGGTGGTTATTAAATTAAAACTGAGCAGGAAGAGAATCAAAACACTCAGAGTTAAAAAAACGAATATAAATTTAGAAGAGAGAGCTAATTCGTCTTTGAAATACTCGCGAGTTAATTTTGACTGCTGCTGGGTAATCAGTAGCTCCTCAATATCCCTTTTAAAATCAGATTTATCCCCATTATCGACGGATTCATAATACCGATTATAAACGCTGTTAATTTTTTCGCTTACCATCAGGGAATCTGTAGTAGAAGAATAGGATTGAAAACTGTCTAAAAAATAATTTCGAAAAAACAAGGCCGAATTAATCACCAAGAATAATACTACAAAAATAATTTGGAGTCTAAATGAAGGAACTGGAATTTTCATTCTATTGAAATAATATTACTAAATTTAGGAGATTCATATACTGGACGAATACTACTCCAATAGTACATAAGGTTGAGAGGTTTTTCCATCCCCTGTAATTGAATATTATCCATCCAGGCAGTAATACGAAAATGATAACCAATATTGCTCTCTAACTGCGCCACGTCTATTGTTGGAATAGCAATTATCTGTGACAATTCATTTTTAGCTCGAATAAAGTCAAGCCCTATGAGTACAGTTTCAATTTCTGATTTATAAACATCATAGGTTTTTTCTAGCAGTGAATACCGAATAGAATGACGAATTTCCTTCTCGTAAATGGGTTTATTATTTTGATCGGAAACCAATTCCAGTTTATAATAAATCGTAATTCGTTCTCCTGATTTGAAAATTTGATCTAACCCGTCTGAATAGCAATCAATTAATTGGGTGGAAACAACAACAATATTTTGAGATACGTCAACCTCCAAATTAGAAAAACCCGCTTGCACTCCATCAATAGTCGAATAAAATAAAGAACCGACTGCAACGACCGTGTTAATCGTTTTTTGAAATAAGCTCGTAAATATCCCCGGTTCCATATCTAAATATAAAGAGGTTCATTAAACATATTTTTATAAAAAAAGACACCCCAATTTCAAAATAGTTGCCTTTAAAATTGGGGTGTCAATTATGGAATAAGTCGATAACTAATAATTAATTTCCGAACCAAACTCCGATTGTATAACTGGTGTGACCTATCGCTTCTGGCGTATCTCCGGCAACAGTAAAATCAAAATTCGATTCTTTCCATTCATTATCAGGTGAATAGGTTCCAAGATATCCGGCACTGGCTGTGACGCCAAACCAGCTGTTTACTCTAATTAAAATACCGGCAGAAGGACGATAAACAAAAAAGTTTTTCTCAAACTGGAATGCATTACTATTCATATCCTGAACCACGCTATCCCATGCAAAAACGCCGTCAGATGTTGCCATTGTTAATTTTGTTTGACCTCCACCGAGAAGCAGGCCAAAATCCAGAATAACTTTTTTTGAAAATAATTGATATTTTTTTGTGACTGTTACACCGCCAAATCCAAAATCCAATTGGTATCGTTTATATCCCTGTACATTGGTTTCGGGATCAGTATAGGGTATTTGCTGAATTAATTGGGTTCCGGCACCCATTCCACCAATGAAAAGGCCTTTGCCTACATTACCCATACCATAGCCACCATACACAACCAGAGGAGAATCTAGCCCTTGAAAATTATTGGCTTCTAGAATGCCATTTAATCCAAGATCGTAATCGAAAATCAACGCTAATGGACCACCCCCACCATAACCTACAGATTTCTTCTTTTTATGAATTATGGCTACGCCATGTTCATCAATTTTTGGTTGAGGGGGATTTAAAGTAAGTGTTTTGTCCAATATTTTCCCATTACGAAAAATAGTCATTTCAATCGTATCACCAATATTCTTACTGTCACGTAAGGAGATCAAATGGTCTTCAAAAAGGACTTTCTCCCCGTCAAATTCCATGATAATGTCTCCTTTAATGAGACCTGCTTTTTGTCCATTTCCACCGGTTGTCACACCCGAGACTAACACACCATAACAATTAGGATAATGTTTTTCATAGGCATCTTCAAAATTTATATCGTTTAAATATAATCCTAATCGTACGTCTCCTGTATGTCCAAAATTGATTTTAAGTTCACCTAATTCCAACCCATCAAATTCCTGAATTAATTCCAGTTTCAGACCACTCAATTCATCACTCAATTCCCGTTCCAGATCACCCATTTCTTCGGTCAATTCCTGCAAGACTTCGTTGATTTCATCCTGTTCCTCAATTTCATTTTCCTGACCATATAGGACAAAATTGCTGAACAGAACCACATATAAGATCATTTGTCCCATGATGACGTTTTGTTTAGTTAAATGTTTCATAAATTGCTCCTTGTCATTTTTCATTAATTATTCCTTACTAGTCCTTACAAATATTGAGCCATAATTATTTAAATATTTATATATGACTGTATATCAGATACTTAGGGATTATTTGTGTGTATCAAATTTGAAAGAATATCTATATCATAATTATATAAGTATATAAGAATGATCTGAATTTTCTCGACTAATTTTTATAGAATGTCTTTTAGCCAATTTGTAATAACACCCCCAAACAGTCGATATAGAAAAATAGTATAGGGAATTGCAAACGCAAAGAACATAAAGGGGCTGGTTCTGAATTCATTCGCATAGGGACTATTCCGGGTCTTTTCTACAAAGTTACGAAGTCCCTTCATAGATACATAAGCAAAGTAACTTGCGAGAACAAATAGAAATAAAATCACTAAGTGATCTATCCATGTTAATGAATTAAGCCATTTACCGAAATTCATTTTATTCTCCTAAAAAGGCCGCTCCGAAAACACCGGCTGAATCACCCAATTCATTTTTTAAAATGGGCGTTAACACGTGATCGCTGAAAGTCTCCCTGTAAACAGCGTTTATGCCTTCGGTATATAATAGTTCAATATTGGAAAGACCTCCGCCTAATACAATGGCATCCGGATCCAGTATATCAATAACATTGCTTAACGCTCGACCAAAATTCTTAATAAAATGTTTTTTCCATTCAGAATGGTTTTTGTAAAGCTTTTCTTCAATGATATCGCTTAAAGTATGCCTTTGACCCGTTAATGCTTCCCATTCTTTTTCTAGGGCAGGTCCACTGATATATGTTTCAGTGCAACCCTTGTTTCCGCAATAACA
Organism: uncultured bacterium; assembly: GCA_964538995.1. Lineage (GTDB taxonomy): Bacteria > Fidelibacterota > Marinisomatia > Marinisomatales > TCS55 > JADFRD01. The sequence continues at coordinate 10,851 of CAZIFK010000030.1, forward strand.
ATCACGTCCATTCGGATATAAAACATGGTGACCCCATTCACCGGCAATGTGATTCGGCCCCTGATGGATTTTGCCGTTCATGACGATTCCACCACCGACGCCTGTTCCCATAATAACACCAAAAACCACATGAAATCCTTTGCCGGCTCCGAGAGTAGCTTCAGCCAAGGCGAAACAGTTTGCGTCATTTTCCATGAATACAGGAAGGTCAAATGCGTTTTCTAAATCCTGCTGCATTGGTTTTCCGATAAGACAAAGGGTGTTGCTGTTTTTCATTACACCGACAGATGGGTCTATAGTACCGGGAGTGCAGATACCAATCTGCTTTACGCCGTTGGAATTTTTTAGTAATTCATGACCCAGATCAGCTATTCTGGAAATAATAGCTTCATAACCGTCTTCCGACTGGGTCAGTACGCGTTTTCTTTCAATTGTATTCCCATCACTATCGATAAGAATACCTTCTATTTTTGTACCGCCAAGATCAATACCTACCTTATGCATTCACTGCCTCCATTAATACTGTTTTAAATTCAGAAAGTATCATTGCTGTTGCGCCCCAGATTTTATGATCATTAAAATGAAAATAAGGAACATCCACGTCATATCCGAGGATGTTTCTGTGTTCATGTTTCATATTTTTATCATTAACCAGATCTTGGATTGGCACTGAAAATACTGATGCCACCTCATTGGGTGCAGGGGTTGGTTCGAAGACCGAATTATAAATTCCAATATAGGGTTGGATAGTAAAACCGGATGCGATTACAAATAATGAAGATAATTCACCAATGATATCTATTTCGTCTGGATTAATATCAATTTCCTCATGTGTCTCTCGTTTTGCTGTAAATGACAAATTTTCGCCGCTTTCCTGAACCCCTCCTGGTAATGATATTTGTCCCCGATGATGTTCAACGGTGTGGGTTCTCTCAGTAAGAACAAAATGGATATCACTATCTTGTTCAAAAAGCAAGATTAATACGGCTGCGGGAATTGCGTCTTGTGCCTTATTATCAAAATTAAAAGGCTTGTCAGGTTTGACCAACATCCGCAATTGCGTTTCCTGCCCCGGAAGATTGAGTTTTAATCTTTTGGTTAGTTTTTCTTTTAATACAATTAGATTCATCAATGGTTAAAGTTATTATTATTTTAATTAACGTACTTGATATTTACTGGAGTTTATGAAAATAAAACACATCATTTGGGACTGGAACGGCACATTGCTTAATGATCGGTGGCTTTGCGTTGAATCCATTAATAAAACGTTACAAAAACGAAACTTACCAACTATAACGGAAGATCGGTATTTAGATATATTTTGTTTTCCTGTTGAAGATTATTATAAAAAACTGGGTTTTGATTTTGATAAGGAACCATTTACTGTTTCCGGGACAGAATTTATAAAAAACTATAATTCAAAATTTCATGAACCCGATCTTCAGGAAGGAGTTGTTGACCTTCTTGAATTTGTTCAATTAAAAGGACTGACTCAATCCATTCTATCTGCAGGAAAACATGATTATGTCCAGGATTGGGTGGCTTATCACGGTTTAACAAAATATTTTATTAACGTATTGGGAATAAACAATCATTATGCCATCGGGAAGACAGATGTCGGTAAAGCGTGGATCAATGAAATGCATTATGATCCCCATGAAGTGTTGATGATTGGCGATACACTTCATGATTTGGATGTTGCCGGAGAAATGGGTGTGGAGTGTATTTTAATTGCCTGTGGCCATACCAACCGGGCACGGTTGGATGCAACAGGGGCGAAGGTTTTCAAAAACCTTTCAGAGTTTGGAGAATGGTTTTCCTTGGAAAATGATTTGTTCGGTAAATAATACTGATTATGAGAACATATTCAAACTGGTTACGCAAATTTTCTATGAGTTCACTCCAAAAAGGGGCGTATTATTTTCCAATGTATAGTTTCAAGAAGTAGTGCAGACATTCTTGTCTGCACTACGACAGACATGAATGTCTGTCGTACAGTTAAAAGATTAAAAAATAGGATTCTATTTTTTTTTGCCTACCGGCATGAAATATAGATTTTGGCACATTTGAAAATTATTGTATGAGGCTGGCAAATATCCCTTATTGGAGTGAACACTTCTTTCTTATCGCATCAACACCATCTTCTTCGTTTCATGGAACTCTTTATCACTTTCCTTTGAAATAGCATCTATTCTAAAGAAATACATTCCTGAAGAAACAGGTCTTCCATTCTTATCCTTACTATCCCACATCACATTCTTAAAACCGGCATTTTCAGTTTTACTGATTAGTGTTTTTACTTCTCTCCCCATCAAATCATAGATTGTTATAGTAACACTACTAATTTCAGGTAATCCAATCCTAATCCTTGTTATTGGATTAAACGGATTTGGATAATTTCCCTGTAATGAAAACGAAACCGGGATGCTTTCAGCCATTTGTTTCCATAATCCTTCACCGGTATAAGTCTTCGTATTTGTAAAATACTGCGATGGTTGATTAATGATATCAACAGCCCTCAATTTGTACTTTATAGTTGCAAAACCAAATTTATTTATGATAACAGTATTGTCCGTATATTGCGTAGCGCTTGAGGACAACGTAAATATCCGGTTTCCTCCAGGTTGACCGATTACTTCACGATGCAGTTCCAAATAGTCGATGTCCGCTTCTGTTACACTATTCCAATGTAAAGTAGGATTTTGCCATTGGCCCCCGGTGCCGTAAAAACCATTAGGTGTTGAAGGAAGACTTTGTACTAAGTTAAGTGCTGCATAAGCGTTGATTCGTCCATAACCCATATGATCATTCCAACCATTTGAATCGTAACTATATTGTCCAACTTCATCTGCAGTAGATGTAATTATATCATATACTATCTCTGGAGTAGCATTTGTCGGTGCCATACTTATGATCAAGCCAGCTAATGCAGAAACTAATGGCGCTGAGAATGAAGTTCCCCTTGACCAAGAATAGCCAGATGCTGATGTTGACCAAATATACTCCCCAGGAGCAGAAATATCAACAAAGTCGCCATAATTCCAAGGTTCTCGAAAATCATCCAAAGGGTTATTATCCGTTGCAGTGACCGCTATCACATCCGGGTGTGCTGCAGGATGTTGAATAAAAGGTGTCGTACCTCCATTATCACAACCCACATACACACCATTACCAGCTGATGCAACAACTGTTATTCCGGATACAACAGCGTTATGGATCTGATCTGAGACATCTTCGTATTCAACAGGGCAGGTCCGATTGTTAACCGTTCCCAAAGTAACAAAACTCATATTTATTACATTTGCACCTGCAGTCATTGCATCACTTATTTTTTGTACTATTAAACTTTCATTCGAGTGGTCTATATTGTACCCTAATAATGATAATTCCCATCCAAGGCTAGCAATACCAATAGTGTTGTCCGTTGAAGCGGCGGCAACCCCAGCCACCATGGTACCATGTCCGTAGCCACTAGGGGAACTATCACCTCCACTATCTTTTTCAGTTAAGTCAGGATGGTCAAGATCAACACCATCTCCATCAATGATAGCAATTTTAACACTACTACTTCCTTTAGTTATATCCCAAGCCTGTTCAGCATTAATAGCATCCAAATACCATTGATCTCCACTGACATATAGAGAATCATTAGGACTTGCAAGATGTCCTATCTGTATCGGCTGATGAGCATAGTCGACATACGAAAGTAAAGAGAACAATGTCATTAGACTATCAATCGGAATATATTGCTGGAATTTAATAGTAAATAGTTGCGACAGATCCCTGATAGTTATGGTTTCACCCGTGATATTATTTATTCTTGTTATATCTCCCCAACCAGCATTTGGTAATTGTTTTAATATTTCAATATTACCATAAGTGGTGATTAGATCTTGAGTAAGACTTATTAATTCGGGGTAATTCTGCGATATTCTATTTACTGGGAGTATTTGTTCTCCAGTAACTGTTGGGATTACATTTTCACTGAATTTTATAGTAAATCTATCTGACATTATATGCCCGTTCTGAATAAATATCGGAGCCTCTGAATAGATTTCCTGGCTATTAACCATATTTGCAAAAACCGCTAAATATATCACTATTTTATATTGTTTCATGTTAACCTCTGTTTATTATTGTATTTCAAATGTCGGAATACCAACCTTCGGAAAAAATGTATCTAACCGTTCGGTAGTATAAATCCCTTCAATAATGAATTTTTGGTTTAAATAGAGATAATAATCTAAATCAGGGAAAACTGCCACCTCATCAAACAGGACATAGAAACCGTCCTTATTAAGTTTCATTTCACGAATAGCTGGCACCCAGTAATACCTGCCAGGTTCAAAATAATCGCCAATTGGTACATTACTACAGGGTGGTAAACTATCAGAATATGTACAAATCATAACTATTCCCACAGCATTTATCGTATCGCCCTCTTCAATTAATATTTCAAAGGGAGCGATATCTCCGGGCCATAAATTCCAACGCTCCAGGGAATCGGTTTCAGCCGAAAGGATTGTATAAACAAAAATAGGTGGATATTCACTACTGTAAATATAATTTAATCCCAATGTGATGTTTGAACCGGAACGATTAATGATATCCGTCCAAATCCGTAATGTATCCCCATGAGAGTATGTCTCCTGATCAAAACGCATGTCGAAGGCAACGATTTGAGTTAATTGTCTATTAGGCCCCTCCCCATCCTCATTAACATCAGCTTGTTCTCTTAAAATAGAGTTCCCCTCAATGGTAATCTGTATAGAATCTATTCTGTACCAAGCATAATAAAAATAGATTGGAAATACTCCATTAACATCGATACTATCGTCCAGAGTAATAATAAATTCACCATCCTGGCTAGTCATTGTACCGACATTTATCCCGGATACGTAAACAACAATTCCTTCATGGTTGGTTTGATTCTCTAAAGTGACTCGTCCTTGTAGTTGGTTGTTAGATAATCCATTCCCATCAGACTCCTGTTCACAGGAATAAAAAACACACAATAAGCCCGTAAACATAATAATGCGGCTAAATCGGTTTATACCCTTATTATACATACACTTTACACTTGAATTTTCCCAAATTTACAACTTGCCATTAACATAAGCAATTTTTTATGGTTAATAAAATTTATTTTACAGAGTAAGTACCAACCGGATTAGACTTGAATCCACAAGCATAGTAGCATATGATGATTTGGTTATGGCTGAAAAATGGGTAGAGAAAAATTTACCACTCAACTGAAGCCCTTGCTCCCAGCCCCGGACCATAAAACATTGCATTCAGCAATAGACGTTCACTCCCCCTGAAAAATCCGCGAAAGTTTGGCTGTGTAGCAAACAAAATGACTTGTCCATTTCCCATTCTTTCTCTTGTAGCCCAGGCACCGTTAGCGATTCGCTCTTTTGCTTCAGGCCATAATAATCCTCCCAGGCGTAGGTCTTCGACAGAGGCAAGCCGGGCAGGTGATAAAGCAGGATTTTTTGTCATGAGTACAGTCGATGTATTAAACAATACTGGAGTCATTTCGCCACAACCGAAATTCAGCCAATGTTCCGGATCCAAGTTCACCCTTAAAATGGCTCCCTGAGGACTCAATTTTCTTCCAAGTTCATCCCTGTCTTTTACTTTTGTAAAATTAGATTTTTCTTTGTCATTTTCTTTCGTTTCTTCTTCAGATTGTTTTCCTTCCCAAAGTTCCAAACTGTCTACAGTGATGCTGCCGGTCGCCTGATATTGAGATAAATTGTATTGGTAGCTGTCTAATTCCTTTAAAATATTTCTTCGCTTTCGAACACTACCCATTCCTGAAGAAGAATCCGCTATAAAACTGGCTGCAGCCCCAAGAGCAATCAAGGTTCCACCATCTTTTATCCAATCTTTGAGCTTTTTTATTCCACCTTCTCCAAGGATATCTTTATAGGCACTGCCCCAAGAAGAGGGAAGAACCAATACATTGTATTTTCTGAGATCGGTACGGCGAACATCCAAGAAATTCAAAAGGGTTGTTCTATTTTCCAGACGAGAATCCAATAAATGCCAAACAGCTCCAAAACTGTACTGGCTGATGGGCGGACCTCCAATTAGTGCAATCCTTGCGGGTTGCAGTAGATTCACATCATTACCTCCAAGGTCTGGACCTGATTCTGCTAATGCAGTACTAATGCCGACAATGTTTATTCCGCTTTCACCAGCAATGCGTGAGAGTAATTCAAAATTCAATTCTGGGTTCGACTGTTTGCGGATTAGTAAGCTGCCGGCCGAATATGTTTGGCCTTCAATCTGCACTGGCTCCATGACAGCCAATATACTGATTTTATTTTCCATCAACCGAGACAAAGCAATGTAAATACCATCTTCAGCGCCGTCTATAATAAATCCATATTTTGCATTCGGATTCACGAGCGCGCCATTGTCGGATAAATGTTCATAGGGACTGAAATCTATGTGAGGTAACATTGTGGTATAGTAGCCCTCCAATCCAAAGGCCAGAGGCAGGGACCAGGCCGTTACATCATAAAGAGTCGATTCATTATTTTTCAATACTTCCCGTCGTTCTTTTTCCATGGATTTTGTATCGAGCCTGATGTCAAATTGTAATATATTTTGAATTAATGCTTTTAAAGGCTGATTCAGGGGAACAATCAAAGCGCCGCCTTTTATTTGGGTATTTTTAATTTTTTTATTGGCGTTGGTTTTTGCTGAGGCTAATCGAATATTATTTTCGGTAACATAGACTTCAATCGTTTGTCTTTTCAGTGTTTCAACAAACGAATCCAATCGATCCAGATTATTTGAAAAAGGGAAAACAAATGCTTCCTTAGGATTGCTATCCACTGCATTTTTTCGTATTTGATAATAATCTTCTAATAATTCTTCGCGATTAGCAGCAACAGTGGAAAGATTCGCCATGGAACTGACGAATTGATGATGAACGGCCTCACGAAAAGTTGTCTCAGATCCATCAGGACGTTTAATAAACTGTCCAGACGTACGGGATTGCTCATATAAAATTCCAACAACACCGGCAAAAATCCCCCAGGAACTGCCGTAACCGGGATATATTTCTTCATTCCAGTCCCGCGTGTAATAACTCCAGCCATATTGATTAAACGCTACAGCTTGGTCTTCCGCAAACCGTTTCCACCACTTATAGATGGATGAATGATTATATGGATTAAATGGTTCTCGAGGAGGATTAAATAAATATGTGTCGTATGCACCCATTTCGTGGGCATCTACCAGAAATTGCGGATTCCAATCTAAAATGGCTTGAACTTTACCCCGCGTCTCCGGATGCACCGTAGCAAACCAATCGCGATTTAAATCAAATAAATAATGATTGGTCCGGCCCCAGGGCCACATAGCTCTATGATTTAAACTCTGGACGTCCGGGTTGGGAATAACGCCACCCCATTGTTGGTGCTGCGATAATATTCTTTCCCGTCCATCAGGATTTTCCAAAGGGTCGATACACACAATAACATTCTTCAGTATTTCTTGTGTTTGTTGATCTGTCCCGGCAGCTAATTGATATGCAACAAACACCGCAGCATCCGTGCTGGAAACTTCATCACCGTGAATTGAATAGGCCATCCAAGCTACAGCAGGAGTGGAGTCGATTATTTTATCAACATTTTCTCTTCTATTCAATTTACGGGGGTCTGCTAGTTTTTGAATATTCATTCTATGCTGGTCGATGTTGGTGAAATTTTCTTTTCCAGTGATTACGAGATAAATAAGTTCCCGTCCCTCATAGGTTTGACCATAGCTGTATAGCTTAGCATTTTCGACTGTAGCATCTAAATATTCAAAATATGTTTTTGCTTCCCAGTGCTTAACCGGCCGCGATCCCAACTCAAATCCTAAAAATTCTGAAGGGGATTGAATATTTTCATCATACGTGCCGTCTGAGAAAAATGGAGTATCGTAATTGCCCAGTCCCGGATGATCATGTGTGCGCATGGCTTGCCCAAAAACAAGGCTTATTAATAATAGGGTGACTATTTTTTTCATTTTAGATCCTTTGTTGGATTAGCAAGTTTGATCTGATTAATACTGCAAAGAACATAATTTATATTAAAAAAATATTCAATATTTGATCGTCATCAAATGGAAGAACTCGAATCATTTTTTCATATCCGGTTCCAGGTCTACTCCCAATCCGTCTGCAATCCGGTTTATATAATTAAAATAACCGATTACCTGTGCAGCATCGCTTATGGCTTCCTGAGCAAATCCGATTGCTTCTAATTCTCGAACATCTTCTTCGGACATTTTACCTGGAGTGAGAGTCAATTTTTCTGCCCATTGACAAAGTGTTTTATCTTCTTTGCTTAACTCAGCAAAGCGCCAATCATGTTTTAGATGTTCAGCAATTTTTTCATTTTGAACTTCATCCCGGAAGTTATCTCCGTGAGATTCAGTTCAGTAATGGCATTGGTTTACCTGGGAAACGACTGTGGCTAACATTTCCCGTTGTGCTCGGAATAAATCTGATTTTCCATACATTATGGTTAAATACATTCGCATGGAATCCCTAAGCACTGCTGGGCTTCTACTCATAATCTTTAAAATATTATATACTTTTCCGGAACGCTTAATTCCTTTTTCATATTCTTTTTTTAAGATTCCATCAGCATCTTCAGGGTGTACGATATCAATATATGCCATTATTTTTCCTCGTATTTATGTTTTAGAATGAAAAAGTAAGACCAATAGAAACTGTATGATCTTCCGGATTATAAAATTCTTCTGGAAGCATCACATAACCATTGGAATCTGTTGTATAGCCATCGTCGATAATTCCATATAATATTTCATATTGTTCAAGAGTCAAGGTACCATCTTCAGGATAAGCATAACTTTTTACTATTTTACTAATTGAATACTTTGAATCAAAATCAAATTGATAATTAATATTTACACTAAGAGCCTCGTGGAATGTTTTAATTGAAATCACTAAAATGCTGTTCAGTAAATATTTCTCCAAATTATCAAAACGAGGTTTATAAAAAAACTGCCAATCAATAGACATGCCGACAGAATCAAATGATCGTTTATACTTTGGTCGTAAGGAATGACGGTATAGTGTACCGGGGTCCTCACCCATATATTTTTCCTGTTCAAATAATGATGCGTAACTAATTGAAAAATATGGGTTAAGTCGATATTTCCCCCCAAGTCCGATGTTAGCTCGATGATCCAGTGCACTTAAAGAATCAAATTCCCATTGAATAAAAACGAATGGAGAAAACGTTTGATGTGCAAAAAGATCAACTTTTAGTATAACACTCCCATCATTTTCATAAGGAACATTATTATTCGTTGATTTTGCTCTGTGAGTCGAAAAAAGAAATTCTGTATCTGGCAGTGATAAGCCACCCATTTGAATAAGCCCAATTTTAGAAATTGAGACAGCTCCTTTGAAATAATGATAATCTACATTGCCTGTTTTGCCTGTGTAAGAACCAGACAATGTCAATGACGCTGGTTCACAAAACAGTACGGAAAACAGTATTAGAGTAAATGTTAATTGTTTCATTTAAATCATAGATGCGTTGGTTAACTATCCCATAATTTAGGATGATCCTGTAAAAAAACACAGTATAGTAAGGAATTATTACTTTTCGGAAAAAAAATATAAACGCTACGAAAAATTTTGTGATTGAAATTTAGTTTGATTTGACAAAATCCCGACAACCTATTGCTCATTAATGTGTCTATTATACATAACGAATTAACAATAGAGGAAAACATGAAAAACTTAATAATTGAACTAGACAATTTTGTGTTGCTTTGCTTCATTATAATCGCTTCAAGTCCATTTTATCTGATTTAACGATTTATGTAAAGCATAATAGTTTATTGAAAACATTTATATTTAGTCTCGTCAAAAGAGACTGAAAATTTTTCAGTTGTTACATGTAGACAATCCTCCTATTTAACACAAGGAGCGTGATAGACATATTCTTAGTGATTTTTCCATTAGCTTTTCTCACCAACAACCTACTTGAAAACACACTCCTGCTATTCATGTTGGATATATATCCAGACCTCAATGATACCATTGTTGGAGCGAGTAGTCTTGTCACACGCATCAAGCTCACTGCGTTGGGAATAACATATTTAACCCTCATTTCAAGTCTTATATTATTCTTCTGCTGTTACAGAAGGCGCAGACATGGAAGAAGACGCCTATTATGGCGACGATAGTACATGCGTTTACCAAGGATAAGAATAATTGTTTAACAGCTGGCTGCAACGATTATCTATCGAAACCCATTAAAAAAGAAAAACTGCTAGAAAAATTAGCTATGTATCAATAAACTGGATATATATTATGATAAGCAAATATAAATTTTGTTGTAACGTAAAAAGATAAAACGCTGGATATTACAAAAAAAAATAGGTTACAATTTAGTTGTCTTTGCAACTTAATTTTCTTGAAATGAATAACAATATGATATATCAAAATACTCACATAACTCAAATGCAAAAGTACTCAAAAGATTTTGACGACAAATACGGCACCGGATTCATGTTGTTGTACTTACCATTCTCATTCTCTGGTAGGGTTGAGGATAATCAAACAAACAATTTTCTACGGAGTGTATTAAAATGTTCACAATAATGACAGCCATACTAATCGCTTGTGGCGCTATTGTCATGTATCTGGCTATTGCGCGGACGAGTCAACTCCTTAAACTGTTAAAGGGTGGGCACTATACCGGCAGGTGGCGTGCATTGTTAAGCCTAATGTTCTTTTTTCTCGGGGGTTATTTAGTAGCTACGATAATGGTATTACTGGAATACCAGGATTTACTTATCTTGCTTACTGGTTTGATCTTCTTCTTCGGAGCTCTCTTTGTATACCTGGTAGTAAAAACGAGTTCCTCCACTATTCAGGAACTTTTTGCCACATCGGTATCAAAATCCTATGTAGAAAATATCATTGGATCCATGGCGGATACCTTGATTGTTGTGAAACTCGATAGGAATCAAACAGTTGAAACAGTGAATCAGGCTACGCTAAACCTGCTTCATTATGAGGAAGAGGAAATCGTAGGAAATCCAATAAATAAGATTCTTCCCGGCGAGTCACAAGAGCAATTGAATATTGATAAAATTCTTCAGGAAGGCTATGTGTCTGATTTGGAACTAATCTATCTTACCAAAGATGGGAATGAAATTCCTGTCCTTTTTTCTGCCTCAGTCATGCGCACCATTGACGGCAGTCTCCAAGGTTTAATTTTTGCTGCCCAAGACATTACCATCAGAAAACAAGATGAGGAGGCACTAAAACAATCAGAAATCCGATATCGTAAATTATCAGAGGAATTGACACAGTCCAATAGCATGAAGGAACTTCTTTTAGACATCATTACACATGACCTGAAGAATCCGGCAGGGGTCATCAGCGGCATGTCAGATATAATGGCAGATGAAGAACCCGAAAATAAAATGGTGGCTTTGATTAAGAATAGTAGTGAGGATTTATTGAAAGTGATTAAAAATGCCACCACGTTGGCTAATCTGGCTGTTGGAGAGGAGATCACCAAAGAGACCTTATATTTAGGGGATGTGCTCAGTGAGGTCATAGGTGAATTTTCTACCTCGTTAAAAAACGTAAATCTGGAAATAGAAGAACAGTTTGGATCTGATCTAAAAGTAGAGGCGAATCCTATTATTGCCGAGGTATTCAAAAATTTTATCAGCAATGCAATTAAATACGCACCGGATGGTAAGAAAATCATTGTGGAAGCAAGGGCGGATGAAGATTCAGTAACCGTGAAAATCAAGGATTTTGGTGAATCAATTAAGGAAGAGGCTTATCAGCGGATTTGGGAGCGTAAAATGCAGTTGGAAGATGAGAAAGAGAAGAGGAAGGGGCGTGGTCTGGGTTTAGCGATTGTTACGCGTATTGCCAAAGCTCATAACGGAAAAGTCTGGGTAGAACGCAATGAGCCAACGGGAAATATATTTTGTATCAGCATTCCTCGTTGATAATGAAATGGTGTATAACATTTTGAGATAAACTTGAAACAAGGATTAATAAATTTAAACAAATCTTTCCTATAATTTTTTGATTCTTTTCCCGATTAGCTTTTTTATTTTTTTATAAGGAGGGGGTGGGCCCGTACGAACTTCTTTACCGTCAATAAATAGTGCATCGGAAATACCCCATTCCAGAAATGTCTCTCTGTTGAATGTATCGATTTCTTTGAAATCTACATTTTCACCAAATTCAGATGAGGCTCTTTTTGCCCTTTCAAATATCATGTTCTGTGCTGGACACCATCCATTTAAAAAGGCAGTTACTGTAACCCTCCCTGGTACAGTTCCGGGTTTGTTTTTTCGTTTAATCCATTTCGGAGGAATTGCGTCTTCAGTGAACGGTTTCCATAGGAGAACCATTCCTTTCTGTTTATCCACCTTGGTATATCCTTGCTTTCTGAACCACGACGCCTTCATCCAAAAAGGGAGGGAGACACCCCAAACCGTTAGACCTTTTGCACCCCTGCTTTTTACATCAGTTTCCGCAGCCTCAATCAATGCTTTTCCCATCCCTTTTTTCTGAAAATTTCCACGCCCTTTTTTGTATCCATGAACCCAAATGCATTTAATAAAGTAAAGGTCATTTCCTTCAACAAAAGAGTGTTCTATAGGAACATATTGTATCATTCCGCCTACTTCACCGTTTTCATCAACTGCCAGTTTAACGCCGAGTCCTTTATCCCTCATTTTCTTATACCATTCTTCTTTGTGATTCCCTGCTTCTTTTATTTCTTCTGACCAGTCTTCAAGACAAACAAAATACAATTGTTTGTGATCATCGATTAAATCGATTATTTTCATAGGATACCTCTCATTGGTCAATTGATTATTTTAGAATAGGCTTATATTTTACTACTTTTACCTGCTCTTACTATTGATTTACTTTTTCCGGTAAAAACGGAGTCAAAGGTTTTTCCGACACGATTGAAATAGTTTTCTTCAAGAGCGTAACCCAGACCATGTTTTAGATAGATATTTTTTGTCTTCCATGAGTAATTCATCTTATCCATAATAATATAATCAACCCTATCAACGAGTATTTGTGCCAGGTTTTCCGGGTTCATTGGTAAAATTGGACCAACAAAAGCATACGTTTTAATTCCGAGAGATTTTATCCGTCTCAATGTTTCTATCCGGCTGGAAATTGAATGTGCCTTGGGTTCGAAAATGGAGCGAATATTCTCATCATCGGTTGCAATACTTAAACCTACTTCAATATTATGGAATTGCTTTAGTAAATCAATGTCCCTTAAAACAAGTGGCGAACGTGTGAGAACTGAAATGGAGTATGACGGATCATAATCAAGTAATATTTTCAAACACTGGCGGGTGAGTCGATATTGCTTCTCCACAGGTTGATAAGGATCAGTGACAAGACTAATCGATATTTTCCCGGGCTTACACCTTTTCAATTCCGTTTCAAGACATTTAGCCACATTCATTTTTAAATCCACAAATTCACCCCACTTTTCCTGATGATTTGTGTATTTCCTCATAAAATCAGCATAACAGTATCGACAGGCAAATTCACAACCAACATATGGGTTTAGAGAATAATCTATGTTTGGAATCCGTGATTTTGACAAGACAGTTTTTGCAAGGATTTCTTGAATTTTCGCGGCATATTTCTGTTTCATATATTTTTTGACAATAAGCATTGTTTTGCCAACAATGGCCAGCAAGCTGAAGGTTTCTCAAGGGCAATCATTAATTGATATTTTATTTGTTTGAAGAAACCAAATGAATGTAAGTTATTTGCGAGTAATTAACGAGTAATATATGGAAAACATTATGACGT
>CAZIFK010000031.1:0-24187 GCA_964538995.1 uncultured bacterium
GCGGTATAACAGCCAGTCCCACAGCAAAGGTGGACTCCTTAATAAGCATTGGGGATACAACTAAAACAATCACAGGCTTAACCAATGGTACCACACACTACTATCGTCTTACTGCTGTGGATACATTGGGAAATGAGAGTAGTTATTCCGGCCAGGTAATTGCAAATCCTTTGGTTGTCGCACCCACGGGTCTCACCGCAACTCCCGGAGATGCCCAAATTGCCCTGAAGTGGAATAAAAGTACGGAGAGTATTTTTGCCAAATACATTATTTATGGCGGTACATCTCCTAATCCAACGGTTAAAAAGGATTCCACAACGAGCATTAGTGATACATCCAAAACAATTACAGGTCTCACCAATGGTACGCCATATTACTACCAAGTTACGGTTGTAGATACAAATGGGGATGAGAGCGCATATTCCAACCAAGTTAGCGCGAGTCCTTCAGCGAGTAATCCACTACCTGCCACACCCACGGGTTTCGCTGCCACACCGGGTGATGACCAGCTTACACTGAATTGGGATCAAGTGGGTGATTCTGATTTAGCCAAATACCGAGTCTACCGCGGAACATCTAATTATAGTATAAATATATTGGACAGTGTATTGGTTTCTGCATCTCCGAACACAGTATATACCGATGCTGTAGTCGATAACGATTCATTATATTACTATTACATCATGGCAGTGGACAATGCCGGTCAAACCAGTGGTAGATCAGACACCGTTCATGTTATGCCCACCATTGTGCCGGAAGGACTGGTGGCCATGTACTATTTTAACGGCAATACCATCGATGGCAGCGGCGATGAGAATGACGGTACCAATTACGGTGCTGCCCAAACTTACGACCGCTTTGGAAACTGGGGGAAGGCATATAGTTTTGATGGGGTGGATGGTTACGTGGATGTACCTAACGAGCAACAATTGCGTCTAAATGCACCATATACTGTTTCTATCTGGGTTAATCAATCGGAGAACAATTTATCCGGCGAATTTCTGATTGGAAAAAGTGCGAGCCATCAAGGTCATCGTAACTATAGCATCGAAGTTATTACTGGGCGGAAAGTCACTTTTACATATCATCAATATGAAAATACTCCAATTTCGATAACGCATGACATACCGCTGAATCTGATCGAATGGTATCATATACTAGTAGTTCATGATAATTCTCAGATAAGAATGTATTTAAATAATGACCTCGTCCAATCTCAAAGTGTGACTACATCGGATGTGGTTATTTCTTACTTGGGGACCCCTCAAAATTTAGGGATCGGCCGTCATACATACGGATCAAGTGATGGGTATTTTAATGGCACTCTTGACGACATCCGTATCTACGACCGTGCTTTAACCGTTTCCGAAATCCAAACTTTATTTGAAGTCGGTGGCTGGGATCCGGCTCCAGGGGCGCCCCAAAATCTTTACCCCACGCCTGACAATGACCGGCTCGCTCTTGATTGGGATCCTTTGATTGATTCCGATCTGGCCAAATACCGCATTTACCGGGGTAAAACACAATCGAGTATCAGTTTCCATGATAGCGTCATGGCAACCGTTACGTCCTCCCCGGACACGTTCTACGTTGATAACGCAGTGGATAACGACACCTTATATTATTATTATGTCACTGCTGTGGACAGCGCCGGGCAAGTGAGCAGTGAATCAGACACCGTCCACGTTATGCCCACCATTGTGCCAGACGGACTTGTAGCCCTGTACACGTTTAATGGCCACGTTTTGGATGGCAGCGGTGAGGAAAATGATGGAACTAACTACGGCGTCTCCCTGACTACCGACCACTTTGGGAATTGGGGGAAGGCATATCATTTTGATGGTAATAATGATTATGTGACGATTCCAAACAGTATTAATGGTCTTACCAATTTATCAGTTGAGACCTGGTTCAAATACACAAATACGAGTAACTGGCGATGGATATTTGGCACCACCCCCGGTTTCGTCCAGCTTGGCGTATCTGTAGCTGCGGGTGATGATATATTACGATATCATTTCAATACAAGTATCGGAAGCTTTACCGATGGTGATGGATCTCATCATTTAAATCCAGATCAATGGCATCAACTTAGTTTAACGTATGATGGCGCCACCTTAAAAGCTTATGTGAATGGAATACTGGATTACGAAAGAGCATGGTCGGGTCAAATCTCCGTGACAGATCAGGTAGCAATCGGTAGAGGTTTGAGTAACGAAGATTTTTACGGGAGCATAGATGAATTTCGAATCTATGATCGAGTCATAACAGCTTCAGAAATCCAAACATTATTTGATGCCGGCGGTTGGGATCCGGCTCCCGGAACACCCACGAACCTCACGGCTGCAGGAGCAAATCAATCTGTGAATCTGAATTGGAATGAGGTAACGGATCCAGACCTGGCAAAGTATCGTATATACCGTCGTAAGGCTACAACCGGTCAGACCCTCATTGACAGCGTTATGGCTGCGTCGCCACCGGATACTTTTTATGTAGATAACAACGTCATTAACGATACCATCTATTACTACCAGGTTACGGCTGTGGACAGCGCCGGGCAAACGAGTGGATTTTCTAACGAAGTGAATGCCACGCCTACAGACAGAATCACCGTGGAGCTAATGGTAGAAGCCAACTCCATTTCCTCGGTTGGGACAGGCTATCCTGGCTATCCTCTGAATACTAACTACTCTGATGTGAAACATCAATCCCTTTATCACGCCGCCGATCTGTCCAATGCCGGAATCAGCTCCGGAGCCACCATTACGGCCTTTGATATTTACCCGGCAGAATTACCGGGTATGGATCTTTCCAGCTTTCGAATCGCCACGGCCTGGACCAATGTTGCCGCATTGAGTGATTCTTTTATAACAACCAATGTAGTTTATGGTCCCACCTACCACTACCCTGCCGATTTCCCAACGGAAACCTGGGTAAGGTTCCCCATCGCACCCATTGTCTGGAACGGTCAAGATAACCTGGTGGTGGAATTCAGCCATGATAACGCGGCTTATGATGTAGTAGGAGGCGGCGGAGTCTATCTCCGGGAAACAGGAACTCTCCCTAATAATCCTAATCGAGGTCGCCGAGGCTGGAGCCTCGATGCCGGGAACTATCCTTTTACCGATAATATGCAAGAAACATATGACGATAGAGTAGCCTACTTACAAGTAACCTATACCTCAGCCGGTATACTACCACCTTCCAATGTAACAGCTGTTCCTTCTTATCAACAGGTGGATTTAAGCTGGACAGCATCTTTATCTGATAGTGTCGCCAATTACATGATTTACAGGGGAATCTCCTCAGAAATCTTAACGAATATTGGTTCTGTAGCTTCCACTGCGACAACCTATTCTGATGCAGGGCTTGTCAACGGTACACCCTATTATTATGGAATCAAAACCAAGCAGACGGACAATGATTCCAGCGCCATGACTACACCGGTTTCTGCTGTACCAAGCGTAGAAACACCCGTAAACCTTTCTGTCGCAGCAGCGCCACAACAGGTAACTCTCACCTGGGATGCTCCCAGCGGCAGCGGTGTGGCAAAGACATATATCTATCAGCGGGATGCGTCAACAACAACATTTCTTGCAGACAGCACTTCAGATGGAACGACTGCTTTAAAAACAATTACCGGACTTGCCAACGGAACAATGTATTATTTTGCAATAAAATATAAAGGGCAGGATGGAACTACAAGCGCTTATTCTGACACTGTGAACGCTACTCCGGATTATACAGGTCCCACATTCTGGGTAGCCACCGATGGGAACAACGCCACCGGAGACGGAAGTTCAACGTCACCTTTTTTAACTATCCAGCACGCTATTGAAAGATCGGCAGCCGGGGATACGGTAAAAATTAAACCGGGCACCTATTCAGGTTATGGCAATTACGACATCGATTTCAACCACAAAAACATAGTGGTCATGGGTTATGGAGGCGCCGATTCGGTCACCATTGATGTCCAGGGTTCAGCATCTAATCGCCATCGTGGATTTAAAATTATGCACCATGATTATTCCGATTCCGCCAAGATTGTCGGTTTAACCATTATTAACGGGTTTGCCCCAGAGATAAACGATGATTTTCCTGGCGGAGGTGGAGCAATAGCACTATACGCTACTGGAGCATTGCAGATTGAAAACTGCATAATTGGTCCTGGTAACCGTGGTGGAATAGGTGCGGGAATTGCTGTTGGCTACTCCAATACAACCATTTCAGGCACTGTAGTAAAAGGAAATAATATAACGATTGGTACGGATTTTTTTAATGAAGGAATGGGTGTTGGAATTTATGCTGAAAGCTGGGATCAAGGGCATCTGGTTACAATCCAAAACTGCGTAATCCGGAACAATCAGGGAACAGTACCGCAATCCGGAACACCGCACCATATAGTGGGTGGCGGACTTTATCTCACCGGAAACCAGGCTGAGTATCGGGTGCTTAATACTATAATTGCCGGTAATAGCATAACGCAAAATAACAACTCATGGCATGCATTCGGTGGAGCTGTGCGCGTGGCATCAGGCGCCACCGCCTATTTTATACATACCACTATTACCGGAAATGAATCGCTTCATGCATTTGAAGATTGGAATGGCCAAGGCGGAGCAATCGGGATTTCGGAGGCCTCTACACTGAATGTGTTAAACTCCATCATTTGGGCTAATAACGCTTCTGACGTTAATGGTGAGATGATTACCAATTGGAATCCCAGTGATATAATCGAAATAAATTATTCCGGACTTCAAGAAGCCCATAGCGGTACCGGGAATATTGTAGGTGATCCATTTTTTACAGATCCTGCTAACGGGGATTATACTCTCAGTCATGCTAGCGCCATGCTTGGTGCAGGGGCAACCAGTGCTATGACGGCTTACCCGGGCGCAACAATGATTCCCATTACGGATAAGGCGGGGAATACACGACCCAATCCTTCCGGTTCTAATCCGGACATGGGAGCTTTTGAAAATTCTCTTGGTAGTTCTCCCGTACCCAGCGCACCTGCAGGTCTTGCTGCTGCATCTGGTGATGGTCAGGTAACTCTTTCATGGACGCAGCACACCGAAAATGATGTAACCGGTTATGGGATTTATTATGGTACTTCGGCTTCTCCAACGGTCGTGCAGGACACGACTATCGGTCGTGCCACAACCTCTTATATCGTATCCGGACTGAGTAATAATGTTACCTATTATTTCCGCATCACCGCTATCGATCAGGATGGTTATGAAAGTGGTTTCTCCGATGAGATTAGCGCTATACCGCAGTTTTCCGGCGCCACAGTGTATGTTGACAGCGCATCCGTGGCTACAAATCCTGACGGTAGCTCTTTAAGTAACGCGTTTACCTCAATCATGGATGCCATTAATGCAACTGCCACTGAAAACGGTCACCGTGTTTTAGTTTTGCCGGGTACCTATCCGGAAGAAATAGATCTTATGGGGAAAAACATTATTCTGCAATCCAGTGAAGGACCCGATTCAACTATTATTGACGCCGGAGGCCGCATCGGTGATCGTTCGGCTCTTTCTTTTGATGCTTCCGCCGGATATAATTATAACGGTTATGGCGACAGTACTAAAATTATCGGATTTACGTTTACCAATGGTGACGACAGTGATCCATTAGTTATTATTGAAGGACCACAGTCAGGGTACGATTGGGCGCCGGTATTTGAAAATTGTCGTTTTACCAATACAACTTCATTGGCTGACCCACTACCGATTATCTGGTTACGACGGACAAACGTTACCTTTGATGGTTGCGAATTTCGCAATTTAAATGTAATGCCGTCTTCGGTAAACCAGGCTATAGTTCAAGCCCCCATCTATGTGGTTGGACCACACACCTGGGAGAACGACTATACTTCGTATACACCCAAATTTTTAAACTGTGTCATTGCCGAGAACAGCTCCAAGCTCACCAATGGGGATAATAATACTGGACTTAATTTCCAGGGTGGAGCAGTTTATATTGGTTTTGGCGCCATACCCTATTTTGAGAATACGCGAATTGATTCAAATGAAATTGACGGGAATAATAATACTAATAATTGGAGTGTAGCCATGGGGGGAGGCGTCTATATCTCCGAGTGGTATGCGAACGGCCCCGCCATTCAATTCGTTAATTGTTCCATCAGTGATAATACCGTTAACGGTATGGAAGTCCGGGGTGGTGGGATCTATAACAGATACGCCTTAATTGAATTTACCAATTGTAAATTAACAGGAAATACGGCTAATTCGACTTACCAGACGCACTTCAATCCGGATGCATATGGTGGCGCCATCGCAAATGACCGTGATGGGTCGTGGGGTACTAACCCCAATGCGTCTATGGCCGGTATTGCACCGGGAATTCAGCTAATAAACTGCACTGTGGCTGACAATGAACTTATTCCCTCTAGTACAATTAATAGCTCTTGGGGCGGAGCCGGTATTACCCGGTCGGTAAGCGGGGAAAATCCGGTGTTTATTTTCAATTCCATTTTTTACGATAACTGGGTTAACGGTACCTCGGATTACAACCGCATGAACCTCTCTACATGGGGTGGTCAATGGGTTTCAGAGAATTCCATCATTGATTACACTATAGTTGAATACGCCGAAGAATCCGGGATTTACGGAGACTATATTTACGACTTTGAGCCAAACTTCGTTGGCGATGGTGATTATTCACTTTCACAAGCGAGTGTGGCTCTGGGTAAAGGAATTTATCAATTCGAAGGAATATCAGCCCCTGCCTTCGATTATAACAATGACATCCGGCCGAATCCAACCAGTTCCAACCCGGATTTAGGCGCTTTTGAAAGCAGTCTTTCAACAACGCCCTATCCTTCAAAACCTCAAAACCTGGTTGTTAGTGCAGTGGGCGATTCCTCCATTACATTGAGCTGGAGCGCCAATACGGAAGATGATTTATCTCAATACAAGATTTATTACGGTACAACTGAAGATGAAGCAACAACACTGTTGGATAGTGTCTCAGGAACCCCCTCTTACACCGCCACGGGGCTGGATAATTATACCCTATATTATTTTGCTGTATCGGCTGAAGACCTGGACGGATTTGAATCTTCAAAATCGGATGAAGTCTCCGGCGAACCCAAGTGGGCAGGACCCCTTTGGTATGTGAATGAGAGTGCTGGAATTTCTACTTCTGGTAAAGATGGTTCACCAGCGTTACCTTTTGGTGATATCGGTGATGTCTTTGAAAATACTCTTTTTAGTAGTGGCGATACAATTCTGGTTCTGCCGGGCACCTATAATGATGGGAATGACCGCAATCTTTATGCGCCAGACTTTCCTTTCGTACTCATGAGTCGCGATGGCCCGAATACGACCATTATTGAGTTAAAGCCCAGCACCACCTTGGCATATCGCTTTATAAATTTTGATCAAGGCTGTGATACGACAACTCAGGTCATTGGATTCACCATTCAGAATGGTGGCGGATATGAAAATGGCGGGTATGCCCATGGCGGTGCTCTCATCATACGCGGCAGCTATGATTGGAATCTTCAGCAATACTCGGAAGCCAACCCGTTGATTAGGAACTGTATCTTTACTGGGAATGTGTCTGATGAGTCCAACAATTCTAATGGTGGCGCTGTTTGGATCGAGGGTTCCTCCCCGGTCTTTGTGGATTGTGAATTCAATGGTAACAGCGCACCCGAACAAGGTGGAGCCATCTATATAACTACTCGGAATGAAAACAACGTTGATTATTACAGTGCACCCGAATTTTATAGTTGTACTTTTACCAATAACCAAACCACGAATACCAATACCTGGAATGGTCAAGGTGGAGCCATTTTTTCCGATTCTCCCGAATTAACGTTTAACAGTTGTACTTTCCTTGACAATAGCGCCTGGAATTCGGGTGGCGCCCTATACGTTCAGAACTGGGGTGAAGCTGATAAGTGGTTGGTGATCAAAAATAGTCTCTTCGCTGGTAACACCACGGTAGCCACTGTTGGGTATGAATCTATGGGCGGCGCATTTAGGAACAACGGCGATTTTCAGGTCATCATAGAGCATGTCACAATTACAGACAATACATCTTCTAATGGAGGAGCAGCGATTGCGTTTGAAAATGCTTTTATTTACAATTCCATCCTCTGGAATAATTCCCTGCGCTCCGATAATAGTCCTGTTGAAGGGGCTAATGGTGATGTGGAAATCCTCTACTCGTTGGTGGAGAACGGTGATTTAGTACCTGGATTTGATAATAATTCCGGTTTGACCTTTGATCCCGTATTTACCGATCCAGGCACAGGTGATTATACCCTGAGCCCGGCTTCCGTTGCCTTGGGGGCTGGTACAACGCAATATACGAGTCCCAGAACCGGAAATACAGTGACGATTGATGGTGTTGATTTGGCCGGAAATGCGAGAGTAAATCCATCCGGTACAAATCCAGACTTGGGAGCCTATGAACATGAATTGACAACATCTCCGTTTCCTGCCCCTGTCCAGAATTTAGTGGCAACGCCCCTTCATCAAGCCGTTCTTTTGGACTGGGATTTTTCCCAAGATCAGAATGTAGATCGATATGTTGCTTACGTCAGCGATGATTCAATTACATTTACGGTAGATGATACCGTTTCCGGAAGGTTTACAACACGGACCACCGTTGGTGGTTTGACCAATGGCGAAGATTACTGGTTCTACGTAACCGCTATAGATACGGGTGGTTTTGAAAGTTCTCCTTCTATCCAGGTAAAAACATCACCTTTTTTCCTAGGACCTGTCTGGGTTGTTGATACTGACAATGGTTCAATTAGCGGCGAAGGAAGCTTTGATAATCCATTAAAATACATACGTGACGCTATTGAAACAGCCGTAGACGGCGATACCGTCATGTTAATGCCCGGAACGTATACAGGTACGAAAAATCGCAACCTGGATTTTCAATACAACAACGATGTGTGGAATGAAGGCGTGAAAAACCTTGTCCTTATGAGCATGTACGGCCCGGATACAACCATTATTGATATTGAAAATAATGGAAACTTTCTATGGCTCCAAAGCGGTGAAACGTTTACTTCAAAAGTGATTGGGGTTACAATAAAAAATGCTACCGAAAGCGCAATAGGAATCCACAACCAAAGCCAACTCAAAATAAAAAATTGTATTTTCCAGAACAATACGAATTCAGGCTGGGGTGGTGCTATATCAATGTCAAATGGTAATAACTACAGCACAATAATTGTTAAGAATACGATATTTTCCAATAATTTTGCTGACCAAAATGGTGGAGCTATTGGTATTACTGGTGGAACAGATGTTAAAATAGTAAATTGCATTTTTTATCAAAATTCATCGAATGGCGAAGGTGGAGCTATTATAGTTGACGAAGACAATACGGTGTTGCAGGTTGTTCATTCATTATTCCTGGAAAATCATGCAGGAACCAGTTTTGGTGCAATTTCTGGTTTTGGTAATGCCAGCATAGGCGTGATTAACTCAATATTTTGGGATAATACTGCAGGCGGGGCGAATCAATCCAGCGATATAAATACTGCCAATACAGTTGACCACTGCATATTGCAGGAGGGGTCTCAGGTTATGTTCCTTGGAGAAAACTATACGTTTGATCCGGAGATAGAAGATCCAGCTTCAGGCGATTTCTCCTTATCAGAATACTCTGGTGCCATTGGGCTTGGTCTTGAAAACTATTATGATTATTTCAGCGATCAGGACAAACATGTTCCATCAACTGATTTTCTGGGCAATGCACGACCCCAACCCGACAGCACATTACCGGACATTGGCCCCATTGAACATCAGAACGCTGAATCACGCCGTTCGGTGTATTATGTAGACAATAATGGAAACGATAATAACGACGGCCTAACACCGGCGAATGCATTAAAAACCATCCAGGGATCATTAAATAAAACATCTATGAGGGATACCATTGAACTGGCAGCCGGAACGTACAGCGGCTTAGGTAACAGAGAATTGAGCATGAATGGAATCACCCGGGTCATTCGTTCAACATCCGGATCTGCCAGCACGATAATTGATTGCGAAAATTTTGGACGTGCCTTTGTCTTCAATAATGAAGAAACAAATTCTGTATTGATAAAAGGAGTTACCATAAAGAATGGTTTAACAACAGAAAATGGCGGTGCAGTGATTATTTCTGGTGCAGATCCTGTATTCGAAAATGTGATTTTTGAAAATAATTCTGCACCTTCCGGTTCAGGCGGAGCTGTATATGCCTCCGATTCCCGCTCCCGATTTGTCAACTGTGTCTTTTTAGAAAACCATGCTGCAGAATCGGGCGCTGTTTCTGTTGGTAGTGGTGATGTGTTGATTGATTTTTCCACCGCAGTGGGCAACAGGGGAGATGATAATATCAGCTTCAGCGGAGATATCAGTATTTCCAATTCCATCATCTGGTATAACAGTCCGGTGGATAATGGTGTTTCTGTCGTATTCTCGGATGTGATGGGCGGGAAAACGGGAATAGGCAATTATAACGGTCGCCCAGGTTTTGTTGATGGATTAAACGGTGATTTTCATTTACAGAACTGGTCTCCGGTTATTGGTATAGCAAGTGGAAGTGCCAACGTTCTCTATGATATGGAAGGCACCGCTCGCTCGGATAGTATACCCGATATGGGCGCCTATGAAAATATACTCGATGCTCCAGGTGCTTATACCAAACAATTTTGGTATGTCTCCCCAACCGGCTCTGACGATGTTACGGCGGATATGGGGACAGAGTTTAATCCGCACAAAACAATTCAACATGCGTTGAACCGTGCGATTTATGATGATGAAATCAGGATTTTACCCGGGAATTATAATGAGTTGTTAAATAATTGGGGTAAGGATATCACGATTGTTGGCAATAGTGGAGTGCCGGATAATGTGACGATTGACGGGTCTTTTAAAATCACAGGAGGAACCCCCAATCTTTCTGATCTGCATTTAACAAATATACATGGCAATAACAACGTTTTGGAAATCAACGATGGCTCAGCAGTTTCCTTGCATAACCTGTTAATCGAGAACTCCAATCATGATGGGGTGACCATCAATGATTCAGCCACCGTAACCATGTACAATATGACAATTTCCCGCAATGCGGTCGGTATCAATGATAATTCAACTGGAATTGTTGCAGTATCGAATTCAATTATTTGGAATAATACTAGCTCCATAATTGGTACCCCCACGATCACATATTCAGCAGTTGAAGGCAGTTTTATCGGTTCGGGTAATATTAGTGATGATCCTCTGTTTGTTAACGTTGCTGATGGAAATTTTAGGATCGAAATTCAAAGTCCCTGTATTGATGCAGGAGATCCAACAATGACTTATGATACTGACAGTACAGTAGCAGATATGGGAGCTTTCCCTCTTTTGCGAGATTTTTATAGTGGTGCGACATCAGGTAATATAGAAATAGCTGGTGGAGAATCTGCAATTCTTACGGATGATCTAGTAGTGGCAGAAGGCGATACAATGGTCGTCGATGCTGGTGGAACAGTTTATTTTGAACCTGGGGTAACTCTAACAGTAGAAGGGTTGCTGGGTATCAGTGGAACTGCCCGGAACCCCGTTTCATTTAAAAGCACAGATCCCGATTCTTTCTACGGCGGAGTTGTCATCACTTCGGCAACTGCCGGACGAGCAGTAGATGATGTTTATTCTTATATGGTTATCCAGGATGTGGGAGCAGACTTTATTCCTTTGACCATCAATGGAAACGCCACTATTGAGCATGTTACCATTGCAGGAAATGAAAACAGTACTTCGATGGTTGTGAATGATGGAACGGTAACATTGAATTACTCAATTCTGGAAGGCAGCGTTTCGGGCAGCGGTACAACTATTAATACGGGCTCATTTATTAGCAGTACAGATCAATTTGAAAATTACGGTATCGGTGATTATATGTTAAAAAGCTCCGCGACAGCTATTGACCTGGATACGACTGAAATTTGGCTTGACCCTGATTATACCTTTGCTGACGCAGGAAGTTATTTTCATGATCAAAGCGGATATGCTGCACTCAACATTACTGTTTTATATCCACTTCCTGCTGACACAATTCCGGTCAGCCCGGATTCCAGTTCATTAGCAGGTGGTGGTGTAACAGTAGCTGCCCAGGTGTTTAATGTAATAGGACATTATAAGACAAGTTCAACAATCAATTGGGAAAATGCTGGTTTTACAGACGGAACTTTTGATAATAACATCACGAACCATGCTGACCTACGGGGACGGGTAAGCAATACATTTTATACATCGACAACTACAAATGATTTGAATTCTGTTTCTATTGAAGACAATGGAATATTTGCCCAAAGCGGTTATTTCAAAGTGGTGGCAGGTGTTCCGGATTCAATTTGGATTATTGAAGAATCAGATATGACCATTAATCAGAATGAAGAACGAGAAATTAGCGGTAATATTATTGACCAATTCGGAAATAGCATTGCGAATGGGACACCGATCACATGGGAATTTGTACCATCAAACGTTGCTGATTTTGTTAATATTGTTAGTTCCGACGAAGTAACACAAAACGGTTCTGCTGCAATAACATTGCAAGTAAAATCAGACGTCACATGGAGTTTCGATTTTGTGATGCAGCTTAGTTCCAATGGTATCTCATCTCAATCTGGGACATATAATTTCTATGAAGTTACAGCGCCAGAATCTGTAGTAGATATGACCATTAACCCCATTGGGTGGACTAGTGTTAATAATTTCACTATATCTTGGACTAATCCTCCCGAGAACTCTGGGATTGCAGGCGCCCATTACACTATTGATGGAGGCGACGAAAACTATGTTCCAGGACCGGGGATTCAAAGTCTGTCAAATATAGAATTGGACAATAATGCTGTTTCATTAATTAATGTATGGCTTGAGGATAACCTAGGAAATGAAAATAGTGGTAATGCAAAAGAAATTGAAGCAAAATGGGATAATACTGCCCCGGATAATTTTACATTATCATATCCCATGGATGACTGGTATAATCAATCCGATTTTCGATTTCAATGGAATACGTCTTCAGATGCCATGGCAGGTTTAGAACGCTATGATCTGGTTATCAATTCGTCCGATGTGTATACGATTGATCCCGATTCTACAACCTATCTGGTTCCAAGTGAATTCGCTGAGGGAACACATAGTTGGAGTGTTGTGGCTTTTGACAGCGCCGGTAACGAAACGACCACCAGCAATCCACAAACGTTCAGAGTTGATTTCACCAGCCCGAATATTTCACATAACCCAGTTCTTGAAGGAACGGAAAATACAAATGTAACCATTACAGCTTCGTTTACTGATGATCCATCCGGAATCGAGATAGCAGAGGCATATTACCGAAAAGGCGGTGAGGTTCAATGGGAAGGGCCGGTGGATATGACAACATTAAATTCCTTTAATATTACAAGTAGTTTTGTTACCTCTTCTGGTCTGGAGTATTATATCTATTCCCGAGATGCAGCCGGCAATGAGACGTATAAACCATCCCAAGGATATTATTCAACTTCCATAACTATTACGGGAGGACTCTCAAGCACGGATCGTTGGCCCACAGGAATTCCAAATGGTTCTGCTGTCACTAGATATCAGCTATTGTCCTTCCCGGGGCAAGCTGCCAATAGTACACCTACGGATATTCTGGTGGATGATCTGGGTGAGTATGACGATACCAAATGGCGGTTATTTGAATATGGTGGAAGCGGTGCTTGGGCTGAATTTGCCAATATTTCAACCATCAAACCCGGTTCAGGCTATTTCCTTATTGTGAACGATCCTGGCTTAAATATTAATACAGGTCAAACCAGAACGGTTGCGTCAGACGCAGACTTCCCCGTTACACTGTCCACCGGTGATTGGATCATGTTTGGGAATCCTTATGATTTTAACATACCACTGACGAATGTATATATTAACGATTCAACAAACTTAGCCGGTGATGATAACTTGTATACCTATGATGGAAGTTGGACAAATCCCACCGAAATTGAGCCTTGGAAAGGATATATTTATAAATCGACGACGGCAAATACGATTTATATCACACCGAGGAAAAGCAATGGCGGTATGGCCAAACGATTAGAGCAAGAGATTGTTTTAATGGAAAACGAGTGGCTGGTAGATATTAAAGCCAGAAACGGTCTGGGTGTTGATGAATTAAACACAGTTGGCGTATTAGCAACAGCTAACGATGAATATGATGATATGGACGCTTTTGAACCGCCCATGCTTCCGGGTGGTGTTTCGCTGAGAATGAATAATAGTGACTGGGCGCAAAATCCAGACATATACACGAAAGACATCCGTTCGATCAAAGAAGACGGTGAATTCTGGGATATGGAAATGGCTGCGGAAGATAATAAATATAATGTGTATCTATATTTTGAAGGGCATAATGATATCCCATCGGATTTCGATGTATTTCTCATTGACGTAACCTTAGGCGTCGCCCAGGATTTGCGCTGGAATCCCGTTTATAGATACGCTGTTAGCAATTCTAAAACGATTCACAATATTCGTTTTATTGCCGGAACAAAGGATTTCTTAAGCCAAAATAACGCAGGCGTTGACCTTTATCCTGATAAATACAGCATCAGCCAAAATTATCCGAACCCGTTCAACCCGCAGACATCGATCCTGATCACTTTAGAGGATATTGCAA
Source organism: uncultured bacterium (assembly GCA_964538995.1). Lineage (GTDB taxonomy): Bacteria > Fidelibacterota > Marinisomatia > Marinisomatales > TCS55 > JADFRD01. The sequence goes on from CAZIFK010000031.1 coordinate 14,689, forward strand.
TTGTTGATCTAATTGTTTACAACATATTAGGAAAAGAAGTCACTCGTATACTTGATAATGAACTTCGTCCGGCAGGGTACCATAATATGATTTGGAAAGGATTGAATCGTGACGGAAAACGAGTCGCCAGTGGAGTCTATTTTTACACAACAAGAATCAAAGACGTTTCTGGAAAGATGATCCTGAATAAAACTAAAAAAATGATTATGGTTAAATAATTAGAACCAACAAACAGTACCTTCTAAAAAGGGCTTCTAAGTAAAAGAAGCCCTTTTTATTTATAATATTGGCTTATTACAGTGATGCGTACTGAAAAAATAAAATAGTATGTCATTACGATGATCCGCCATTTGGTGGAGAAGAAGTAATCCCCTTGGATAGGCTGAAGTCAGAAAATTGCCACGACACAACTAAAGTTGTAACTCGTAAAGATAATATTTCCTGAGTTTCGCAACGAGTTTATTATTGAGCTTACAATTCCTCTAAAGTTAGTAATATTAAGATTTAAATTTATTGCTATGGTTGATTTGGGTGTCCCAACTAATTTATTTCTCATAGAAAAGCCAATCATTGAACATCCTACGGAGTTCAGTAATCGTTTATTTTAAGTTCTATAAACATGTAACCTCTACGAGGTTATTCAACTTATTTAGTGGGACTCCGTTAGGAGTCTCATATCAATAGCGCTTAAATGGAAAAACACCAAACTTGTCATCGAGTGCAACGAAGTTTATCCACCGAAGCCATAGCGTAATCGGAGGATTGGGGCAAAGTGTAATGAAGCGGCGAAGTCATTATTACTCCGGCACCAGATAATCGTATGAATCGGACTTCCTGCCTGCGCTGTCGCTTCGGCAGACAGGGACTTAATCGGCGTAGCCATTGAGTTAAAAACGATGGCAATATTACCCAAGTCCTTAAGTCAGTTCTTCTCCTTCGTAGAATTACTGACTCAAGTCCTGTGATAATTTTAATTATTTTCTTACGACTAACCATTGCCAGTTTAATAGAAGTACTCTTGATGAATAGTTCACCTTAAAATAAAAATAATTGTCATGACAATTAGCGTGTGCTTCTTCCTGAACCCATAACTGAGGCATTACTTTTTATTTACATCATATGTTGCCTTCATCACAGGAATTGAATTAGTTTGAGGTTACATTTATACGTATAACTTTGTACGAAAAAGAAGAGACATAAACTATGAAAATTAAATTTTGTATTATTTACATTAGTTTACTTTCTGGCTTTCTTGTTTCGCAAAGTCCCGAAATTGATACTGATACCAAAATTACAACTGCTGTAATCGATTTTGATGGATTGGGAATTACAACCATGGAGGCTGTTACACTTACACAGCGTCTGGCCGGTGAACTGGTCAATACCAATGCCTGTATTCTGGTGGACCGCTCCCAAATGAAAGAAATTTTACAAGAGCAAGGCTTTCAGCAATCAGGGTGTACCACTGTAGAATGTGCGGTGGAAATAGGGGCGCTCTTGGGCGTACAGCAAATGGTTTCCGGTTCTTTTGGTAAAATTGGCAACACATATACCATCGAAGCTAAAATGTTTTCTGTCGAAACCGGACAAACCATAAAAGCTGTAAATAAAACCTATAAGGGTGAAGTCGATGGGTTGATTACCCAAGTTGAGCTGGTTGCCTGGGAATTGTTTGGATTAGAACCACCCGATGCTTTGAAAGAGCGAGCCGGTATGAAGATTGAAGAACCAAAAGTCGCTAAAAAGAAAAAAGGTGGTGTAGGAAGATTCCTTTTTTGGACAACCGCCCTGGCAGCAGCCGGTGGAGGGGCTTATTATTATCTATACATAATAGGAGGTGAAGAGGGAGACTTAGCCTTACCACCCGATCCGCCACCTGCACCCAGACTAATGTTTGGAGGTGGACGATGAAAAATATAATCAAGCATTATATGAATTGCACATCCTCTATTAGAAAAGAAAAAAGTGCCCGATCCGCCGACTGGCGGACAAGCGGACGGGACAGGTCGCAACTACAGGGCATGCAGAAGGCAAATGGATTCTCCATCCGGTTCTCGCTATTTCTCGTTTTCTTTGTCTTAGTTTTATTAAATCAAGTGGGATTTTCAGCCACAATTAATGTACCTGCTGATTATTCAACAATACAAGCTGGAATTGATGCTTCAAATAATAGTGATACGGTATTGGTGCAATCAGGTACCTATATCGAAAGAATCAATTTTAATGGGAAAAATATAGTAGTTATATCCGCTGGTGGACCTGAAGTAACGATCATTGATGGAAATTTTGGTGGAAGTGTAGTGACATTTAATACTGAGGAGACATCAGCCGCAGTACTTTCTGGATTTACAATTCAGAACGGCAGGTGGACGGGTCCTAGTTGGGCAGGAGGTGGTATTCACTGCGACGGTGCCAGCCCGAGTTTGGAAAATCTGATTGTCAGCGGAAATAGCTCAGAGCCCCATGGCGGCGGTATTTACTTAGGAGGGCCCACCAGCCCGAATATAGTGAATACGGTTATCAGTGGGAACACGACGGAAATTAGTGGTGGCGGGATTTTTTGCAATGCTTCTAGCCCGACTTTGGTGAATGTGACGGTGAATGGTAACACAGCTACTCTAGTGGGTGGCGGCGGTGGTGGGATCTCTTTTTGGAATTCCTCCAACCCGTACTTTGTGAACTCCATTCTCTGGGGCAACATACCTGATGAAATTTGGTTCTCTTCAGATGGCGGGAGTCCCAATAATACAGTTACAATCACCTATTCCGATGTCCAGGGCGGTCTTAACGGCATCGTCACCAATAACAACGGTACGGTGAACTGGGGTGCCGGCAACATTAACGCCAATCCTAATTTTGTAGATGCTGCAAATGGCGATTTTCATTTACAAACAAGTTCCCCCTGTATTGATTCTGGCGATCCCACCAGCGATCCCGATCCCGATGGCACGATGGCTGATATGGGTGCGTACTATTTTGATCAATCTAGCGGGGGAAGAATCGACGGGAGTGTTACCTTGACGGAAGATCATCCTTTTGGTCAGGTTCAGATAATATTATATTTGCCCGGTGGCGGTACATTGGTACAGCAATGGGGCGAGGATCCTCCCTTTGATTTGAATTATTTCTTCGAAGATCCAGCCATAGCGGAAGGCGGACCATACCGTGTTGAAGCTTCTTTTGATCTAAATGATAATAATCAATACGATGGCGGCGAACCGTATTTTACTACCGGTGATTTATATATTTCGGCCTCGACCGTATTAGAGAATGTCGATTTACAGTTGGCAAGCGGTGGGGACTTTCGGGTAGAACCCCTGGTTCCAATTTGTGGGGGTGCTGATGGTAATGCCTGCGATCCCGCAAATGTAGGAGTTATGGAAGCTATGGTTGACGGAGACATAAATACCTCCGGCGGGTTGGGGGGCGTTCCTGTTTTTTCTTATGAGTTTAGACTCCAGAACGGTTCCCAGACAATCAACCAAATCAACATAACCAATGGCTTTTGGGATCTTGAGGTTCCCTGTAACTGGATGAGCTCGGGCAGCATTAATTTATGGGATGCTGGTAGCAATTCCTGGATCCAGGTTGCCGATATCGATAATCCTAACCCGGACAAGTATAAAACCTACTTTTTCTCTGATTTCACTACCGACGCGATTCAGCTTATAATCACCCAGGTAGGCGGAAATCAAGACAGCGGCTGCCATGCAGAGATCATCGAGATTCAAGCTGGATTTAGCTCGCCGAGTGGCGGTTTTTCCTTTGATTTTGGTATGGGCGGATATGCGGAAACCGACTTCACGGCTTTGGACGGCGGTCCGGAGATCACAATGGAAATGTTTATTAAATTGCATAGTAGTCCCGTTGCTTCTGGGATTTATGAATTTATTCACAGGGCAGAGTGGGGGTTCTTAGATTATGTTGGCGACGGAACCGTTAGATTTTCATTATTCAATATTGGAGAAATTAACTGGGTATTTACTCCGAGTATCATTGAATGGCACCATATTGCGGGAGATTATGATGGCAGTAATATGCGGTTATATTGGGATGGTGTGGTCGTGGCCACTCAGCCAGCCAGTGGGAATTTATCCAGTAGCTCTAGTCCCCTGCGAATTGGGGAAGGCTTTGATGGCTTTGCCGATGTCATTCGTATCAGCGATATTGCCTTATACCAGGGAAACAATTTTGATCCCTGGACTCAGGATTATAATCCTACTACGAACACCCGTCTTTTGTATAATTGTAATGAAGGCAGCGGAAATCAATTAATAGATGATAGTGGTTTCAACCGCCACGCCACACTCTCGGGCAACCCTACTTGGGATCCGGATGAGCCGCTTGGCGGAAGTGCCGGGATATTCCTTTGGTTTGGCCTTTCCTCAACTAATTATGTTGATCTTAATTGGGACCGTTGGCCCGATCCGGATGGAGAATTTGTAAATTTAGAACTGCGCAGACAAGTCAATAATCCCGGCATAACCGAATCTTCTCCCTTAGTATACGGGGAAACAGATGTCAATGTGGTCACCTGGCGGGATAATGACATTACAGAAGGAAATAATTATTACTATAAAATGTACATGTATGACCAGACCGGGCTTCGTTATGAATCTCTTGAACGTTCGTTCCCACCCGGAACTGCAGGGGGGCATGTGGAGGGGAACATCCATTCCAATGAAACCAGATCAGGACAACTTATTATCGGTTTGTTCGATCCGGGAAATGGAGGAAATGAATGGGACCCCAATCATCAGATAGAATTGAATGCAAGTTTTCCCAGTGATCAATTCTATCAATTTGATGATCCTTCCATTGGGGACGCCGTTGGTTGGCAAGTAAAAGCTTTTTTAGACGAAAATTCTAACTCGAGCGCTGATAGTGGCGAATTGTATGGTGAAAGCGGTCAGTTTACTGTATCAGGCGGATTTGCAAATGATGTTGATTTTGATCTTGTAGCCGATTCCCCTGACTTTCCTGTCATAAGTAATTTTTCCATCACCAGCGGGGACGCCTATATTGACAATAATGTAAGTATATCCGTGGACCTTACCGCGAGTTCAGGTATTGAAACAGCATTGTGCAAATATTATAAAGGCGGAGATATAACAACTGTATCTATTGATTTGGATTCTCTTCAAGATGAGGAATGGACTGGAATCATTCCGGCCGGTGAAGTAACCATGGAAGGATTAATGGTACAAGTCTATGCAAACAGTAATAACGGATTTGAATCCACATCCGATTGGGTTGAAGTACCTGTATACTTCAATTCGTATACATTCAGGTCGATAGTCGCTGAACAATACGCCATGGTTTCCTTCCCGGGGGATTTGGATGATGATGGTGTAAAAAGCGTCTTGGAAAATAATCTGGGGGATTATGATCCTGCACAATGGCGTTCATTCAGTTATAATAATAGTAGTGGGAGTTATGATGAAAATTCAGGCAGTTTTAAGCCCGGGAATGCATTTTGGGTAGTATCCCGTGAAAGCGTGAATCTGGCAGGCGGCAGCGGCAAAGTTACATCATTGGAAAACACCTATACCATTACCCTTGATCCAGGTTGGAATATGGTTGGCAATCCCTATGCCTTTAGTTTGGATTTCCCAGATCGAGTAACTGCAACAGGTGATGTAGAAATGACCCTGTACGGCTATAATGGCAGTGGTTACGTGAATGCAGGTGAAATGGTTCCAGGCGAAGGATATTGGATTTGGTCTAATGAAGATGGAGCACTACTGGATTTTGATCATCAACCTTCAGGTGGTTCCCAAAAACAAATGGAAGGCGGATGGCAAATAGATTTACATGCAACTATCAATGGTTATCATGATTTTGCAAATAGGATTGGCATCCATCCACTTGCCGAAAATGAACGAGACGGCATGGATGCCCATGAGCCGCCTGTTATAGGTAGTTATGTGCAGTTGGCTATCCAAAATGCTGATTGGAAAGATAAGGGTATCTATAGCAAGGATATCCGCAAGGAAGGCGACAAAAACTATTCCTGGAACGTTTTTGTGAAGTCAAACATGGCCGGTCAGATCAGTTTCGAAGCGTTTGATACTCAAAATATTCCCGGAGAATTTGATGCTGTATTGGTTGATTTGGATAACATGATCCAGCATGATTTACGTTCAAGTGCATCTTATCAATATGTCAGCATAGGAGATGAAAAGGATCATCACTTTCAGGTGATTATCGGTTTACCGGAAAATGTATCAAAATCCATTATTGAATTAGGAATCCTCCCCAGTGAATTTGCTGTGGATCAGAATGCGCCTAACCCTTTCAACCCGGTAACAGCCATTAGAATTCAATTGGCTGAAGATGCTGTTGTTACAATGAAGGTATTTAATATCCTTGGTGAGGAAGTAACAACGTTGATCCATAATGAATTTATGGAAAGCGGTTATCGACAGATAATTTGGAACGGCAGGGACAATGCCAGCCGTCAATTACCATCCGGTTTGTACCTCTATCAAACCATCATGAAAAATGAAAAAGGACAATTACTCCACATGAATACAAAGAAAATGGTATTGGTGAAATAGTTTGGTGAGTGGTTATTAGTAACTGGTGAACGGTTGAGTAGTAACCGGTGGAACAGTGAAGATTGCTAAGTCTCTGTCCGTTGGTGGAATATCCCAAGGGAGAATAGTAATTAATTCTCCTGTGATTTGACTGATATTGTGGTAAGTTTCTTTTGAAAACCAATAATTTCCAGCGAAATTTCCCATAAATATTGTAGGAGTTTTTTAATGCACAATAAAATAATTCGAATAATAATATTTACCATTTTGCTAATGGTAGCATTCGCAACAAGCGCCAATTCAGCTGGAAAGCAATTTGGGAAAATTTCCCTGCCATTAGGAAAGGTTGAAGTTCAATCATCAGGGAATGATGCTTGGGAAAAAGCCAAGCCAAATCGTCCGGTATTTGAAGGGGACATAGTCCGTACTTCAGCAAAGTCCCGTGCCGAGATCACCCTAAAGGGTGGCGGTAAAATCCGCCTTGGCGAAAATTCTGAACTTGAATTGAACGAAGCAAATGTGAAACCCATGGTGAAGAATTTCAAGGCAAAACTGAAAAGAGGGAATGTCTTTATATCTGCCAAAGCAGCCTTTGGTGAAAAGAAGAATGTGCAGTTACGTATGCCCACGGCTGTGGCAGCCATTCGCGGTACTAAGTACCGGGCAAAAGCAGGTGAAGATGAGAGTGAGGTGCTGGTATATAATGGAAAAGTGGATGTGAATGCCGCTAAAAACGTAATCGATGAACGTCAGGACAAACGAAAATCCTTTGCGCCAGGCGTTGCGCCTACCGGTAAACCGAAATTCACCCTTGGACCTGTTACAGAAACCAAAGCCCCTACGCAAGTTTCCGGCCCTTATGAAGTAACATTAGAAGAGTGGGTTACCTTGGCAGAAGGTATGCAAATCAATGTCCGTAAAGATGGCAAATACCACATGTTTGAGTTCGATCAGACAAAAGACGGAGATCTGGAATTTGTTAAGTGGAATAAGGAATTAGACGCAGCTGAAGAATAAGATTATTAAGCTATATAATTTATCAAATATTTTTTTACTCTTGCATATCCGCTTATGGAACGGACAAGTGTTAATCGCATGATAAAAGAACAGGTTCAATGTTTAACACCACCCCCGAGACCCCTCCTCGTATGAGGAGGGGATTTATGAACCACCAAAACTATTTGCCACAGTTGATAGGGGTGGTGGAAGATTAGATAAATGACCGAGTACTATAATACAAAAAAATGACAAAAATACATCGGATGACAGGGGGAAATGAAAGGTTTTTGAATGCTTCTTTACTCTGCCTCTTAAAACCATCGGGATCATTCAGGCGGGTGACCCTTCTTACATATTTCAAATTGGCAAACTGGAAAGAGGAGTTATAATATATGGATAGATTCAAGGTTTCATATGTTTAATCATCACCGTAATAATAGTATGAAATAAAAAATAATGAATGAACTCTTAAAACGCTTGGGCATAGGTGCTTTCATTGGGCTAATAGTAGGCTTTCTTGTTGCTTTTGGTACCAATGCAGAAGGCTTTTTCCTTACGGATCTATTAGATGGATATGAATATCAATCCTATGATGCCCGCATGAAGGCAAGGGTGGCCGGTGCGGAAGAAGCATCTATAGATACGGTAGTTATTATTGATATTGAACAGCAATCCGCGGCCCCGGTGGAGGAAGGAGGGCTTGGACGCTTTTACAATTGGCCACAAGCATATCATGGCCAGCTTATTGATGTGGTAAGTTCCGGTGAACCGGCAGCAATTCTTTTTGATATAATTTTTGATCCGGAAAACACATTCAATTTTGATTTGATCAATGCATTAAACAGCGAAGATACGCCGAGGGATAAGTATTTAGCTGATGTTACGAATCAGTTCCTGGTGAGTAATGATCCCACACGTATGGTGTATTCAACTTACGAAAGCCAGAAAACGTATCATGCCTTGGTTTTTGAAGAGGAAGACACGCTGATTTTTCTCTATAAAATGGATTCCGAACCGGAAGGTTACGACCGCCCCGATCATTTAATACAATTATCGGATGATCAGGCAAGGCGGTTACCGAAAGCAGATCGTCTGGGGAATACATTTCCTGATCTTTTACAAGCATCAGTTGGGAACGGTAGCGCCAATTTTCCACAGGATGATGACGGTATCATCCGCCGTTCACCGACAGCCATTTGGTTTGAAGGTCCCAATCATGTGTATCCATCTTTGACAATGGCAGCCGCCATGGATATTCTCGGTGTCCCGAAAAACGGTCTGAACTATGACTTTGAAAAATTGATATTAACGATGCGGGATACCACCGGTAAAATTGTGCGCGAAATACCCATCGATGAAAAAGGTCGTATGTATGTGAATTATTACGGATTTTTTAAAACATTTTATTATTTGCCTTACATGTATTGTATGGATCCTGAACTGTTGGATCCGTCCTATTGGAAAGGTAAGGTAGCCATTGTAGGCGCATCTCTCCCAGGACTTATGGATTTGAGGAATACGCCGGTCCAGGAAACATTCTCTGGAGTAGAAATCCACGCCAATGTGATTCACAGTATTCTGCAAAATGAATTTGTATCTATTACAAATGTAGAGACTAATTTTTGGGCTATTCTGATTTTATGTGTGTTTCTGGGAATTGTTGTCAGTATCCCGGCCAAGTCGTTATATACGATACTAGTCCCTTTGATTGCTATCATTGCCTGGGTGATTTTTACGTATAATGAATTTCTTACCGGATTGAAAATGTGGGAGATTGTACGCCCTACTATTGCCATGGGTGGAACGTATTTGGGTATATTTCTCTACAACTTCCTGGTTGTGGAAAAAGACAAGCGATTCCTAAAAAATACCTTCGGTACGTTTATTTCTCCGGAACTTATTGATCAGATGTATGAAAATAAAGAAGAACCACAGCTTGGCGGCAACGAGGGATATCACAC
>CAZIFK010000032.1:0-23292 GCA_964538995.1 uncultured bacterium
AGATACAAAAGTCGCCGAGGGTATTATTATGGCCAATATTGTTGATCGAGTCGGAGTATAACCATCTCAACAAATATACATCCTACTGCCTTGGTGTCATCCAAGGCAAAGCTAGGCGCTAATGTTTCAGTTGGGGCATTTAGCATTATTGAGGAAAATGTTTGCATAGGTGACAATACAAGTATTGGTAATCACACAACCATAAAAGCCGAAACAACAATAGGAGATAATGGGAAAATTTTTCACAATTGTTCCATTGGTGAAATTCCACAAGATTTAAAATTCTCCGGTGAAAAAACTGCCACTCATATTGGAAATAATGTAATAATAAGAGAATCAGTAACTGTTAATCGCGGAACATCTGCAAGAGGAACAACAGAAATTGGTAATGACGTATTGTTAATGGCGTGTACGCACGTTGCCCATGATTGTGTAGTGGGAAATAATGTCGTCATGGCCAATTTGGCAACGCTGGGTGGCCATGTTGAATTGGGTGAGCATGTTTCGTTAGGTGGTGGTGTACTTGTACATCAATTTACTAAAATTGGAGATCACGTATTTATTGGTGGTGGATTTAGAGCGGTTCAGGATGTGCCCCCATATATTTTAGGAGCGGGTGAACCATTGAAATTTGCGGGTGTAAATCAAATTGGCCTCCGCAGACGTGGTATCGATAGTAAAACACGCAGTTTAATAAAAGAAGCGTATAGATTGTATTTCAGATCAGACGAATTAAATAGGAAAGAAGCGCTAAAAAATATTAAATCCGATTTTGAAAAGATCGATGAAATTAATGCTATAGTGAATTTTATTGAAACCAGCAAGCGTGGTATCATTTGAAATGGGGGAGGTTTTAAACGGTGGTTCGTTTTATTGTAATATTTTTTTTAGTAATCATGGTTCCCTTGTCTGGTCAATGGCTCTCATTTGATCTTTCTGAGGCAAACAGCAATAATTTTTTAAAACAAACTGAACCGATTATAAGATCAAGTGTTTTATCACTTGGACAACCTGCGCTTATGGATTTATCAGAAACCAAACGGTTTGGGATTGCCATATCGTTTCCTTTAGGCTGGGATGTGACAAATACATCAATACAAACAAATCCGCACGTTTTTCTACCGATTGCTGAGGGACAAATACTCGTCACAAATAATTTAGTTTTAAAAGGGAAAATGAATTTGCTGTCACCAAAAAATGAATCAGTTAATGCAGCAGGTTATGGGATGGAATACCATGAACAAACCTGGGCGACTTCAGTTAGTCTGGGGTGGCTGGAGGGGCCGACACATCTAAGAGTGAGATCGATCGATTTCAATATTTTATGGAGAAGAACTCTTTCTGAAATTCCGATTAACTTTGGGATTGGTCATAATAATTATCGTGCTAGTTTTCGCAATTTTGATAATGAAAAAATTCCATCTAGGCGTGAAAATGCTTTCACATATTTCATTTTGGGAACAAGACATCATTTAAAAATGTTTGATATCAATATTCAAACACAAATACATTCTAAATTCATTCAAATTAACCTCCAGCTTTTGAGGTCATTTTTCTAATGTCAAAACGTCTATCTATACTTGGGTCAACCGGTTCTATTGGTGAAAACACACTCAAAGTGTGTCAAAATCTTGGTGATGAAATAGAAATTGTGTATCTCACAGCCAATAAAAATGCTGATAAACTTATTGAACAGGCAAAAGTGTTTCATCCAAAAGCAGTAGTTATTATTAAAGATTCGTTAGTTGAATATGTTAAAGAAAACATTCCTGAATCGATTGATGTTTTGGTAGGACGAATTGGATTGCTAGAAATTGCCGGAAGAAACGACATTGATATTGTAATGAACGGTTTGGTTGGCAGCGCTGGAATGGAACCGACCATCCGCTCTCTTGATGCCGGGGTTAATGTAGCATTAAGCAATAAAGAAAGTCTGGTTATGGCTGGTTCTGTAATAGAAACTATAAAAGCAAAAACAGGTGCTAAAATATTCCCTGTTGATAGCGAGCACTCTGCTATTTGGCAGTGCTTAACCGGAGAAGATTTATCCGATGTTAGAAAAATCATATTGACGGGAAGTGGCGGACCATTCAGAACAAGAGATATCAATACATTTTCTGAAATTACTCCCAAAGAAGCTCTTAATCATCCAAACTGGGACATGGGAAAAAAAATCACTATCGATTCGGCAACAATGATGAACAAAGGGCTTGAAGTGATAGAAGCAAAATGGCTATTCGGCTTAGAAGCAAATCAAATAGATATTGTCATCCATCCTCAATCCATCATTCATTCCATGGTTGAATTATTAGATGGATCAGTAAAAGCACAATTAGGTGTACCCGATATGAAAATACCAATTCAATATTCATTGTCATATCCGCGGCATGTAGAAGCCAACTGGGAGGCACTTGATCTTGTAAAGATAAATAATCTTACATTTGAAGCACCAGATTTTGATAAGTTTCCCTGTATAAAATTGGCATATGATGCACTGGAAAGCGGCGGGTCGACACCGGCCGTTCTGAATGTTGCCAACGAACATGCCGTATATAAATTTTTAAATGGCCGTATTAAGTTTACTGATATTCCAAAAGTAATAGAAAAAGCATGTGCCGTTCATCAATGGATAGCAGAACCCACTTTGAATGAAATATTAGATTTGGAACTCTGGACAACGGATTTTGTTAATGAATTTAATTAATTAATTGAGGTAATTATTTCTGATGACTACACTTTGGGCTACAATTGTTGTTTTAGGTGTTCTTGTAACTGTACATGAGCTTGGACATTTCTTAGCTGCTCGTTCTGTTGGGATACGAGTGGATCGTTTTTCTATTGGTTTTCCGCCAAGATTGGTTACGTTTACTTCAATCGATAACGGGTGGCTGTTCAGGGTTTATTTTTATCATTTAAGTGAAGATAGAAAACTTACCTGGGGACCGGTTATTGAAAAAACAATCAATATAACCGGCAAAACAGGAAGCAAAACAGAATATTGTTTAGCCCTTATTCCTCTAGGCGGCTATGTGAAAATGGCAGGAACAATCGATGAAAGTTTGGATGATAATATTACCCATGCAGACGACGAACTTATGAGCAAATCTCCCCTCGCTCAAGCTTGGGTCATGAGCGCAGGTGTGATTATGAATATCTTGTTGGCTTTTGTTTTATTCGCCGGCGTTGCCAAATACACAGGTATTCCTGAATTTACCAATGAACCCGTTATCGCTCAATTGGTTCCTGATATGCCGGCGGAGGCTATAGGATTACAGGTGGGTGACCGTATTTTATCGGTGAATGGTGAGGGGATAGAAACATGGACTGATCTTTCTTCAAAGATTCATACGATGCCAAATACGGAAATTTCATTAACAATCGAAAGAGATGTAAAACAATTTGATATTGATGTGAAAACAAAATACCAAGTCGCTGTGATTGATGGGAAGATAGATACGCTTGGAGCAATAGGAATTAAACCTAAATATAATTTTAAACCGATAGGGTTTGTTGAAGCAATCCAAACCGGAACCATTGCAACTGTTAATGGATTTGGATTGATTGTTATGTCGCTATCAATGTTGGCAAGCGGAGATGCATCTTTGAAAGATCTCGGCGGTCCCATTATGATTGCTCAATTAGCGGGTGAAACGGCAAAAGCCGGTTGGACAAAACTCTTAACGTTTATGGCTCTAATAAGCTGTAATCTAGCATTTATTAATATTTTACCAATCCCCGGATTGGATGGCGGCCACATTCTAATTATAATCATAGAGGGAATCATGCGCCGAAAACTTTCTATAAAGACCAGAATAGTTATTCAACAAGTTGGTATGGCATTTTTACTCTTACTTGTCGTTACAGTAATTGTAAATGATATTGGGCGACTTATTGCTCAGTAATTTCCTTTAGTTTCAACCGCATAGAACCAAACTTCATTTTAATCTGTATTTGTACCGGCAGACGTTTTTCGTCATTACTGAACCATATTTGCATATCACCTTTATTTTTCAAAAGCGCTTTCCCTTTACGATAAGGTCGGACAATAATACACGAAAACGTTCCTGCTTCAGCGATGATGTCTTCTATTCCGGTTACAGATAATTTAAACAGAGTCGTGTTTTTATTTTCAAATGATTTGTATTCTAACACTTGGCCAATTTCTAAAGGTACAGATCTTAAATAATAAAACAATGAATACGGATCACGAACCACATCATGAATTTTTATTGTGTCCGAATTAATGACCGCAAGTGAATCTTTATAATAAATCGTTGTCGAGATTTTTTTACGATATTTCCCTTCTCTGATTGTTTTAATTAGTTGATGAGTATAGAGATCTTCCTTATCCATCCAAATATCGATTTGATCTCTGATTTTGAATATAGGATCAAATGTTAAATTTGTTTTTGCCGTAAACCGAGCGTGGAATACTCCATTTCCGTTGATTGAATCATGGGCTAATACCTCCAGAAAGGCCTTCCCTGATGGAATAATATTGAATTTTACATTATAAACTAATTTTTCTCCAACCTTAAATGGAAAATCTTGTCCGAGTGAAATAGTAACTATAGAAATTATTAAATATATAATTTTCATTTTTTTATCTTATTTGGATGAGTTCGCCATGATCTAGTTTAAACACAACAGAGCTCTGATTACCCTCTAAATTTCCACCATCTATTAATAAATCAATGTCATGTCCAAATATATTAATAATTATATCCGGATCATTCAACGGAAAAGCGCCATGTTTATTTACACTGGTTGTTGTGATAGGGTTCGTATACATTGATGAAAGTGTATTGCAGAATTTATGATGAGGGATTCTTACTCCAAGAGTATTATCTTTTCCTAAAATCAACGGACTAACGATTCCTTCTTTTACGGGAAAAATCACAGTCGTATTTCCGCCAAGTTTGTCTTCAATTTGTTCCTTTTCTTCAGCGGAAATGTTTGCCCATGAAAGAGCTGTTTTTTTATCAGGAGTCAAGACGCTGATTGATTGTCGGCGACCTTTAATTTTGTTTAATTTTTTTATTGCAGTATCGTTTTTAGCATCAACGCCAAAACCGTAAATTGTGTCTGTTGGGTAAACAATAACCCCACCACTCTTCAGAATATCAAATGCTTTCATAGCTGCATCAGTGGATTCAATATGAATAATATTCATTTTGAAATAGGTGGTTTTGATTTCCAGCGCCTGTGAAACCAGAAATATTGTTCAGGAAACTGACGAATTTTTTCCTCCAATAAATCTGTGAATGCCTGCGTGATGGATTCAACTGTTGGCATGCCATTTGGTATGACAGGTTGAATATGGATTGTATACCGCTCATTTTTCCCATGATGACACGATATAAATAACACAGGTGATTGTGTCTCTAAATGAAAACGCGCAACGCCTTTAGGAGTAGAAGCCGGTTTATTAAAGAAGTTCACAAATACTCCACGGGATTTAGAATCTTGATCGCTACCAAGAATTAATATTTTTTTTTCTTCAAGAATTCGATACATATTTTTTAAGGAAGATTTACGGTATATAATGGCCATACCGGTTTTTTCTCTGTGATTTCTGAAAAATAAATCGGCGCCTCGATTTCCTTGGCGTTGAGCTACGGCAAAGCACTCATATCCAGTATATCCTAACCACGAACTCATTATTTCCCATTTTCCGAAATGACCGGTGGCGAGAATAACACCATTTCCTTTTTTAATAGCATCGTCCAGTAAATCCTTCCCTTCAATATCAATGTTAGCAAATCGATACGATTTTGGTAATGCCAGAAACTGCAAGAAAGATTTTGCAAAAAAAGCATAAGTGTTTTTCAATATCTTGTTTTGGGATTGACTACGTTTGTTTGGAAAGGCGATAGCAATATTTTTTGATGAATCTTTTTTCCTTAACGCGAGTAAATAATAAACAAAACAAGCAATTCGTAACCCCAGGCGGTCGCGTTCCGTCTCAGACAGACTGCGTAACCAACTTGAAAATAGAATTAAGGCGTAATATGATATTTTATGATGAAAGCGCATTTGTACGTAAAATGTCCTGCAATATTACTAAATATAAAATAATTTCTCGGGTGACAATATTAAAATTAACACTGATTTGAAATAACATTATGAAAATGCGAATATTAATATTTCTATATTTATGTATATCAACTGTTTCAGCTGAAACGATTGTTTATCGAGTTCCCATACAAGGGACAATTGATTTAGGCCTTCCCCCCTATATCGTACGGGCGATTGCGTCAGCGGAAGAGGCTGGAGCAAAGGCCATCATTTTTGATATAGATACGTTTGGCGGACGCGTGGATGCTGCCACGCAAATCAAGGACGCCATACTTGATTCAAAAGTTTTGACAGTTGCCTTCATCAATCGTAGGGCTATTTCTGCAGGAGCATTAATATCGCTGTCCTGTGAAAAAATTTATATGACAGGCGGAGGCACTATCGGGGCGGCAACAGCTGTGGATATGCAAGGAAAGAAAGCCTCTGAAAA
The DNA here is from genome assembly GCA_964538995.1 of uncultured bacterium. Taxonomy (GTDB): domain Bacteria; phylum Fidelibacterota; class Marinisomatia; order Marinisomatales; family TCS55; genus JADFRD01. Next base: position 6,509 of record CAZIFK010000032.1, read on the forward strand.
AGTCATCAGCTATATGCGGGAAGAGATGGCATCAACGGCAGAAAAACGTGGCCGTAATACGGATATCGCAAAAGGCATGGTCGATGAAGAATTAACATTTACTCATTTAGTTATTAATGGTGACTCCATTGAAGTGACTGACCTTGAAGGCCGCAAGGAAGGTAAGTTGATAACGCTCACAACAGAATCTGCTATTAAATACGAAATGGCTGATGGAGAAAAAGAAACAATAGACGATGTATTGGCAGAATTAGGACTGTCTCATGCTTCAATTCGCTCTGCTAAAGAAAACTGGTCTGAAAATTTTGTACGATTTTTAACCAATCCGGTTGTAGCCTCCCTTTTGACCACGTTTGGATTTCTTGGAATATTATTTGAATTGCAAAGTCCGGGATGGGGACTTCCGGGAACTTTTGGCGCTATTTGCTTAGCCCTATCCTTAGGGGCATCATATATTGCACAATTAGCCACAATGACTGACTTATTAATTATTTTGGTTGGTGCCGCGTTATTGATGGTTGAAATATTTTTAATACCGGGTTTTGGTATTGCAGGAATATCCGGCATAGGTATAATAATTTGGGGGTTTTATGAATTACTCTTGCCTGATGTGCCTGTAGGTCAGGAAATTCAGACCATGGCTTTAACCGGATTAACCATTGGAATATTAGGTGGAATCATCGGTATGGTGTTTTTATTTAAACTTATGACCAAAACAGACTTTTGGAAAAAATTAAGTTCACCTACTGCGCAACTAAAGGAAAAAGGTTATAATTCATCAATTGGACTTGAGACTCTCCTAGGTGAAGAAGGCGTCGCTGATACAGATCTTCGTCCTTCCGGCTGGGTTCAGGTGGGTGAAAAACGAATTTTTGTAGTTACCGAAGGATCGTATATCGATAAAAATGAAACCATTAAAATTATGACAGTAGACGGGAACAGGGTTGTCGTCAGAAAAATTAATCAAGAATAAGGAATGAAAATATGGAAATAGCATCTATTGTTTTATTAGGCTTTTTACTACTTTTTGTAGTACTGTTTTTCTATTTTGTCCCCTTGGGGTTATGGGTACAGTCTATAGTAAGCTTGGGTATAGGACCCATTTCGATCATAGATCTTATCCGCATGAGATTGAGAAAAATTCCTCCACGATTAATTGTGGATGGTGTAATCAATCTTAACAAAGCAGGACTACAAACTATTACTACAGATATGCTGGAAACGCATTTCCTCGCGGGAGGGCATGTCCAAAACATTGTGGTAGCACTCATTGCTGCAGCAAAAGCAAATATTCCATTAACATTCGAAACAACCACTGCGATTGACTTGGCAGGTCGGGATGTACAGACGGCTGTTGCGACGAGTGTTTATCCAAAAGTGATTGATGCGCCAAAAGAGGGTTTTTTGTCTGCTGTAGCGAGAGACGGCATTGAATTGAAAGCACGTGCGCGCGTGACCGTAAGAACCAACATCCCCGGTTTGATTGGTGGAGCTACCGATGAAACAATCATTGCAAGAGTGGGAGAAGGAATTGTAAGTGCAATCGGTTCTTCCAATAATTACACCGCTGTGCTGGAAAATCCAGATCAAATTTCCAAGGCGGTGTTACACAAAGGGTTGGATGCCGGAACAGCCTATGAAATTTTATCCATTGATATTGCAGATCTTGATGTAGGTAAGAATATCGGCGCTAGCCTGCAAGCCGATCAAGCAGAAGCTGATTTACGGGTGGCTCAAGCAAGGGCAGAAACCCGCAGAGCAATGGCTGTAGCTGAAGAACAGGAAATGAAAGCTCGCACACAGGAAATGCAAGCCAAGGTAGTGGAAGCAGAAGCAGAAGTGCCAAAAGCAATGGCGCAAGCGTTCAGGGAAGGCAACTTGGGGATCTTCGATTATTACAATATGCAAAATATCAAAGCAGATACGGGGATGAGACAATCCATATCCGATATAGGTGAAGGAGAAACCAAAACATTTGAGGATGATGATTAATGGAAGACTTCGGCTATTGGATATTTCTGCTGATATTATATTTGCTTTCAGCCATTATGAAGAAAAGAAAGCAAAAAGCAGCATATACCAAAATGGAAGAAGTAGAAAAAGTAGAAGAGGCAAATGATTGGAAAGCACCTGAGTTTATAAAGGGACTCTTTTCTGATTTTGCTGAATCAGAAGATGTAAAAGAAGAGGAAATCCTCACGCCTGTTATTGATACGGTAGATTACAAAGATGAAATAGATACGAGCCTGGAATACGAAAGTGAAGTTCCATTAGAAAAAATTCATCTTACCCATAAGGATTTATCATCAATAAGGGATCGTAGACAGGTTGGGACAATCAAGCATAAATTGCTTGGTAAAGAAACAATAAAAACAACGTTTTTTAAAAAACAGCAGGATGTGAAAATGGCTGTGATTTACAAAGAAATATTAGATAAGCCGCGGGCATTAAGAAAGCGGATCCGTTAGGTTATTTTCTGGAAAACACCTGTAATTTCTTTTTTTAGATCGTCTTCTGTTCCGTCATTATGGATAACAAAATCGGCTAGCCCGGTTTTTACTTCTTCAGACCATTGAAATTCCATTCGCTGAAGAATTTGTTGCCTGGTCAGCGTTCCTCTGGATGTAGACCGCACCATCCTGTTTTTCAACATTGCAGTTATGACGATCACATAATCCAGATGTTGATCATACCCTGATTCAAAAATCATTGCACCATCTACGATGAATATAGAATGCTTTTTCTTCTTTAGTATTTTTTGAAAATGTTCATCGATCAAGTCGTATATGTATGGATGAACGACTGAATTCAGACGTATTTGGTGATCTTCATCTTGAAAAGCAATACGAGCCAGTTTCTCTTTAGAAATTGTATTGTCAGGGCCCATAATATCGGTCCCAAATTCAGCATTCAATTCATTTTGAACAATGGGATTACCGGTCAATAATTTTTTAGCTTCTGTATCGGCATCAAAAATGTAGGCACCCATTTCTTTCAAAAATGCGCTGGCTGTACTTTTCCCGCACCCGATGCCGCCTGTAAGTCCAACTTTTAGCATATCAACTTAAACTGTTTAAAATCCGTTGTGTAATCTCTGAAATTTTCCCTACGCCATCTATGCTTTGTAATAGATTTCTCCGGGAATAAAATTCTAATAGTGGAGCTGTTTGTTTTCTGTAAACATCGAGCCTTTGTTTAATTACATCTGAAGTATCATCTGTCCTGCCTGAATTTTTACCACGTAAAACCAGTCGTTGGATTAATTCTTTTTCATCTGCATCCAGGCTGATAACAGCATTAATTGGTCGCTGTAGATTTTGAAGGATGAGTTCCAATCCTTCAGCTTGCGGAATGGTTCTTGGAAATCCGTCAAGGCAGTATCCGTTTTTACAATCGTTTTGGTTTAAACGAATAGACATTATATCCAATAAAACGTTATCCGGAACCAATTTACCTTTATCGATGAATTGTTTTGCCGTATGACCGACTAGTGAATTTTGAGATATTTCTTCACGAAGAATCTCTCCCGTGGATAAATGCAAAATGCCAAAATGATCACAAATTCGTTTTGCTTGAGTACCTTTACCAACGCCGGGCGGGCCAATAAATATTAAACGCATAAGAATAACCTATATGAATAATAAGGATTTGTTTAGTAGTTGTGCAAGATTAGTGTTTAAAAAAAAGGAGATAAATAATTCTTAACGCCCGATTCTGTCGACATTTGCCTAATAAATAGAAAATCAATAGTTATTTCGAATAATTACAGAACTGACCGAGCTCCCAACGGCCTAGCATCAGAAGAATTCTCTTTTCAATATCCAATTTTATTTCCTGTTCAAAGCGAGTAAGCCAAGTGAAATGGAATTCATTTTAGTTCGCCTGGAATCAGACCGGGATAAAAGAACGACTGGGCATTTTGCGCCCATAATAAGACCGCCACCCTTTGCGCCTCCAACGAGCATAAGTGCTTTTACCATCATATTTATGGACGTAATAGTTGGGCCGATAAAAATATCAGCCTTTCCAGCTATGTTTGATTTGATAGATTTTTTCTCTGCTGCCCTGGCTGATAATGCAACATCCAGAGCCAAAGGACCCTCTGCGATTAATCGTCTATCAGACTTGTACTTCTTAGTCATTATTTCCCACAACTTAGTAGATGGTAATTTTGGTGTGATCGTTTCTACCAATGACAAAAAAGCCACATTGGGTTGTTGAATATTTAGAGATGAAGCTAACGATAATGCATTTTCTACAATGGCCGGTACAGTCTTCTCGTTTAATTTGATGTTTATACCACCATCAGAACATAACATAAGACGATTATAAAATGGTGTTTCGATCACTGCAACATGGGATAAAAGTTTTTCAGTGCGTAAACCATAATCTTTATTCAGGATTATTTTGATCAATAGCGCCGTATCAATGTCTCCCTTCATCAGAAGATCCGCTTTTCCCGATGCAACAGCTTCAACGGCTTCTATAGCAGCAATGGCGGGATCATCATTTACAAACACAAGCGGTTCGATTATTTCTTTTTGCTCCGTTTTAGCCAGGATATAGTGTAAATATTCTTGTTGAGGATTGACGACGGCCATTCTTGCACGTCCGTAACTTCTCATCAATTCGTGAATTTCTCGAAAGTATTTAATCATGTGTATTCCTTAATTTTAATCTCCCCGGACATGGTGCGATAAACATGTCACAGATTGCGTTTTGGAGTTGATAGATCATCGTTTTTTTTAATTGAAGCACACCTCCCCGTTATTCATCCTCATGAAATGAAGATAAAATCCCATGATGACAAAATGAATTAGCATTACATTCTTCTAACTTTTTTTTAAGAATGTTATAGTGTTCCATCTCCATTTTAGCCAAAACGAGAAGAAACTTTTTCAAATCAGGGTCCACTATTTTATTGGCTGAATTTTTATAAAAGAAATAAGCATCTTTTTCTTCAGTAATGGCAAAATTCAAGATGTCTTCAATGGTGTCAAATTGATTTGGATTGTTTGTTCTCATAGTGATTGCCTTTTATGAGGATGATATTGGATAAGCGAGTGAAATTCCAATTTCAAGGGCTTTTTTATTAATGGGTAAAAGATGATGATGCCTTTTTGGTAAAACTTTTTTAAGCCCTTCCATGATCGATTCAGGTTTCAATATAGGATTCAGCCCTAAAAATGTACCCAGGACAATCATATTCATCACTTTTTTTTGTCCCATATTACGTGCTTCTATGTTTGCCGGAATATTTACAATATCCACATCATCGCGGGTAGGCGGATTGATAATATTGTTTGATTCGTATAAAATTTGCCCATTCGTTTTAACAAATGATTCAAATTTGTCCATCGAAGGCTGGTTCAAAATAATGATTGAATCATACGCATTAATAATGGGTGAACTGATTTTTTCATCAGAAATAATGATTGTACAGTTGGCTGTTCCGCCGCGCATTTCCGGACCATAGCTCGGCATCCAGGAAACATCTTTTCCCTCGGTCATTCCTGCATAAGCCAGCGTCATCCCCATGGACAAAACTCCTTGTCCCCCAAAACCTGCTATGAGTGTTTCCATTTTCATGCTAATTTTTTTCCGGAACCTTAATGTCTCCAAGCGGATAGTGTTTAATAATCGTTTCGTCAATCCATTGGTTAGAAGCAAGAGGCGTCATTTTCCATCCCGCCGGACAATTGCTGACAATTTCAACAAAACTTACACCGCCTTTATGTTCAATTTGGTTTGTAAATGCTTTTTGTAACGCTTTTTTTGTTTTGCGTACTGCTTTGGCAGAGGTCACTGATTGCCGGGTGACATAATAAGCTCCGGGTAATAATGCAATCATGTCAGCAATTTTAATGGGAAAACCATGAAGGGATGCGTTTCTTCCTTCGGGAGTTGTGGAAGTAACAGAACCTTCAAGAGTTGTTGGCGCCATTTGCCCGCCGGTCATTCCATAAATCCCATTGTTAATAAAAACCATAACAATATTTTCACCCCGATTTATTGTATGAATAGTTTCCCCTGTTCCAATGGCGGCTAAATCGCCATCTCCCTGGTATGTAAAAACAATTCGATCTGGAAGTACTCGTTTTATTCCTGTGGCAACAGCTGTAGCCCGGCCGTGAGCCGCTTGCTGCATATCAACATCCAAATAATTATAGGCTAATACAGCACATCCCACAGGCGCGACACCAATGGTTTTGTCCTGAATTCCTAATTCTTGAACGATTTCCATAATGAGTCTGTGTACAACCGAATGACCACACCCCGGGCAATAGTGCATTTGCGTATCTATCAACGCAGATGGACGCTCCCAAACCATGTCCATCGTGTTTAGATGGTCACATTGAATTCCTTCTGTAAAATCTGTCATTATACTTTCTTTCTTGAAGATAATTGGTTTTGTTTTTCTTTTATTACCTCAAGAATTTCTTCCGGTTGGGGTATAATACCGCCCATACGTCCATAAAACTCTACAGGTCTTTCTCCATTAATCGCGAGCTTGACATCTTCCACCATCTGGCCGGAATTCATTTCAACCGTCAGTATAAAATCAGTATTTTTTGAAATGACGTTGAATTGACGATAGGGAAAAGGGAATAATGTAATGGGCCTCAATAACCCAACCTTTATTCCTTCTGCTCGAGCTAATTCAACGGTTTTATGGGCAATCCGAGAGACTAGTCCATAAGCGACAATAATTATATCTGCATCTTTTGTTTGAATGGATTCAAAACGTATTTCTTTTGTTTCAATCTCTCTATATTTTTTCTGAAGCTGTTGATTAATTTTTTCCATTACTTCAGGATCCAAATACAAGGATGTAATCACATGTCGTTTTCCGTTAACACGCCCGCGAGTAGCCCAAGATGAGTGATCAACTGTATGTTTTACAACATCATATTTCGGAAATTCAACTGGTTCCATCATTTGTCCCAATGCACCATCGGCAAGAATCGTTACAGGAATTCTGTAGATATCTGCTAGATCCATGCCTATATAGACATGATCAGCCATTTCCTGAACGCTGTTTGGCGCCAATACAATCATATTGTAGTCGCCATGACCGCCGCCTTTCACCGTTTGGAAATAGTCGCTCTGGGATGGTTGAATCGTACCAAGCCCCGGTCCTCCACGGACAACATTAACCAGTAAACACGGTAACTCAGCACACGCAATGTATGATATTCCTTCTTGCATCAAACTAAACCCGGGAGAACTGGTGCTGGTCATGACGCGTACACCGCAGGCGGCAGCTCCATAAACCATATTGATGGCAGCGATTTCACTTTCCGCCTGAATAAATACACCGCCTCGCTCATTTAAGTGGGCGGACATATATTCTAATAATTCAGATTGAGGAGTAATGGGATAGCCAAAATACCCCTTGATACCAGCGCGGATGGCTGCTTCGGCTAATGCTTCGTTTCCCTTCATGAGTACTTTCATAATTATAAGCGCCTAAATTTTTGAATCACTAACCATTTTTCGAGGGTCTTCAAAGACAGAAATTCTGTTTGAAGCCAATTTTTTATTTTCTCTAAATACAGTAATAATAGCCTCCGGACAAACTAAAGCACAATTTATACAACCCGTGCAAGTATCTTCTGCCAGCACCGCAAATTGATATCCCTTTTGATTTATTTGAGAGCCCAATACCAGAGAGGTTGGTGGGCATTCTTCAATACAAAGTTCACACCCTTTGCATTTTTCGATATCTATTGTTATATATCCCTTAACTTTCGCCATATTAGGGCTTCCTTTCGGAGGAAAATATAAGATCAACCGATCTTATTTTCCAATTAGCATAATAGATAATTATTGCAAGAATGTATTATTTTGAAAAAACATTCAAAGGTCAGACTAGTATACCGGCGATTGTAGCTGTCAGCCACGAAGCCAACGCACCGCCGAACATAGCTTTGAGCCCAATTTTTGCCAAGTCGGATTTCCGCTTGGGCGCAAGTGCACTGATTCCACCAATCTGAATACCGATTGATGAAAAATTTGCGAATCCGCATAGTGCATAGGTAGAAATAATTATTGATCTTTGATCTAAAACATCGTTTTGAATGTAATTCCCCAAAGTTCCATAAGCGACAAACTCGTTCAACGAAAGTTTTATTCCTAACAGATTGCCTACTTTGTCTGCCTGATCCCATGGTACACCCATTAGCCATGCCAAAGGCCTGAGAATAGTACCGAAAAATGTTTGAAGTGAACCAGGGAAGAATCCGGCATATTCTCCAGTTGCAGGAGATAATCCAGTAACATTGTATGCATAATACTGGCCGGCCAGTAGTCTCCCATCAATAATCATATCCAGCCAGTTTAATAAGGAGTCGACCACAGCGATTAAAGCAATAAACCCGATGAGCATCGCACCGACATTAACGGCCAACTTCAACCCGTCTGAAATGCCATTTGACGCCGCTTCTATTACATTCCCTCCGACTTTAATATCGGGCATTTGAGTGTCACCGGCCGTTTGTGAATGTTCAAGTTCAGGATAAATAATTTTGCCAATCACCAATGCGGCCGGCGCAGACATCACGCTTGCTGCGATGAGGTGCCCAGCGGGAACCCCCATAGCTATGTACCCGGCCAATACCCCTCCGGCGATGGTGGCAAATCCACCAACCATGATGGTCAGAAGTTCTGATTTTGTCATGGTATTTAAGAAGGGCTTTATCAGTAATGGCGCTTCAGTTTGCCCGACAAAAATATTGGCGCTGCAGGATAAGGTTTCAGCGCCGCTGGTGCCAATTGTCCAGCGCATGAACCGGCTCATAGCTACGATCACTTTTTGCATAATCCCAAGGTAGTACAGAACACTCATAAATCCGCCGAAGAAGATAATGGTCGGCAAGACCTTGAAAGCAAACTGGAACCCAAAACCGGGCCACGTCCCCATATTGGGGAAATTATTAGACCAAGGACCATAAAATGATTCATCTGCAAGGTGTGAAAAAAGAAATTTGGCTCCATAATCTGACAGGCTTAAGAAGCCAGCAATTTTATCACTGAAGGATTGAAAAATGAGTTGTCCATAAATACCGTGAGAAACTAAATAAGTCACTCCGGCAATTACAAAAAATGCACTGAGATAGCGTTGAGCCTGTTGATGAAATTTTTTCCAAGCATTAACAAATAATAAGGCCAACGAAGCAAACAGTATCCAAGAAATGAAACCTGGGATCAATGATAAAACCAAACCAACCCCGACGCTGATCATACTGAGAATCAGAGTTGATTTTATTCCACCACCGAGTTTGCTATCTATATTTTGAAGAATGTATGTCACTAGCAGTAAACCTAAAATGCCCATCCCCACATAACTCCAATAGTCTTCACGAAGAATGATGAGAGCAAATAAAAACTGCAATGAAAGTCCCCAGACAACAGGTCTTAAACGAACTTGTTTATGATGGTACGATAAAATCCAGGCGAGACCAAGAAGCGCAAGCAGACCCAGAATACTTATAAAGTTCATTATTCCTCCTCTTTTGGATTTTCATAACAGTTTCGACAGCGTGCTTCATAGAGTTCCGTCTCGCCAATGATGACTTGATTAGAATCTTTTGAAAGACGCTGGGTGTATGCAGCCGGATTTCCGCATTTTACACAAATCGCACGTAGTTTATCCAAATAATCTGCTTCACACATAATTTCCGGCATTGGTCCAAAAGGTTTGGCAAGAAAATCCTTATCCAATCCCGCAACAAGGACACGCTTTTTATCGGCAGATAGCTTCCGACAAACTGAAACTAGATTATTGCCAAAAAATTGAGCTTCGTCAATACCAACCACTTCAGCGTCTTTCGCCATCTCGAGAATTTCTTCCGCGTCATCAATTAAAAAAGAAACCAATTTCATTTGATTGTGAGAGACAATATGATCTTCACTGTATCGATTATCAATCTTGGGTTTAAATATTGCTGTTTTCATTTTGGCAATTTGTGCCCGCCTTAATCTGCGGATAAGTTCTTCGGTTTTACCGCAAAACATGGGTCCGCATATAACTTCTATCCAGCCACTATTATGAGGTGTGAGTGTCATTTTCGCTTTCTATGATTGTAATATTGATTTGATTTTTGTTCGAATAAGATCAACAGCAACTTCATTATGACCGCCTTCAGGAATAATAAGGTCTGCAAATATTTTTGTTGGTTCCACAAACTGTTCATGCATAGGACGAACGGTGTGCAAATATTGATTCATAACTGATTGAGTTGTTCTTCCGCGTTCTTTAATGTCTCTGCTTAACCGGCGTATAAAACGTATATCTTTTGGTGTTTGCACATACAATTTAATATCCATTAAATCCCGAAGTTGTTTATCCCATAAAGTCAAAATGCCCTCTACTACCACCACATGATGCGCCTCTATAGTTACATTTTTTTCTTTGCGGGCGTGAGTCTCAAAATCATAACAAGGAATGTGAACCGTTTCCCAATTTAATAATTTCGATATATTTTTATGAAGTAGATCAAAATCCATGGCATCGGGATGATCAAAATTTTGCTTGTGACGTTCTTCAATATCGATGTGTTCCAAGTTTTTATAATATGAATCAAGCTGAATAACAACAACTTCACCTGTTGAAAATTCTTTTAATATTTCACGTGCGATGGATGTTTTGCCGGATCCTGTTCCGCCGGCGATACCGATCAGGATTACCTTTTTATTCATTTAAGCTTGGATTGGTCGAAGGAGTCAGGGAGAAGTTCAGCGGATGTTGTTTCGTTGGTTATTCCGGTTTTATCTACAATGAAAATAGGAATATCTCCGCATAAGTCCCAGACAACTTGACGACACGCTCCGCATAATGAGCCTCCATTTTCTGTTGCGACTGCAAGACCCTTAAAGATGGAATGTCCTTCAGATATTGCTCTGAAAAGAGCAACCCGTTCGGCGCAGCACGTTAAACTATAACTACTGGATTCCACATTACAGCCACCGACAATACTTCCATCTTCAGTTAAAACTGAAGCTCCAACTGTATATCCAGAATAAGGCGCGTGGGCCAAAGCTCTCATTTTTTGGGCGTGTTTGATGAGTTCTTTCATATCAATACTCTTTTATTTTTATCTGTTGAAAAATGAAATTAAATCCTACTCCGGCAATAAATCCACCGATATGGGCAAACCATGCCACACCGCCGGTGGTGTTGATACCCAATGTTCCGAGACCATTTGTCAGTTGAGTCAAAAACCAGATCCCCAGTACTACGATTGCCGGAACCCTGATGGTTGTAAAGAAAATGAGAATAAATACAAATACGTGAACTTGAGCGTGGGGATAGCGCATTAAATATGCTCCTAAAACTCCAGCAATGGCGCCGCTGGCTCCAACCATTGGGATAAAAGAATCAACGTTAATAATGACTTGTGCAAGACCGGCAGCTAATCCGCATAAAATGTAAAATAAAGCGTAGCGAACATGACCAAGGGCACTTTCCACATTGTCACCAAAAATCCATAAGAACCACATATTACCAAGGATATGAAAAATGCTTCCATGGAGAAACATAGACGTGAACAGAGTAATAATATGGAACTGTGCTGGAACCAATCCAAACATATAAATAAACTGTACTTCAGCATCCCCACCAGAAGTGGCTAATATTATCTGGTAGAAATAGATGAGAATGTTTAGGGCAATGATACCATAGGTCACCACGGGGACAAGGATGCGGGGATTATCGTCTTTGTACGGAAAAAACATTATTTAATCTTAAAATTTATGTGTTTTTGGGTTTCATTTCCCGCTCGATCTTTTATCGAAATTTGCATCGTGTGATTCCCCGTCATAAGGGGATCAAGCAAATCATATGACATTGTCTGGCGAACCGGCTGATAAGCATGTAACAACCGCTTGCCATCCAAGACCATTTGCATTGCAGATTCTGCGGGCTCGATTCCGGATAGTAAGTCATCTACATCGGCTCGGAGCTGAAGAACATCTGCAACGTAATACTGGCCACCATCAGCGGGGAAAGTAGATTGAATCGATGGCGATACATTATCTTGCAAGATACATACTGCCTCCAAACTGTGCAAACCACCCGTAAGCACTTTGCGCTTTCTAGAGTTTTTAGATGGGATGTAGGTCCAACCTTCATCCCGGTCATAATAGTAAAGACTAATTTTATCCATATCAGCAACGTTGTCATTATAACGAATACCAATTCTCACCGTATCCTGGAGAGGAATATTGAAAGGCTGGAGCTGATATACGTTTGACAAGAACGTTCCGTGGGGCGGTGAAGTTGAATTTTCCACCGATTCGACCCATAGAAGTGTCGGTGAATAAAAAGTCGATTTCAATGACTGAAGCGAGCACATTTTATCTTCGGATAGTATAGTTGTAGATTCTCCAGAGACAGCTACTGAAGGTGAAAAATCGTACTTGTATATGTATTCAGTTCCAAGATTTATAGCTGTGTTGATGCTAAAAATCTCTGCAAATGATTCAGCATTCATGGCTGAAGATAAAAATACAAAAGGCTGGATTTGGAACAACGGGACATTTATTAATTCGTTATCAAACTGGAGGCGCAGCTTCGGCTCTGTGGCCCCTAGATTACCCGTTTCCACTTGGATCATAATACCCGCTTCTGTTTGGTTTATATCTATTTTGGGTTTAGCGTTATAATCAACAAAGACATTCTTAGGATGCCAATGCAAAGGAGTTGAATAAGCGCCCATCCTATTTTTAGTAATGAATTGTAACGAACGATCATGAATCATTCTATTATCAATTGTGACTAATAGACCGCCATTTTGTTTTACAACCGATTTGGGTTTAATCTGGCTATCAGCAAAACCGGAAGATGTAAATGAATAACAAGTGACACTTTTTAAAGGAATATTGATGGACTTTGATTGAATATTGAATATGATATTATATCCACGTTGATTTACGTCTTGCAGAATGAGATCAATAGGAGGATGATTAAAAATAGTTCCCGTTCCTACTGTTAAATTTCCATTAGCATCGGTTACTTTTATTAATAGCGAATGATACCCCGGCGATAATTGAAGATGGCCATTAGAATTTTTTTGCTGAACTTCTGCTCTGATTTCTTTGTCCATATGGTACAAATTATGAAAGGAGCCAAGGTTTAAACGATGCATGTTGTGATTTCGAACCAATTGCACTCTATCAGAAGTACTGTAATCCAAAAAAGTGTAGTTCAACGAATATTTTTCAATACCACTTACAATGAGTTCAATGGTTTTAATTTGATATATTTCCGTAAAGCCCTGACGCTTATCTTTTGTTTTAAGAGCAAGCCCAATTGGGCCAAAAATATTTAGTGTATCCGCTAATTCGTATTTTCCATCACGGTTTCTGAAAAATGGAATCTGAACAGGTAACATACTCCCATTAACACGAGATTCTGATTCGAGGGGAATTACAGCCAATTCTCCCATCAATGGAGATGTACGGTCATCAATTACAAATCCATTTTCCTGGGGGTTTAAAGGTTGTTCGAGGTTATTCCGAATTTCAAAGTGCAAATGGGGTCCAAATGAGTGACCGGTATCCCCGCTATAACCAATTAAGTCACCTTTTTTTAAATTAACCTCATTTAGTTCAAAATAATGGTTCAAAATGTAAGAATCGTTATTATTCTGATAGTATTTTAACAGTCCTTCGAGCTTCGGGTTAAATCTGGATAAATGAGCATAAACACTAGTATTACCGTCAGGGTGGATAATATATAAAGCCCTGCCATACCCATTGAAATTGGTAACCATTCTTGAAACGTATCCTTCTTCAATGGCAAAAACAAAAGCTCCTTCTTTCCCGTGTGTTTTGATATCCAGACCCATATGAAAATGATGATCCCTGAATTCACCAAAGTTGGACTTTAATGATTTACCGGCATCGGTAGGCCAAAGGTAACTCTGGGCTGTAAGGACAGCCAGAAAGCTGATTGTGCAGATTATTATACGATTCATATATAATGAAGGGATAGGGTCAATTTATGGCTTTAGATTGTTCTATAGAAAAGAAAAAGGCTCCGAAAGGAGCCTTTTATATTAAAGATTAACTAATTTCGTTATTCTTTGAGTTTTTGAATTTCCTTTCTGAGTTCTTCAATTTCTTTTTTCAATTTTTTATAATCATCTCCATGATCCCATTTGCGCTTTAACACCATATGTTTTTTCAAATCAGGAAGGTCGTCCGGGATAACCCCCTCAAAATTAAAACTATAACCGTCCTTCAATCGACAGCCGGGTGAACTATCATCACATTTATGCCTAAATTTTTTCATCATGCCCGTATTATGACGATCTCCCATATTACCAAACAAAGAAAAAGAATCACCGCTTGAGCCCAAAGTGACTTTGAATGAGATTTCACGGCCTTTTCGTATAACAATTATAGCCACTTTGGTTTCAGGTTTTTCTTTACGGATTGTGCGAGTTAGTTCTTGAGTATCGCTAATTCGATTATCGTCTACTCTTGAGATAATATCACCCGCTTCAATACCGGCTTTCGCTGCGGGACTGTCCTTAACGACTTCAGTCACAAGAACGCCACCGTCACCCTTCACTTTAAAATAATCACGGAGTTGATCTGTAATATCCTGAATTTGAACACCTAAATATCCACCACCTACTCGATCAAAATGAAAACCAGGTTGTTTATCATCGCTTAAGAGCATCATTTGATGATCATTGTCGTTTCCCATTAAACCAAAAATATTGACATCAATATCTAAATTTTCAAGTTCTTCCTCCAACGCTTTAAAGGCTCCTTCATCTTTTAGATTGACCTCATATACATTTTCCTTACCATCTTTTTTGATAACTAATTTTATTATTTCATTTTCAACATCTACTTTTACTTCAACATTTTTTTCATCCTGGTTCGAGTTGATGACTATTTTTTTCGTGATGATATTTTTTTCATTAGCTTGAAGAAAGCCGATAGAGAAAATAACAAGAATTGATAATAACAGTTTTTTCATGTTTTTACCTCAATTGTTAATTGAATTTACTCCTCATTTACGTTTTTAGGCCAAAGTAAGTTCCGTTTAATATCTTTAATAATTAACCATTTCACAAGTAACTTTCAGGTAACAAAATCACAAACTACAGGGAGAAATCCATGAAAAATTTTAAAATAATATTACTAATAACTATTTTAAGCACATCAAGCCTATTTGCCATTGGCGGTATTGGTTTTTATGGCGGCCAGGGGATGCTAACCATAGCTTCTTCAAAAGATATCAATTCGATTGCAACTGTGACTACCGGAGAATTCAGTAATCCGCTACAGGCCGGACTATATCTGTATATCGATGCAATCCCTTTCATTGATATTGAAGCTGATATACAAGCCACCTGGAGTGAATACGAATTTGATTTCAGCAATGCTCTTGGTGCAGTAGGACCATATAATTCTTATTGGGGAGGAGTCTCTACATATATTACGCTCCGGAAAAAAATAATTGGTTTTGGTATACCCTTATTAGGAGGAGCTAAACTCCATGCAGGCGCCGGTTACAATATGCATTCATTTGGCCCTCTCGCCAATCTGGACTTGGTTGAATCCCTAATGGGAGACTTGTCTGCTGAACCAGACTTTTCTGAAGATAAATTAATTGAATTTGTAAAGGAAAATAAAATAGATAAAACAGGGTTTCATGCTCAAGTCGGTTTGCAATTCAAACTATTAATGCTTGATTCCTTTTTGATTTATCGATTTACCTTTGGCGATTTTCAAGATATTATGGATGCAGAATCATTTGGTAGTTTAAACCTTCGCCTTGGAATTGGCATTTAAACGGATTTTAACAGATGTTTGAAAAAAGGGGCGGTTTTCTGCCCCTTTTTTATTTCAGTAAAATAATTTTTTGGGTGTCTTGAAACTGACCGCTTTCCAGTTTTATAAAATAAACCCCGCTGGCAAAACCTTCTGCATTCCAAACGATTTCATGTTCGCCCGTCTTTAACTTTTCATTAATTAGCGTATCCACTAACCGTCCGTTGATATTATAAATATCCAAATGTAGGCGACGCATATATGCATCCCCTACATTAAAACGGATGGTAGTAACGGGATTAAAAGGATTTGGATAGGGCGCAAACAGTTTGAATTCATTTGGTAAAACCTCTGGCCCAGTCCCGGCAATTTCCTCTCCAAAAATCATATCCTTGAACTCATAATTTACGTGGAGAGTCCACTGGTCATTTTTATGAGGACTAGGTGTTCCGTCTAAATAGACTAAATCACTCTGCCCTGGAGGATTAATGTTATAATCTATAATGTCCGTTCCCGTGAATTCATAAGCCGCCTGGTATGTACCATGAGAATGAATATTGTTCGGTACTGCTTTTACATCTTCTAATGTCATGGTTGAGAAATTTGAAACATAATTGGTAATATATTCCACGCGCTCACAAATGCTGGATCCGGAAATCCACGGGCCGAAATCGCCGTTATTCCACCAAGGTGCCGGTTTATTATTCCAATTTGTAAAATATCCCCAATCAGGATTAACCATTTGCGGTAGATCTTCAAATGGAATAAAACCACCCCATTCTTCGGAACCATCACCTTTATGTGGAAGACGTGGGTCAATACCATCTGTACGATCTTGAAACCGCCCGGAATGCCAGAAAGCAATGTTTTGATCCTGGTCGACAGCAAAGGCATTGAAAGACATGGGTGCAGTACTCAAGGCTTCTTCGTATTCTGCAATGTTTGTTGATTTACCGATATTATATATATAATCCGCCATGAGCATTTCACTT
>CAZIFK010000033.1:0-22977 GCA_964538995.1 uncultured bacterium
AATCGGTGTCCGAAGAATTACCGGAATGGTGTCCGAATGTTACCGGAATTTCCACCGTACTGTCGCCTCAGGCGGAGGTCATGTCATCACTTACATTAATGATAGCGCTTTGGGTTACTTCTCGGCAGAAGATGTCGATAAAGGTGTCCGGACACTCATGGAAATGAAACGCCAGGTGGAGGGATGGCTCAGTGCAGATGGTTACAAAATGAAATTGAGGATCGGCGCTCACTACGGCAAGTTCATGGTTATCTATCAGCCGCCGTTCACAGACCCCGATCTTTTTGGTGAAACAGTGAATATTGCATTTAAACTTGGTGCAGGAGGACAAAAATCCCATCAAGGCCGCTTGATTTTAACTGCCACCACATTCAGGAAACTTGCCCCGGAGACAAGAAAGAGCTTCCATAAATTCACAGAACCCATAGTATATCTGGCGGAAGAGTAGTACTTACATTCTCATTTTCAATTTCATCCAGACTAGAAAGACAGTGGTGAAAATGTAAGTCGTTAACAAAAAAAGCGCCTTTAGCAATTTAGTATTAAATTCCACGGATAGAATTTCTTACTTACGGTGTGATGACGATAGTTTTACAGAGTTTGTTGCACGTTTACGGTGATTTATAGTACGATTCCTTTTTGATATTTAATTCTTTAATAATGAAAGAAGAGTACATTTGAAAAATATAAAGATACTCACGTGGCTATTAATTAGCGTTTCTTTGACTTTGGGAACTAAAGTCATTATTGCTCAAGACGCATTCAGCGCAGATGAATACTACCAATTCATGAGAGATCACGAGGACATGGAGAGCCAAGAGCTGTTAAACATGTACCCGCCAAAGACTACGTATTGGTCACAAACCGGCCACCCAGCTAATCTTGATGAATTCGAGTATTTAGACTCAATCCAGATCAAGTATGAACTAACTGATAATGAGCTAACAGCGCTGGAAGATAGACATTTCGTTGTGACTGAGCGCCTTAGTTTTCCATCGATGGGCGACGCATTCATCGACATTTTTCGCAAGGACTTACCTGTTTTTATTTCCACTGATGCTGTGTTACAAGCCTTTCACATGTCGTATGATAAAATATTGATGAACCTGGAATTTGCGATCATGGCGCCTAATCTACATACCGTTCTCGACGCAATGTATGCGGCTTACCCGAATTTATTGAGCAGGTATCAATCGAATAATGATATGGAGAATGCACTTGGGGATGTGGATCTCTATGTAACAATGGCTAAATCACTCTTGGAGGGATCTCTTGTTACTCCTCAATTTATTTCCTCTACATTTTTTGATCAATACTGGAACGCCGTCGAAGCTGAGCAATTTACAGTAATGCCCTTGTTCACGGAATCGCCACGAAAGCTCGACTTTTCGCAGTTTACGGTGAGGGGACATTATACTGATTCACAAGAGCTCTCCAGGTATTTCCGATCTATGATGTGGCTTGGCAGAATGGACTTTCTTCTTACCCAACCACCTATCCCGCTACCCGAAACGGATATACGACGGATGAATGTGGGTACTGTGTTGCTAAATGAGTTATTAACTCTCTCTTTAGAGGGCAGCACACTGTCCGGGATGGACGAAATAATTACTTTTATGGTTGGTGAGAGTGATAACCTGACATCGACAGAGCTACAGGATATCATCATAGATGAGGGAATTGGAAGAGCGGATGATCTACTTGATGACATGGTCTATTCCTCGTTTCAAAGTGCCATAGAACTTTCACCCTTCTCAGATCAGAAAATCTTATCAAATATTTTTATATACGATGGTTTGACTGAACCACAAGCACCCCCCGTTTCGTTCAAATTATTTGGCCAGCGTTTCATCATTGATTCGTATATATTTTCAAAGGTCGTGTTTCCATGGATACGATATCAGAACGAGAATATCTGGCGTCCCATGCCGGATCCATTAGATGCCATGTTTGCTCTTGGTAATGACGATGCCCTCCAGCTGATCAAGGATGAGATGGATACATATAAGTACTCATCATCCCTTGCAGGCGTCAGATACCTGGTGGATGCTTATGACGATGAGTTCTGGTCGCAGTCCCTTTATAATACCTGGTTAAATGCTTTGCGTGCACTTAATCCATCCGCAAATGATAGAAATCAGCCGTTTTTTATGAATACGACAGGTTGGCACCAGCAAAAACTGAATACACAACTGGCTTCCTGGTCACAGCTGAGGCACGATAATCTATTGTATGCCAAGCAATCATATACTGGGGGAATCGCCTGCTGGTATCCTCATGGCTATGTTGAACCATACCCAGAGTTTTACAAGCAGATAGGATCATTTGCAGAACGAGCAGGCGCCTATTTTTCTACACTAACCGTAGAAGATAGTCTTACGATTGATCGTATCGTGGATCATTATGCAGAAGTGGGATCGATTGCAGATACGCTCGAGACTCTTGCACTGAAAGAACTTGATGGAAAATTGTTCAACGATAGTGAGATAGATTTTCTTAGACGGGTGCTCACTAGTCAATGGCAACCAAATGGTAGCGGTCCCCCTTTGCCACCTGACGGATGGTATATGAAATTATTCTTTTTAAACTGGTATGATGAATATGGGGGTCCTTACGAAGATGATTATATTGTTGCGGATGTGCATACCCAACCAACAGATGAATTTGGAAGCATGGTAGGACGAGTTTTACACGTTGGTGTTGGAGAAGTGAATTTGGGTGTTTACTTAGTCGAACAGACGCCAAGCGGCAACTCATCTCTGGCATACGTTGGACCTGCCATGTCGTACTACGAGCACATTACGGAAAATTTCGACCGGCTAACAGACGAACGATGGTACGATATAGTGGATGCCGGTGAAGTCCCTCCGCGACCTGATTGGGTCAATACGTATCTAATGAATAGTGCAGGTTCAAGATATTCTCAAGGGCGGGAACTCGCAGGAGAAATATTTATGGATATTGAAGATCCAAGTGCGTCGCATCCCGGCTCCTTTACGTTGTATCATAATTTTCCCAATCCCTTCAATCCGATTACTACGATCCATTATGAGTTACCTTTTCAATCCACCGTTACTATAACAATCCATGATGTTCTTGGGAGATACGTAAAAACGCTTGTTAATCAAACTCAGGAAGCTGGCTTTAAATCAGTAATCTGGAACGCTACTAATGATCATGGCAAACAAGTAAGTGCAGGTGTGTATTTATACCAAATCAGGGCAGGAGAGTTTGTGCAGGCCAGGAAAATGGTACTTTTGAAATAAATCAAGGACAGAGCTAAAGAAACTTTTTATTACGAACCAAACTGTACCCCTTAGGAAGATGCATAAACTTTCAAAGATTAGTAAGATCAATATATCTTTTGCCTAAAATAGTTGTCCTATATACCTAACGAATAAAACCTGTCAATTCAACCTTTTCAGGTATTTTTTCAAGGATTTTATCTGCCAAATAAAACGGGCAGTTTATTACATCAGTATAAATGGACTGATAGCAAGTGTTAGAAATACAATAAGCATAATCAATTCATTTATTAAAGATTTTGAGTATTTATTCATTTTATTTTCTAGTATTAATTCGTTATGTACTATAGACACAAAAATGAAAAATAGGTTGTCTAAAATGTGAGTCCCCCAAACGATCTTAATTGCAACAAAAAGAAGAAAACCCTAATTTAGAGAGTGATTCAAACAATGGTATCAAGTCAAGAAATGCTTAAGGAGTTTGAACAAATAATTAAGTGAGAATAATATGCTGACACAAATTCATTTTTTGCTAACCTATACCTGCAATTATCAATGTGATCACTGTTTTTTATATTCCGGACCCAATGCGCAAGGAACGTTTACAATAAATCAGCTTAGAAAAGTCTTTGAAGAGATTCCCAATATTGGATCCATAGATACAGTATATTTTGAAGGCGGTGAATCATTTCTTTATTATCCTCTTATGTTGGAAGGAGTCAAAATTGCTCGAGAAATGAGTTTGAAAATTGGAATCGTAACCAATTCCTATTGGGCTACATCTGTTGAGGATGCTGAACTTTGGCTCAAACCCCTTCGCGAATTGGGTGTATCCGATATTTCTTTGAGTGACGATCATTTTCACTTTAGTGAGGTAGGAGAAAGTCCAGCAAAATTGGCTTTATTAGCAGCAAAAAATCTGGGTATACCCGCAGGAACGATTTGCATTGAAGAACCCACGGTGATGATGTGTAAAGATCTGGATCAAAATAAAGGTGAAGCAATCGTTGGCGGTGATGTTGTGTTCCGAGGAAGGGCTGTGGAGAAATTAACTGAAGGATTGCCAAAAAGAAATTATGTTAAGTTCACCAAGTGTCCGTATGAAGATTTGGAAAACCCGAAAAGAGTCCATGTTGACTCGTACGGAAATGTTCACCTATGCCAGGGGTTGATTATGGGTAATATGTGGAAAACTCCTCTGGCTACGCTGGTAAAGAATTATGACGCCCATTCGCACCCAATCAACGAGCCTTTGATCCAAGGTGGACCTGCGCTTTTAGCAAAAAAATACAGTGTTAAGCACGAGGATGAATATATTGATGAATGTCATTTTTGCTATCTTGTACGCATGTCTTTGATTGATAAATATCCACAGTATTTGGCTCCACCACAAGTATATGGGCTTGAATAAAAATAGGTTTTATTTTCGTCTATTTTTGACTCTTTAAAATGGACAGATATTAAGTCAGATTATGTCGTTACAAATATTTTAGGTGATTATATATTTTTCGGACCAAGTATTAAATCCACGTGGTTGTGGTGGAAAAAGTTGAAAGAATCAATCATGGACAACAGTGTCCAAAAGGTATTGACAATGGAAAGGACCATGTTGTTAAACAGTTCATTTATTATTAACTATGTTATATTTGTGAAAAATATAGGGTCTAAAAATTGTACGAAATACTGACGAGCGTCGTTTTCACAGTAATATCTTCAATTGTTCCGCTTGGTGTATAAGAATCACTAGTTTCACGTTCCCATGCGCCATAGAGATAGGTAATATCCAGACTAACATATTTATCGATGTTGAAACTGATTCCTCCTGTAAGGTATTGGCGATCCCGATTGCCGCTGACATTTATAAGTGGGGATGGAAATAACGCATAACCACCGCGAAGTTTTGTTCTAATGAATGCCAGGTTGATCTCGCTTCCCAGATGGTATTCTAATGTTGATTTATAATTCCGACGGATATAATCGTTTTCTTCTAAGAATTCCCGATACTCTGAATCCTTTAAATCACGACGATGGATATCGAACCGGGTTTGCGACCAATCGCGATAACGAACCGAAGCCGCCAGTGTAATTATGCTGCTGTTATATGATAACCCGCCATCAAAATAATATGGTTTAGTCACTTTGTATTCCCATTGCCCGGTTTCATCGGTCGTAGTGGTATAGCCATCATCAAACATTAGTTCATCGCTATTGGAATGGACTTCTTTAATGCGAAAACCGGATGGTAAGGTTATAGCGCCTCCAATCTTTAATCCATAACCCAACTGGATCATTCCACCGATTTTCAAACTGAGGGCGCTGTAATCAGACTGTAGGTATTGATTGATCTTATACTCATAGAAATCCCCAGGATATTGGTCATAAATGTTATTTATATCGGTCTGAATAAAATTGTACCTGTATTGTTCATTCCCACTTGTATAGGCTACTGTTATTCCTGCAGTGAACCGGGGAGACATAGCTATGGCGCCACCGACACTCCATTGATGTAGTCCACCTTCATTACTGACCTGTACAAAACGGTCTGCATCTTCTTCAAAAGGGTAATAATTCGATATCTCATTATCATCGGTAATCGTGAAACCAATTCCATTGGACTGATTGCTTAAACCGGAGAAAAGCAAATTATCATCAAAATCCAGGATCCGGTTATAACCAAGAGCTAAAACAAAACTACCACGTTTAGTTGGAAACGGAATGGCTAACCCTATGGACCTTAAACGAGTATATGTTTGGTCAAATGAAGTGAATTTATTTGCGAAAAGGGCACCGTTAGCAAAATTCAAATGGGATAGCTCAATAAATAATTCATTTTTCTCGATTGTACCTAGTCCGGCAGGATTCCAATATATGGCTGTATAGTCATCGGCTAATCCGGTATATGCGCCACCCATGGCCAAAGCCCGGGAGCCTAATCCAATTTCCCGATCCATAATGTGGATTGCGTCGTAGGCGCTTTGTGCCTGAATTGAGGAAAGTAAAACAGGCAAAGTGCTCATGATAACCATTCGTTTGAGTATTCTCTTAAATTGTTTATTCATAATTCCTACTTCGGCCTAAATGTTATGGATTATCCCCTCGTTCGACTTTTTGACGACCTACTGCGAGATTTTCCGGAACTACTTTTGCTGGTGCTATTGGATTTGCTGTAACTCCTGCTACTGGATGCGGATGCACTGCGGCGGACCGGCTTGTTTGTTGATTGATTTGAATCTGAACGGTATTGTCTTTTTACAGTAGTATTTTTTGTATTGTTAGATTTTTTATTATTACTATTTCCACTTCGTCTTGTAGGGGAAATAATATCTTTTGTACGGTGATATATCTTTTTTACCGTTTGATATTTATCCTCATTATTATTAGATCTATGAATATTGGTTTTTATTATATCCGAATCAATATCATTTCGTCGAATTGGTTTTACAATATTATTTTCATTACGACTATTTGTGCTTGTCTCCGTTTCCGTGCGCTCGATTACATTCACCAGGTTGCTTTGTCCCGGCGATGAATTTGATGGGCGTACGATTGTGTTGCTTGCAAAATCAGCCCCCCGGCGGTCCCAATCTCGTTTTTTATCATCAATAGGATCACCAATATAGACGGCTGGGTACCATGGATTGTACGGATACCCATATCCCGAATAATAACCGGAATAATATCCGGAATAATAAGAGAAACCCCAGTAAGGATCATACCAGAAGGGATCATAATAATTCCATCCTGCATAGTAATATCCCGACCAATAAGGTTGATATCGCGAATAACATCGTGGATGCCGGTGAGGATCACAGTACAGAAAATGATAACTGTGGTAATAGTTTATATCGTAAAAGAATGGGTCATAACCAAGCTGCGAACCGTACGGATCGAGCAGCCAGTAATGTTGCTGTACAATTATACTTGATGAAATTTCATTATTTTGTAAGGTATCCGGAATTGAATCGGATTGGGAAAGATAATTCTCCTGGGATTGATAGACGGATTGTTCTGTCACAACAATCCGTCTATCAAAAGCGAGCTGGGTATAACACCCCTGAAATAAAAAAATAGTTACTGACAAATTTCCAATAATGCGCAAATTTTCAATTTTCTTCATAATTATTCCGACCTTTCAAATATATATAAGCAAAATCTATACCAGTATCATATTGTTCGAAAAGAATATTCATTATGAACATTATCTACATTGATTATTAATCAATAAGCCAAGATGAATACAATATCTTTTGTTTCAATTATATCTTGATTAGAATCTATATGTATTATAGTTTATAAATGCACTATGAATAGAGAACAGCTATATAATGAACTGCATCAAAGAATCGGCAATACGAATTTTTTACCACTTCGTAACATTCCGGTTGTAAATAATAATACTATATACTGTAAGTATGAGTTTGAAAATCCTTCCGGATCTCATTACGATAGAGTCTATTATCGGCTATATCGCTATTATGAAATTGAAAAAAAGAGAATCCAACCGGGTATTACACCTTTAATTGAGAATACTTCAGGCTGCGCCGGAGCAGCGTGTGCATTTATAGGCAAAGAGCTTGGCTATGAAACACATATCGTTGCTCCGGGAAATCTTCCAGAGAACAGATTTACAAAAATTCTAAACTATACACCCAATCTGTATTGTACCAGTGATACCGAATACGTTCTGGGAACACAAAAATTGTTAAGAGAAATATTAATAAAAGATCATCATAAAAAAAATAAAGGCGATTCCACGCGATTATTTTGTTTAAACCATTCTCAAGTAATGGAGAGTGTATTTGCCATGGAAGAATGTGGTCAGGAAATTGTAACTGATCTTTCTAAAAAAGATAAGAAAATTGATTATTTTGTATCCGCAGTTGGCAATGGCACATCCATGCTGGGCATTGGTAATATTTTAAGGAAAAAATGGAATTCACACATAATTGCCTTTGATCCTGTTGAAGCGCCAGTAGTACAGCATTTAAAGGAAGGTGTCAGTAAATTTAAAAAATATAAAGAACATGAATTATATGGTATCGGTGCCTGGGGGATTCAGTTCCCATTTATAAATGTAGATTATATTGACGATACCTACACAGTCGCTCCTGGCGATTGGGAGCATGCTCTTAGACTTCTTATTGAAAGGGAAAGTCTCTATGTTGGACACACATCCGCTGCATCTTTGACCGTGGCATTGGAATTAGCAAAAACCGTTAAAAATAAAAACATTCTTATCATTCTTTATGATTCAATAGAAAACTACTAATTATATGTTTGACGAAAAATTTTTTGATAGTTACTTAGTTGAATTAATCAATAATGATTTTGGTTACCAAACAGCTGAGGTGTTTCTGGACCAGGAAGGACAGGGAATCGTTCGCCAAGCCGTCTTATTTCGGATAAATTCTGAAATACTTAGGCTGCATTATGAAAATCGTAATGATGTGATCAACGTGGAGGGTAGGATAAAAAAAGATCTGGATGAATTGGATAAGAATTATGACAACGTTATAAATAATGTCTGGAGGTTCAGACCTTTCGTATATACAAAAAATAGTATTATTAACACGTATCCATCGGACATAAAAAGTCTTTCCGGTTCATCAGCAAATCACATTGAACTGACAATGGTAGAGGATTTTGATCGGGTTTCGCCAATTGAATACAGCTTTTCGCACCGTTCCGCTTATGAATCACAATATCAGAAGTTTTTATTGCATGGCCAGTTAAAGAGCCTTGTGGCAATACCAATATTCGTTCGTGGTATTAGAGGAATTCTCAGGGTAATGAATAAAATTGACTGGAGAAATATGCCTTATAAATTCATCACTGAGTTTTTAAATGAGGCGCCTGGATATGACTTAGACAAGGTTCGTGATATAGCCGCTCAACTATCCAGAGATTTAACTTATAATGATGATGTAATATTCAAAATAAAAGTTCGTCAAATCGGTCTCTCTAAAGATGAAAATACAACGTATAATAATATTTCAGGAGATTGGTGGGGTAATTCAAACATAAGTAAAACAGTGTGTATGCAAGCGGCGAAGGCATGTCATTCTAACAAACCTTTATTGATTTTGGGAGAGAGCGGAACAGGTAAAACGACATTGGCCAAACTTATCAGTAAACATTCGAGGTGGCATAAAGAGACACGCTTTTCCCAATCGTCAAACCATAAATGGAGAAAAGACAATGCCGGTCGGCACATAATTCAAGATGATAAATGTCCGGATGTTGGGGGTAACTGCGAATACGAAAAAGATCTTGATATCGTCAATACTGCCTCAATTACACCCACGCTGTTTGAATCGGAGATATTTGGAATAGCCAGTAAGTCAGCCACGGATGTGAGTGGCAAGTTTGGCTATTTACTGATCGATAGAAAAGAGCTTACTAAAAAGAATAAGATCAGGAAAGCAATCCATCAGCAAGGTTCGGAAAATATATATTGGACTAAATCCATTCTGCTAGATGAAATTGCAGAGATTCAAAAATCCGTTCAGGCTAAACTGCTCAATGCCATAGATCAAAAAAAGGTGAAACCCGTTGGGCAGAATAACGACGTTGATATTTCCTGCACAAGATTAATCGCAGCTACAAATAGAAATATTGACGATGAAGAAATATTTCGCAGCGATTTGAAATGGAGATTTCCCCATGTGATTTATATTCCGCCATTACGCGAAAGAAAATCCGATATAGAAATAATCATTCATCAATATGTAGACAAATTTAATACGGAGCAGGGTGCTGATATCAAAATTGAGGCGAAATTTGTTCAAGCTCTGCAGATGTATTCATTACCCGGAAACGGAAGGGAATTGGTCAACATATTAAACGAATGTATTCAATGGTACTGGAATCTTGGAGCACCGTTCGTTTTAAAATTTGAAGTATTACCCACCAAGGTCCGGGAAGTTTATGAATCGGAAATTTATGCTGAAGCGCCTGTGTTGGAAGAAATCAATAAACAGGGAGAATTACCGCAAAGAACAGTGGTTCAATATGTCGAATATGACCCTTATAAGGATCTGACCATGCCGGAGCTGGAATTTGTTATGTGCATCATTGCCTTGATTGATCATAACTGGGTTGTTTCGAAAGCTCAAGAAAAATTGGGCTGGAAACACCCAAAATTATCCAGAAGGTTGAAGGATGCTAATTTCTTGATGCTGCTGAATAACCCCAGAGTAAAAAAACTATTGGAAAAAAGAGGTCAAAACCTGGAAAAAATTAATAAGAAGTTTATGATACTCAATGATCATGAAGTGGTTAAATAGCCCAATATAAATGATCGTATTGTGATTCATAATGGTTTACAGTTTTATACTCTATACAGTTTCGATCGTTGCAATAGGATACTTCTTTGGTAGAGTAAAAAAGACAGATTCCCTTTCCTATTTCTTGGGCGGTAGAAAAATGGGGCCTTGGGTCACTGCGCTTTCTGCCGGAGCCAGTTCAGAATCAGCTTGGGTTTTAATGGGACTTTCCGGCAGCGCTTACGTGCTTGGCTATCAGGCCTTTTGGCTTGTACCCGGTTGTCTTTTGGCATACGTATTCAATTTTTTCATTCTTGCCCCGCGTTTAAGACATTTCTCTGAACAACACAATGCCGTAACAGTGCCGGATGTTCTTTCTATTTCATTTCAAAACTCAAAGACAATCCGCATCATTGCCTCATTAATCATTTTCATGATCATGACCACGTATGTGGTCGCTCAATTAACCGCTTCCGGTAAAGCTTTCAACGCAATTTTCAATTTAGAATATTGGCAGGGTGTCATAATCGGCATATCCATTATTTTGCTCTACACGTATACCGGAGGTTTTAAAGCTTCTTCGATTACAGATTCCATCCAAGCATCTTTTATGGCCATAACTATGATTGGAATCCCTATTTATGCTTTATTAAAAGTGGGCGGTTTTAGAGGACTGCATACATCTCTGGGCGAACTGGATCCGAAGCTAACATCATTTTATTCCAATGAAATCGGGTTTAATGCCTTTCTCGTAGTCATTGGATGGTTATCCATTTCTCTGGCCTATCCGGGTCTCGTTCATCAATTATCACGCTTCATGGCCATCGAAAATCCGAAAGAATTAAAAAGATCAGGAATTATCGGATCAACTTGGGCCACCATTGTATTTACCGGTTCAATAGTGTTTGGACTTTGCGGACGATTGCTCTTTTCGGAAATTGCCGATACAGAACAAATTCTTCCTTTTTTTGCCTCAACGAATTTAACGCCCATACTTTCCGGGTTTGTTCTGGCAGCAATTGTTTCTGCAATAGCATCTACAGCAGATTCACAGTTGGTGGTCGCAACATCTGCATTATCACATGATATATTTAAAAAGCTGCTTGTTGATCCCTGGAGGGAAACAAACTCCACCTCCAGACCGGTCTATTTAACTTTTACGCCCATTCGTGCATTGATTGAATGGGTATACAAAAATACTGCAAACAACGACGAAGTTGAAGAAAAGGTTAATAAATTAAACAAATATATCCTGTTGGCCATAGGCATAGTAGCTACGTTATTTGCATTGTTTAAAAATCGAGTGATTTTCCACTTTGTCCTCTATGCCTGGGCAGGACTTGGAGCTGCATTCGGACCGCCGATGATTGCATTATTATTTTGGAAAAAGGTTACGAAAATAGGTATTGTATCGGGAATGTTAGCCGGATTCGCAATGACAATTTTCTGGAAAGAAATGGGATACGGCTCTTCCATAATTTATGAAATCATTCCAGCATTAATTGTATCCATTACTCTTACGTTTGGAATTAGTTTAATAGAAGGAAGAAACGATAGGAAGGTTAAGTCTCCTTCTGTTCTGTAAATATTTTTTATCATAGAGCTGGTTTTAATAAAAGAGGCTTGGTAATCCTTACCATGATTACTACAGCACGAAAAACATTCCATCCATTTGATATCACCATTGCTCATCTTTCAACAACCGGTTTGGTTTTTCCTTCTGTAGTGCGTTGGAAAATGTTTACACTGGATCTGCCAATCATTAAAAAAAAGATTGGTTATTTGTCCAAGAAAGACAGATCCGAATGCCTGAAAATCTTAAAGGCAGTTTTACCAAATTGAAATCAAGTTTCAATATTTATTAATCACGATAAAGGTTAATCATGCCATTTGTTTTGCAGGCTTTGATTTGCCAACCAATCTGATCTCGGTAAAAATATCTGCATGATTTTTTCTTTCTTCTTCAATATCATAATCATCTTGCAGCCCAAGCCAGAATTTTGCAGAATTACCAAAATATGAGCTTAATCTCAATGCTGTATCAGCAGTAATTCTTCTTTTTCCTTTTACTATTTGTGATATTCTTGTCTGGGGAATTCTTAAATCTTTCGATAAACTATATGCAGATATTTTCATTGGTCGTAAAAATTCTTCTAAAAGAATTTCACCAGGATGTATGTTTAATAAGGTACTCATCGATAAATCTCCTTTCAATGATAATCAGTAATTTCAACATTGCTTGAATGATTATTTTCCCATTTGAATACAATTCTCCATTGGTTGTTGATCCGAATACTGTAATAATCTTTTCTTGTTCCTTTGAGTTTTTCCAATCTGTTCGAAGGAGGGATTTTTAAATCTGCGATATTGAGTGAATTATTGAGCATTCTTAATTTTCTTCGTCCAAGCTGCTGAATTTCAGGGGGTATCTTTTTTACCCTTTCACCTTGCCATATTTTATTTGTCGCTTTCGAACCAAATGATATAATCATTCTAACCTTTTGCGTTACTAACGTTAAAGGTAGGTATTATAAGTTATTTTACAAATAAATTTCTTTCCCTATCATCCTGATCATCACCCATTCCCCAGAATCCATTTTTCATAAAAACACTTGCTTTTTCCATTATTGAGTAAGAATTTTACTCGTAATAGGTTAAACATTCTTTTGCTGGATTCACTCATAACATCAAAAACGCGTATAAAGCTTCTCCTGAAGTTCTTCATGAACCCTGGAACAAGGTCTTATCTCCGGGGATTGGCCAATGAATTCGGCGAATCCAGTAACGCCATTCGCGTAGAACTGAACAGGCTGACGAAAGCCAAACTGCTGAAATCATCCAACGAAGGTAGAACGATTCAATACATGGCTAATAAGGACCATACACTGTTTAAGGATCTTCAAAGCGTGGTTAAAAAATACGTGGGAATCGATAAACTGGCGGAAGAACTGGCGGCAAAAGTGGGAAATATTAAAGCAGCATATATCATCGGCGATTATGCCCGGGGAATAGATTCCGGTTTAATTGATCTGGTACTTGTGGGACAGGTAGAGGATGATCAATTGAAGGAAGTGACCGAAAAAACGGAAAAATTGATAGAAAGAAAAATAAGAACCCTTGTGTTGAATAAAAGTGAATTCTTAAAATTGAAGGATAGATTGAACATAAAACAGGCCTTGTTTATCTGGGGTAAAAAATAGTAATGAGTAATCAGTGAAGAGTGACAAGTGAAATACGGAAAAATAATTGTTAATGTTGGATGATGAATGTTGAATGAAAGAAAAAATGAAATTTTGGAACAGACTTTTGAATTTTCTCTGGAGATTATTGAATTGACTAGATATTTAAAATTGAAAAAAGAATTTATAATGTCTAATCAACTGCTAAAATGTGGCACATCAATCGGGGCAAATGTTTCTGAAGCACAAGCAGCCCAATCAGGAAAAGATTTTGTTGCTAAAATGGCCATCGCTGCAAAGGAAGCAAGAGAAGCAGAGTATTGGATACGCCTCCTCGACAAAAGTAAAATCATAGAAAAATATCAAAATAAATCAATACTATACGAAAAAATTAATTCTATCATAAAAATGCTAACAAGTATTGTAAAAACCGCTCAAGAAAGAAATAATAATTGAACATCCACCATCCACCATCAAACATTGAATGTTCTAACATTCAAACCCATCACCCGTCACCCATTACCAAACAGTGGTACGCCATTTACGTTCGTTCCCGCCATGAAAAGTGTGTTCATGCTGAACTACAACAAAAAGGGATTGAATCCTCACTTCCACTTATGAGTGTTACCCGCCAGTGGAGTGACCGGAAAAAGAAAGTGGAAGTCCCGTTATTCCGAGGGTATGTATTTGTAAAAATAGATTTAACAGACGGAAAATTTCCCGTTTTGACAACCACCGGGGTGGTAAAATTCGTAACCTTTTGCAATAAAACCGTTTCCATCCCCGAAGAACAGATGTTTTGGCTGAACCAGCTATTGTTATCAGAATTCAATATGGAACATGAAACAGATTTTCCCGTAGGTAGTGAAGTAGATGTAGTCTTTGGTCCCTTAAAAGGCCTCCGGGGCAAGGTGAAACACAAAAATTCAGGATCAAGACTGGTCGTTTGGTTTGACGCCATCATGCAGGGTGTTTCCGTAGAGATTGATCCTGGGTGCTTAAAGGAAGCGATGAGAGGAAATAAGATTAATCATTTTGGAAATAGTTACGCGCCACTCGCTGCTAGCAACCAGCCACTAGCGACAAGTAACCCCGCCACAGCCATGCCTACGGCAGACAGGCGGGCAGGCAGTAACTAGGAGCCAGAAATTGAGTTACAAAAAACTAGAAATATGGCAATTATCACGAGAAATAGTAATTGATATCCATAAAATGACTTTAAACAATTTACCAAAATTTGAAATGTATGAAATAGGCGGTCAAATTCGCCGGTCCTCAAAGTCAGTGAAATCCACAGTGGTGGAGGGCTATGGTAGGCGAAAATATCAACAGGAATATATTCGATTTTTAACCTATGCCATTGCATCTAACGATGAAACACTGGATCACCTCGAAACCCTTTTTGAAACAGGCTCTTTAAAAGAAGAGACCTTATATAAAGATTTACATAGTCGTATTGACATTTTAGGGAAAAAACTTAATAGATTTATTCAAGCAATAGAAAAAGATTTAAAACAAGCTGCTATTATGAAAAAGCGAGCAGCGAGTAGCTAGAAACCAGCGGCCAGATCCTAGCACCACTAAGCTGGGGTTAAAGTTTTAGTTAGCATTATCAATAATGCCCATCAGTTCTCCAAAGTGGGACTGAAAGGGCGGAGCCTTGCCCATAACTGATTATGAATGTTTGATTTTTGATGATGGATGAAAGATAAAAACAAGAATGAAGAAAAATGAAATTCTCGATTTGTCATTTGAGTTTGCATTGGAAATAATCAAAATGGTTAAATATCTCAAAGCCAAATAAAGAATTTGTAAAGTCTAATCAAT
Source organism: uncultured bacterium (assembly GCA_964538995.1). Classification (GTDB taxonomy): domain Bacteria; phylum Fidelibacterota; class Marinisomatia; order Marinisomatales; family TCS55; genus JADFRD01. The sequence continues at coordinate 15,517 of CAZIFK010000033.1, forward strand.
TACTTCGAAGCGGTACATCTATCGGAGCAAATGTTTTTGAAGCTCAAGCGGCTCAATCGACAAATGATTTTATTTCAAAAATGTCAATTGCTTCAAAAGAAGCAAGAGAAACTGAATATTGGTTGAGGCTGTTAGATAAAAGTAAATATTTAGAAAAATATCACAGGAAAAATGTTCTATTTGAAAGTATGCAATCTATTATTAAGCTTTTAACTAGTATCATTAAAACGGCTCAAGAAAATAAAAAGAATTGATAATCCAACATCCAAAATCGATAATCCATCATCCTGCGCAGCAGATTGGGGCGGAGCTATGTAAAAAATGATGTTGAATGTTGAATGAATGATTTTGGATGAAAAAATGTTGAAGAACCAATGCTTAATATTGTTCAAATCATAAAACGTGTAACAAAAATAGTGCAGGAAGAATTAAATTGTAATTATGAACTATTTTTATTTGGATCACGCGCTAAAGATACATGCGATGAAAGAGCAGACATAGATATTGGTATTTTATCTGACACCCCCATAAGTCCCAAGCAGATGTTTTCGATCAGAGAAAAATTAGATGAAATCCCAACATTACTGAAAATTGATTTTGTTGATTTTGCAACTGTCACTGATGATTTTCGTGCTGTCGCTTTAAAACAGGTAGTGGAAATAACAAGTTGAGTTCTGAAAAATATAGTAGAAACCTTGAAAACCTCGAAAAAGCACTGCACCAATTTAGCGATGTGTTGAAGGAATCGGAATCCTCCATTGTTCGGGATGCTTCTATTCAGCGATTTGAATTCACCTATGAGTTATGTTGGAAAACGCTGAAAAACTTTTTAGAAGAAATACATGGTATTCGGGTTATTTCACCAAAACAGGTGTTTAAGGAAGCGTTTGCTCTTGCCCTGATTGAAGATGAAGACATCTTTATTGGAATGATCGAATCCAGAAATATGTTAGCACACACATATAATGAAGAACAAGCAAAGAATATTTATAGAAAATGTCCCGCCTATTTATCCGCGATGAAAAATGTGTTTGATAAACTCAAAAAACAATAATTCTATTTTCTGTAAATTCATCAATCCCCTTTCACATCACCGAACACCGCCTGCCCGAGTAGGCACGTATGCGGGAATGTACACGAAAAACAAATAAAAAAGCATTGGACAATTATCAAAATATGGCCCTCTATTAAATTAATAGAAAAAGATTTAAGGCAAGCCGCCAGAAACCAGTGACAAGAAGCCAGTAGCCAGTGAATAATCTAAAATCCAAAATCCAAAATCGAGATGCTCGCATCGCTGTCATCGGTCTCGGATACGTGGGCCTGCCTTTGGCAATCCGTTTTTCCGAAGAAGGCTTTAAAACTATCGGCTTTGATATTGATGCTGAAAAAATCCAAAAGCTCAATGCCGGTGAAACCTATATCAGGCATATTCCGGAAGAAAAAATCTCTGCAATTGCTAATAATGGTTTTAAAGCAACCGGTGATTTCAGTGAAATTGCCAACACAGATGTCATCATCATCTGCGTCCCCACACCCCTGGGTGTCCATAATGAACCTGATTTAAGCTATATCAAGAGCACCTTGACTGCCATCACTCCATATTTAAAAGAAAACCAGCTTCTCGTTTTAGAAAGCACCACCTACCCCGGCACCACGGAAGAAGAAATCGTCCCTGTTATAGAAAATATCAAATATCAACAATCAAACATCAACAATCAACAATCAAAATTCTCCATTGGGGAGAATTTTTATGTCGGTTATTCTCCCGAGCGAGAAGACCCGGGCAACAAAAAGTATAGTACAAAAACGATTCCAAAGGTAGTTAGTGGCTATACCCAAAACTGCCTTGAATTAACCAAGGCCCTATACGATCAAATTGTGGATCAAACCGTTCCCGTTTCATCCCTCCGCGCAGCGGAAATGACCAAAATTTTTGAAAACATCCACCGGGCGGTGAATATCGGCCTGGTAAATGAACTCAAAATGGTGGCCGATAAAATGGATATTGACATTTACGAAGTCATCAACGCCGCAGCCACAAAGCCTTTCGGTTTTACACCCTACTACCCCGGCCCAGGGCTGGGTGGCCACTGCATCCCCATCGATCCTTTTTACCTCACATGGAAAGCAAAAGAAGTTGGCATGAATACTCGCTTCATCGAACTGGCCGGCGAAATCAACACTGGAATGCCAAATTACGTGGTGCAAAAAGTAAATGAAGCTCTGAACACCGTAGGCAAATCTATCAAAGGCAGCCGCATCTTGGTCCTTGGTCTTGCCTACAAAAAAAATGTGGATGACATCCGGGAATCCCCATCACTGACCATTCTGGATATGCTCATAAACATGGGAGCTGATGTTCAGTATTCAGATCCTTATCTACTTGTAGCCCCAAAAACCAGGAAATTCAATTTTAACCTGAAAAGCGTTAAGCTCACAGCAGAAAACATCAAATCATTCGATGCAGTAGTGTTATCTACCGATCATGACAGTTTCGATTATGATTTAATTACTAGGGAGTCAAAACTTATCATTGATACACGTGGCAGGCTTAAACCATCAAGCACAGTTTTTTCTGCATGATAACATTTAAGTATAAATAGAGCAGTTGAGGGAGTAATGGAAATTGTAAAGATTGAAAACATTATAGATTTTATTATTGAAATACAAAACCAGAAGGTAATTGTTGATCAGGATGTGGCAAGAATATATGGAGTTGAGACCAAAAGAGTTAATGAGGCTGTCAAAAATAATCCAAATAGATTTCCGGATGATTACATTATACTACTTAATAATGATGAAAAAAGTGAACTGGTCGAAAATTTCGACCGGTTCAATAAGTTGAAGCATTCGACCGTTTACCCAAAGGCATTTACAGAAAAAGGGTTATATATGCTTGCAACTATTCTAAATAGTGAAAAGGCTATAAAAACGACCATAGCCATAATCGAATCGTTTGCCAAGTTAAGAGACCTCACAAGAACAATGCAGAAGTTAACGCAAACAAAAGATCAGGATATTCGAAAGTCCCTCATGGACCGCAGTGGTGAGATGATGGCAGAAATTCTCTATGATGATTTAACAACAACTGAAAGCGAAACAACCTTGGAATTAAACTTCGCAGTTCTGAAATTGAAACACACAATTATAAAAAAGAAGTAAGAGTCCACGAAAGGCACGCCTGTCCGCCGCCTGCCTGCCGAAATGAAATGTAGGTATGGGAGACGAAGCATAGGCGGGAATGAACACTAATGATAAAAAACAAAATGACCGAATCCACAGAGCTAAATATGCAGTTTGTTTATTAAAATCAATATACAGCCGATGATAAATCTCAATCCATTAGCTAATTACCTAATCGACCTTAATTAACATTCGTGTTAATTCGAGTAATTCGCCTGTCCCGTGAAATCTTTTTTATTTCACTGGGGTGGACAGGAAATAAAGTGGACAGATTAAATGAATAAGATAATCTACAAAGAAGAATCTTATAAAATAATTGGCTCATGCATGACTGTCCATCGTGAATTGGGGCCAGGTTTTCTTGAACCTGTATATCAGGAAGCAACAGAAATTCAGTTCAATAATGATTTGATACCACACCAAAGAGAAAAAGAATTAGTAATACATTATATGGGAAAGAAACTGTTAAAACATTATTCAGCCGACTTTGTGTGCTATGACAAAATAATAGTTGAACTAAAAGCCTTAAGTGTTTTGGCCTCTGACCATGAGGCTCAATTACTAAACTACCTCAAGGCTACAGGTTATAAATTGGGTTTATTGGTAAACTTTGGAACACCAAAGCTGGAATACAAACGCTTGGTTTTATAACTGTCCACGAATTCCACAAATATCCACTAATGATAAATCTCAATTCTTTAGCTATTCACCTAACCAGCCTTAAATAATATTCGTGTTAATTCGTGCTCTTGAGTCCCGAAGGATTTCGGGGTAATTCGTGGATAGTATTTTTTGTTAGTTTTTTCAATACACATCTAATGATAAATCAAAATCCATTTGCTAACCACCAGCCAAAGCCATAAAGAAAATTCGTGTTAATTTGTGTAATTCGTGGACAGACATTTTTTGTGGACAGAAACCAATTTCTGAAAATTAAGGAAAGCATTTACGCTGGGTTTATCAAATCATGAAATATAAAAAATCAGTGCTTAATTGTTTTCCGCAACATCTATTTTGGGATGTTCAACCACCGGATTGGAATAAACATCGTGAGTTTATTATAGCGCGGGTCCTTGAAGAAGGATTCCCGGAAAATGTTATTCAATTGTTCAAAATATATACAGAAACTGAAATTCAAAATGTAATATTACATAGAAAAGATATCAGCCCCCGAACCTGTTATTTTTGGTGCGCATATTTTAATATCCCTATAGAAAAATGCCGATGTTTGAATCAGTAATCGCTGACAATATCCATAGGATTTTACCAAAATTGGTAAAACCTGCAATGAATTTCTATCTTGCGGGAGGAACCGGGTTAGCTTTGCAGCTCGGTCACCGCAAATCAGTTGATCTGGATTTTTTCTCATCGAACAAATTCGACCCGGAAGATTTGGTAAATCAGATACATCCTGATCGTATAATTGATTTACGTGAAAACATGCTTCATTGTTTAGTTCAAAGTGTTCGATTGACATTTTTATTTTACCCACTACCTTTAATTGAATCACAAATCAATTGGCACAGTATTTCTATAGCTCATACAAAGGATATTCTCGCAGAGAAGTTTAAAACGGTTTCACAACGAGGATCAAAAAAGGATTTTTGTGATTTATATGCCATATTTATTGAGAGATACACCATAAAAGAGGGTTGTTCTTTTTTCTTACAACGTTTTAATAATTCCGGAATAAACAACTATACTGTATTAAAGAGTTTGACATATTTTCATGATGCTGACAACGAACCTGATCCCGTTTGGATTACGGATGATTATTCAACAGAATGGAAAGATATTAAACAATTTTTCATCTCAAATATCAAATTGTTTAAAAAATATATACTAGATGAGTAAAGCCACCGGTAGCAATCTTTGGTAAAGGATGAAACGGGCTTCATTAATAGCAATTGACAAAATACATTTAATGACAAATCAAAATCCATTTGCTAACCACCCAACCGAGCCTAAAAACCTTTCGTGTTAATTTGTGTAATTCGTGTTGAGCTTTTGCGAAATCCCGAACTTGTTTCGGGGGACAGGAAATAAAGTGGACAGATTAAATGAATAAGATAATCTACAAAGAAGAATCTTATAAAATTATCGGTTCATGCATGACAGTTCATCGAGAATTAGGTCCGGGTTTTCTTGAACCTGTTTACCCCGTGGAATACAAGTGATTTTATTGTGAAGAATTTTCATAAATACTACTTATTCCACAGGGTAAATCAGGAAGCAACAGAAATACAGTTCAATAATGATTTGATACCACACCAAAGAGAAAAAGAACTGATAATAAAATATATGAACAGAGAATTAGAAAAACGTTATAAAGCTGATTTTATTTGTTTTGATAAAATAATTGTTGAATTGAAAGCCTTGAGTGCTTTGACTACTGACCATGAATCGCAGATTTTGAATTATTTAAAAGCCACAGGTTTTAAATTGGGTTTATTAATCAACTTCGGTGCAGCAAAGTTGGAATACAAACGCCTTGTACTGTAGTCCACGAATGTCACGAATGAGCAATAATACAAATACAAAACATATTAAATCATGTTTTTACAATAACATTGCTAACAAATCATAAAGCAAATGCTAATCACTTCCCAAAGCCCTAGTTATCATTCGTGTTTTTTCGGGTAATTTGTGGACAGAATTTAGTGGACAGCCCTTTTTACCAACAAAAATAATGACTAATATCCCCGCCGCTGAAAACAGCATTTATGGAGGAGTTCTAATTTGGTTTTATTTGAACTGGGACTCACAGGGCGGAGCAATGCCCTAACATATTTTTATTTACCACCTTTTCTTAATTTTTCTCATGATATAAAAATTAAAATCCAATGATTGATATTGATACAATAAAAAATGAAATAATTGATCGGTTAAAACCGTTACACCCTGCAAAAATCATTCTGTTTGGCAGTTATGCATGGGGAGAGCCGGGGGAAAATAGTGACATTGATTTGTATGTGGTAACCAATGATGAATTCATTCCAAAAAATTATCAAGAAAAGAGGGAGATTGTACGAAAAGTATCGAGAAGTTTGATAGATATTAGAAATAGGATTAGTATGGATCTTCTTGTACATACAAAATCAATGAGTGATAAATTTTTTGAAACAAACAGCTCATTTTCAAAAGAAATCAAAAAGGGTGGTGTAAGATTATTATGAACAATAAGATAGGATGGGAATGGCTCGAATCAGCTTTAGGAGATTTAAAAAATATCGAGCATATTATTAACGATGAATATCTGACACATATTGTCGCGTTTCACTGCCAACAGTGTATTGAAAAATGTTTTAAGGCAATTCTTGAATCACAGTCAATGAATGTACCAAAAGAACACTCCACGATAAAACTATATGGTTTAGTAAAAGATACTTTAAAAACAGATATAGATTATGATTTGTTGACAGATATGGATGACCTCTATATCAATTCAAGATATCCAAGTGATTTTGGTTTAATGCCCCAAGGCAAGCCAACATTGGAAAACGCGAAAGAGTTTTATGAATTTGCCCTAAAAGTGTATGAAGAAGTTTGCGAAATAATCGGCGGATAATAATTAAATTGGTCTGGAGTTTCATTTCGCAGTTCTGAAATTGAAACACACAATCAAGAAAAAGAAATAAAATAGTCCACGAATGACACAAATATTCACTAATGACAAAGAAACAAATAAAAAGAAGCCAATCGATCAAAACTTAAATTGTAGATAGACAATTTTCACCTAATGTTAAATCAATACACATATGATGACAAATCATTAAGCATGGCTAATCACCTAACCAAGCCTAATAATTCTATTCGTGTTAATTTGTGTAATTTGTGGACAGAAATATTTGTTAGTTTTTTCAAATCATCTTTAATGACAAATCAAAATCCATTTGCTAACTACCTGCCCAAGCCATAGAGAAAATTCGCCTGCCCCGTAGTGAGGTTTACCCAGTGAAATGCAAGTTAACCCTATGAAATGTGGAACTATTTCCACAGGGAGCATATTTCCGCAGGGGACGAACGTATCGGGGTGTTAATTCGAGTAATTTGCCTGTCCCGTGAAATCTTTTTTATTTCACTGGGGTGGACAGATATTTTTTGTGGACAGCTTTTTCCTATAGCCCCTAAAACACGAAAATTTAATTTTGATCTAAAAAGCGTTGAACTCACAGCAGATAATATAAAATCATTCGATGCAATAGTATTATCTACTGACTATGATAGTTTCGATTATGATTTAATTACTAGGGAGTCAAAACTTATCATTGATAC
>CAZIFK010000034.1:0-22656 GCA_964538995.1 uncultured bacterium
AAGATGTGTATTATGACATGATTTATCAAAAAACGGCTTCATTGATTTCCACCAGCTGTGAAATCGGTGCAATCACTGCTTCAGAGAATAAAGAGGACAGACAAAATATGTCATTATTTGGCAAGCATCTGGGAATGGCTTTTCAGATAAAGGATGATTTATTTGACCTGGAGGGGAACGAGTCCGAAACTGGAAAAACTGTTGGTCTGGATATTAAAAAGAATATGATAACACTTCCGCTGATCCATAGTTATAAAAATGTGCCGAAATCGGCAGAGAGAAAAATTAAACGGATTATGCGAATCAAGCATAAAACGGAAGAAGATGTCCATGAACTAAAAAATATTATTCATGAAACTGGTGGATTAAATTATGCACGGAAGAAGATTGACGATTTCAGTTCCATGGCCATTGAGTCTATTAGCCAATATCCTGATTCTGTTTATAAAGAATCTTTAATCGATCTGGTTGCTTATAACATTCAACGCACCGGATAAGCATGAATAATCCTCGGGCCATCCTGGTCCTGCGTTTTAGTTCTATTGGTGATATTGTCCTTGCCACTTCACCACTCACCACACTTCGAAAAACATTTCCAGATGCACGAATTGATTTTATGATTTTAAGTCATTTTGCCCCCTTACTGGAAAATCATCCTTACATAGATCGTATCATCAAAATCAATAAAGCATTGCCCATTTCTGCTCTGAAAGGGATGGGGAAAGTGGCAAACGACGATTATGACCTGGTTGTGGATCTTCATAATTCCTTACGCTCGAAGTTGATCCGGAAGAGTTTGACAGATACACCGACACTTGTCTATAAAAAACCCCGGTGGAAACGATTTAAATTATTACTGCTACATGTTAATGATTTCACGGAAGATTTTAATCAGAGAAAATTGTATCATGAATGTTTAAAACCTATCATGAATGGATCTGACGATTGCCCCAATTCATTTATTAGCGTAACTGACAATGAGAAAAACCAAGCGTCTGAATATTTAAAACAGTCTGGTATAAATATCGAATATTTGGTTATTATTCCCAGCGCTGCTTGGGAAACAAAATATTGGTCTGTGGATGGATATCGTTCTGTTATTGAGAACGTGTTGGAAAAATCAAATTTGTCTGTTGTGATTCTGGGAGCCAATAATGACTCTATATGTGATAAGATTTATGTAAAGGATACCCGAGTGATAAACCTTAAAGGGATGACAGATCTACGTCAGTCACTAGCGATTATCAGTCACTCGCAACTGGCATTAGGCAGTGATACCGGATTGACCCACGCTGCTGAAGCATTGGGTATTCCAACCGCGGCGATCATGGGTCCGACCTCCAGAGAAACAGGTGGTGGAACTTTTTTACAAAACTCCATTACGATTGAAAATAATGATCTTTGGTGCAGGCCCTGTTCTCAAAATGGAAAACAACCATGCTTCAGAAAAGAGCAATACTGCATGGCATCTATCACCTCGGATTTAGTCAGTAGCAAAATACACGAAATGATGGCAAAATCGTGGTAATCCTTTTCCAACTCTTATATAATTTACTTTTATTTCCAGTCTTAATGATTTTGAGCATTATTGGAATGGTGATTAATAAAAAAATTAGAGAGGGATTTCTTGGCAGGTTAAAAACAATCAGTACATTGAAGGAGTTTAATAAATCCCTTAACAATTATGATCTTACGTATTGGTTCCACGCTGCATCATTTGGTGAATATGAACAGATTCGTCCGGTGCTGGCTGGTTTGAAAGAAGTAGAACCCCATGCTAAGATTGTTGTCAGTTTTTTCTCGCCTTCCGGTTATAATAATGTCCATGATGATCATATCGATTGCAAGATTTATCTACCGTTTGATTTTCTGTGGTCAATCCGAAGGGCTCTGAAGCTTGTACACCCCAAAAAAATTATTTTTGCTGCCTATGACATTTGGCCGAATATGGTATGGATTGCGAAAAATAGAAAAATACATACCACACTTTTTGCCGCTCGCTTTATGAAAGGAACGAAGAAATTATATCCTGTTTTCAGAAAATTTTACCAAAGTGTATATGATTCCTTCAGAGCCATTTATACGGTTGATAAGGTTGATTATTTGCAGGTTCAAAAACTGGTAAAAGGAAAAAATAGTCCAATTTTAAGAGTTCTTGGCAACCCCCGTTACGATCAAGTAAAAGAAAAAGCGGATGAGTTTACGGTATCCCATACGCAATGGGTTCTGGATCGTGAAAAACGGATTATTGCTGGGAGTGTCCATTTGGAGGATGAACCATTCGTTATGGAGGCTTTTGCGAATATTTTGCAAAAATACAAAGATATTTCTTTGGTTTGGGTTCCCCATGATCCGGATGAAAAAAATATATCCCGAGCTGAATTGTTTTTCAGCGAAAAGGGACTGTCGACTGCTCGACTTAAAAAGAAAACAGTCAATTTGCCAAATGCACAGGTAGTAATCGTAAATGTTGTTGGAATTCTTTCTCGTTTATACTGGCATGGACGCGTAGCATACATCGGCGGTGGATTCTCTACCGGCGTTCATAATACAATGGAACCGGCCATAGCCCGTTTACCGGTTTTGTTCGGTCCCAGAAATGAACAGTTTCATGCTACGGGTGAACTCATCAAAGCCGGTGGTGGTTTTGAAGTCCATTCTTCTGATGACATTTTTACAATTTTGGACAAACTTTTCTCTGATCAAGATTATTTCTTGAAAAGCAGCTTTGCAGCAACAAATGTGATTCATGATAATCTGGGTTCTGCAACCCGTGTAGTGAGGGGAATTATTCGTGACTGACTTTCTCCAATTTAGATTAACATTCCCACGGTTCGATTTTAATCAAACATGTTCCTTTGGTTCGGGACTGCATGTTATTTATGGAGAAAGTGGAACGGGAAAATCAGCATTTATCAATCAAATACTTGGAGAAAGTAAACAAACTGTAAATTTTACAATGTCGACGATCTCCAGTCCAAACGATATTCAGAAAGTATTTCAAAACCCGGATACACAAATTGTTAGTTCTTCTGTTGCCGGTGAATTGGCGTTTTCTTTGGAATGCAAAAGTCGTAACACGTATGAGATTTTCGATCAAATTACAGAGTTGAAAAAAGAACTCATTTTTGAATGTAGAGATCAACGCCATCCGGCAACATTAAGCGGTGGTGAGAAAGAGAGCTTAAATATTTCCACTGCATTCAGTGTTTCACCCAAATGTGTTTTAATTGATGATGGACTGTCATTTTTGAATGAGCATTCTAAAGAAAAAATGCTGTCTTTAATTCATGATAAAATTAATTCAATGGGGTGTATCGTTATATGGTTGACCAGCGATATCAATGACCTTGAATATGGTCAAACCGCATGGGAATTATCATTATCATCACTGAAAAAATGGGATGGGAAAACAAATCCTTTTCCGGATCTTAAAAATCAATATGGTGAATCGAATATCAAATTAAACTGTAACCAGCTATCTTTCTCGTACCCGGATGAAAGTGCAGTGTTTAATTCATTAAACTGTGAAATGACTCATTTCAGCGTTTTGGGAATTTCAGGTTCAAATGGAAGCGGAAAGACGACATTTGCCAAAATATTATTGGACATAGAAAAACCTACAGCCGGTGATATGCAAATTTCCAAAGACGATCAACCTGTTTCCATGGCCTATTTAGAACAATTTCCGGAGAAAATGATTGGCGCTGATTCAATTGAACTCTTTATTGATCAACTAATACATGCAAAAAAATTAGATCCATTAAAGATCAATCAAGCGATTAATAACCTAAAAAGCTGCCAGATTGATTGGGATCAAATCAAGGATAAAACTGCGCTGGAATTACCATGGTCAACATTGAGATTGATTTTGACGATTTGGCTTTTAAACTGTGAATATGATTTAGTGATATTGGATGAGCCGACCTTTGGTTTGGGACGAAAACAAGTGATAAATTTGGCTCATTATTTACAGCTTTATTTGAAAAATAAACAATTAATTATTATTTCACATGATAAAGAGTTTATTCATTCTTTTTGTGATCAAATACTGGATTTAGATCAACACCAGTTAATAACCGAACCTTTGAAAACGATATTAAATGAAAAAAATTAAAGAAAAATTTTCTGATCCAACTCGAATATTAACAGTGGCTAATATTATCAGTTTACTGAGGGCATTATTGGCCATTCCCATTGTTTTTTCATTACAACAGGAGTATTGGAATATCGCATTTATTCTTATTATCATTGCTGTCCTTTCGGACACGCTTGATGGATATTTCGCTCGACTGGCTCATGAAGTCACCGAAGTGGGGAAATGGTTGGACCCCATTGCGGATTTTATTGTCATATTTGCTGTTGCGTCCTATCTGGTAATGGAAGGATTATTCCCGGCATGGTTCTATTGGTTTTTCCTGGGACGCTATGTGGCCATTGCATTACCGGCGATCTATTATTTTAATCACAACCATTTTATTTTATCATCGAACTGGTACGGTAAATGGGCTGCGGGAATCACTACTCTTGCCGTTGTGCTTCACATTTTCCCCATCGAAACTATTGACTGGTTACCCACAATATGCTTGTACGGGGCAACCGGTCTATTGACAATAAGTTATATTAAGTACCTCCGCACTTTCGCAAGACTTTCTGCGGCAAAATAAACCATGGCAATATTGGGTAAATTATTTAACGCTTTGAGGCGTTCAAGGGATCGTGTTGCCGGTGCATTTACTCGTCTGATTCAGGAGAAAGTAACACCGGAATCTTTAGAGCAACTAGAAGAAACACTCCTTTCCGCCGATCTTGGATTGAGTACCGTCGATGATATTATGGATATCGTAAATAAACATTCAAACAACAATTTTTTGAATGAAGTATCCACATACATGCAGAATGTCCTTCATGAAGAATCGACACTTGATTTACTCAGTCCATCAGTATTATTGGTTGTGGGAGTAAATGGAACGGGGAAAACAACCACAGCAGCAAAATTAGCCCATTATTATAAACAGAAGGGGATGAAAATTTTACTGGTTGCAGCGGATACATATCGTGCTGCAGCTGTGGAACAACTACTGCAATGGAGTAAACGTTTGCAGGTTCGTTTGGTTTGTAATGAGCAATCACAAGATCCGTCTTCTGTATTGTTTGACGGTTTGAAATCCGGGAGAACGGATAAGTGTGATTTGGTTATCGTGGATACAGCAGGGCGTTTACACACGTATAAGAATTTGATGAATGAACTGGAAAAAATGGCTCGTGTTGCCAAAGATAGATTTCCGGATTATAATTTGCATTCGATGATGACCATCGATGCCAACCTGGGCCAGAATTCCCTGCATCAGGCACGGGAGTTTGCCAAAAGTGTTGAGATGGATGGCGTTGTATTGACGAAAATGGACGGTACTGCCAGAGGGGGAATTGTGTTCGCTTTAAAGAAAGAATTGAATTTACCTGTGCGTTTTATTGGAGTTGGTGAAGAATTAGAGGATCTAGACGAATTCAATCCTGTAGAATATGTGAGTTCGCTTCTTGGGGTGTAATGGTTCAATCAATTTGCCACAGAAGGACAGAGAGTAAATATTTAAAACGTAATTTTGTTTACATAAATGAGTCCAATCCGAAAAGGTTCAATTGGGATACCTGCCCACCCCGTTTAAATTATTCTTAATGTGGCAGGCGGGAATCCCAACTTGTTACTATGTTTACTCCCCGCCATAAATGACGGGGTAAGTATCTAGTATTGAGTAAAATACAGAAATTCACTTACCCTGTCCTTTAGGGCATGGGTTAAAGCGAAAAAACAAAATTTAGGGGTTTTCCTGCCCGACCGGCAGGCGGGAACCCCTTTCTGGAGTAGACTCATAATTACGTTTTAAATAATTAAATACAATAATGAAACATAAGTTAAATATCATCAGCCTTGGCTGTGCAAAAGCGTTAGTGGATTCAGAGATTTTGCTGGGTGGGTTAAAACAAAACAATGTTGAAATCACAGACACGCCTGAAGAAGCTGATACGGTTGTTGTGAACACGTGCGGCTTTTTAGATATAGCCAGGGAAGAATCCGTTGAAACAATTCTTCAGGCAGCTGAATTGAAAAAATCCGGTCATATTGAACAATTGGTGGTTATGGGTTGTTTGTCTGAACGTTATCCGGATGAGCTGGCGAAAGAGATTCCTGAAATTGATCGCATCTTTGGGTCGAATAATCATCGCGATATTGTTCAGTTCATAACCGGAAAAGAATTTTCTAAAGATGATCCGCTGTTTTTCCGATCGTTGATGACACCCAATCATTATGCATATCTAAAAATCGCAGAAGGTTGTGATAATGGCTGCTCCTTTTGCAGCATACCAATAATGCGGGGTTTGCAGAAAAGCCGTCCTATCCCAGCCATAGTGGATGAAGCACAGAGGTTGGCCGGCCAAGGTGTAAAAGAATTATTGATTATTGCCCAGGATACCACATCTTATGGGTGGGATTTGGAGAAAAAAGTTTATTTGAGTGATCTGATTTATGCATTAGATGAATCATTGCCGGAATCAGTAAAGTGGATGCGAATTCATTACGCCCATCCTGCTCATTTATCTCAACGTATTATAAATGCAATTGCAGCCACTGATCGTGTGTGCAATTATTTGGATATTCCCATTCAGCATGCGTCTGATAAAATACTCACATCCATGCGCCGTGGATTGGAGAAAGATAAAATCCGTGATCGAATTCAACGTTTAAAGAATGCCAATCCCGGAATTGCAGTACGCACTACATTAATCGTTGGATATCCCGGCGAGACCGACGAGGAATTCAATGAATTGTACGATTTTGTCAATGAGATACGGTTTGACCGCCTAGGTGTCTTTACGTATTCAGAGGAGGAAGATACTCTTGCTGCAGATCTGGACGATAATGTTTCTGCTGAAGTGAAAGATGAACGAAAGGCAATCATACTGGATTTACAAGCAGAAATATCATCGGAAAAGAATCAGGCATTGATTGGTCAAACTCTTGATGTTTTTGTGGATGAGGTAGGGGAAAGTGTTTCTATTGGACGAACAGAATATGATTCACCGGAGGTGGACCAGATTGTACATATTAAAGGAATTGTTGATAAAGGTGAGTTCTGCAGGGTGAAGATTGAAGATGTGAACGAGTTTGAGTTGATGGGGACGATCTTAAACTAAACTGTCATCTTGATCCACCAGTCGGCGGAGAAAGATCTCAAGTTTACGTTTAGAACATAAGTTTGAGATTCTTCTTCACCAATCGTTGATTGGCTCATCAGAATGACAAGCTTTTTAGTAAGAATATTAGTAATTTCTCCTAAACGGAGAATCTTTGTTGTTATACAGTAGAATTATAAGTGGGATAATATTTTTTACAGTTCTGTTTGCTCAAATAGATAAAGGGAAAGAACCTTCTCGATTCGTTCCAAAGAAGTATAATGACGGTTTCATTCTTGAACCGGTAAAGAATCAAAACCGAATTAATTCCGATGAAATACGTCACAGCCCGGGTTATAATAATCGTTTTAATTATTCCAGAAATTACCGCAGTGAGGATGATATAATTATAGAGCCGGGAATATCCATTCCTGCCCGACAATATAATTCAAACAGATCTGTAGAGGATACACTTGCTTATTACCCACCTGGCGGCTGGGGCGGGCAATTTATAATGAGTCCGGGAGATGCTATGTGGACAGTATTTCAAATGCCGGCTGACGGCATTTTAAAAGGTGTCAATGTGCCAGTTTATGAATGGGGTACCGGCGATCAACAATTGACTGTATCACTACATAAAATGTCATATCCGTATGCCTCATATGGGACAATGTATCCTCCTTCAGCTGTGGACGGCGCTGGTTGGATTGGCGGCTATGATATGGATGATACAACCGGTTACATGTCCATTGAAGGAACAACCTATACAACCGGAGGCACAGAAGGTATTTGTGACACTAACGATGTTGTTGTTGCAGGAGCACGGGACCCACTTGGGACAGAGCCAGCAGTTTCTGGTCCTCCGGGAACACCCTTGATGGGTTTACTTTGGCCTTATGGTTTTACGACAGCAACAATGGATCCAACGATGAATCCAGACTTTGCAATAGGTGGGAATGTTGTTAATTGGATTTACACTACGCCTTTTGGGCCCGAAGTTTATTTTTTACAAGGAGACTGGATTGGTATACTGGTTGCTTCTACCGGAGCAGGTGGGGGTGATGATGATGCAACTGGTTTCTTTTATGCAGCTGGAGCTGGCGTGGTTGATCCGTGGGTATCTGGCAAATTCTACGGAGGATGTACCGGTATATCTGGAAATGGAGGTTGGCATATTCGCAGTTGGATATTCAATTTTCAACTTGCTGTTGAATTGACTGGTGACCGTGGGCCTGTTTTTGAAAGTTATGATCATCTGATAACAACATTATCTACAGAAAATAGAACAGTAACTGCTCATATTTCTGACGATAACCCCAGTGGTGGGGATGCAGGTGTAACGGCAGCACAAATTCTTTATCAAATAGATTCGTTAACTGCACCTTTGAATACAATTAATATGATATTAATTAGTGGAGATAATGAAAATGGTGTTTGGGAAGGTGATATTCCAGGACAAGAGCCATGGACTTCGATTTATTATCAATACCGAGCTGTCGATGTAAATGGTAATACAACACTAACTGAACAACAGTCATATATTATTTTCGAACCATCGTCCAATGAATTAGTCTTTTATAATCAGGAAATTGAAAACATTTTCTATCCACCCCCTGAGGGAATGGTTAGTTTTTATTTATATTCGGGTAATAGCATTTTTGATATCTGGCCGGCAAGTAATGGACCGTTGACAGATGAACTTCTTCAGCATTACGATGTATTGATTGAATTAGCCGGAGGAGATGGTCCAATTTATAATAATGACGCTGAAGTAACTCAATGGTGGGATGGGGACAAGACATATATCGTAGCGGGGGATGAGTGGTTAGGGCAAAGATGTTATGGATGGGGCAATGATTGCTATGGTGTCCCACGAGATATTTTGGGAATAACATACGCATATCATGATATAAACGGGCGTAGTTCTGGAGACTGGGAAGGAATATCCAGACTAATTCCAGATTCAGCTGGAGTTACCAGCGATTTATTTGAATTTTTATCTGATTCATTATTGCTGAATTATGATCCTGACTATGAAACTGGAAATAATAATTGGCTTGACGGGTTTGAGGTCGTGGACGGCTATACTGTAGATATGACTGCTTATTCAGGTGTTCTGGACAGCAACGGCAACATTGCAAATGATGCAGAATTATACAACGTGATGGTTCATGGACAAGCAGGCAACGGTGGGAAAAGCGCCTTCCTTGGTTTTGACCCCATTGCACTTAATACTACTCCAAGTTATTATTGGGTCGGTGCTTCCAGCTACTGGAATACTATTAACCCCAACTGCCCACCCAATGCCAGTCCGTTGGTTAGTGTGTATGAGGCATTGCAGGGAATAGTGTCCGTTGAAGATGAAATTGAACAACCAACAACTTTTTCATTAAAAGGAAACTATCCAAATCCATTTAATCCAGTTACCAATATCCATTACGAATTACACATGGACACCCGAGTGAAGATCACGATTTATGATATTTTAGGTAGGGAGGTAAGAAAATTGGTTAGCGGTGAACTGGTGAGCGGTTATCATAAGGAAATTTGGGATGGAACCAATGATTTAGGAAAACGAGTAAGTGCTGGAGTGTATCTATACAAAGTGGAGGCAGGAGAGTTTGTTCAGACCAGAAAAATGATTTTGCTGAAATGAGATCAAATATTATCATAGCAAGCCTCCTTTTTATTACTATCCTGTTTTCTCAAGCGGAAAAGGGGAAAGACCAATCTAGAACCAATCCAAAGAAGTTTTGTGATGGTTTAGCTCTTGAGCCTATAAAAAACAAAACAAAATTTCAGAATCGTCATGATTCCAATGAAATATTCAACATTCCCGATATCAGCCATCAAAATAAATATTCCGGTAATAATCACATAGTAGAGGATGATATCATTTTCGAACAGGGAATATCCATTCCTGCCCGACAATATAATCCAAACCGCTCTATAGAGGATACGCTGGCTTATGATCCACCTGGCGGTTTCGGTGGACAATTTATTATGGGTCCTGGAGATGCAATGTTGATGACGTTTAAAGTGCCAACAGACGGAATTGTCAAAGGAATCAATATTCCAGTTTATGAATGGGGGACTGGAGACCAGGAACTGACTATCTCTTTGCACAAACTGCAGTATCCCTATGATATTAATGGTAATGAATATCCAAATGAAATTGTTGATGGTAATGGCTGGATTGGCGGTTACGACATGGACAGCACAGGCATTTATATTTCCGGAGATGTTTATACTCCCGGAGGAACTCAAGGAAGTTGTGATAGTAATGATATAGTATATCCGCACATAACCGACCCTTTATTAGCTGCTGAACTGGGAATTGGGCCTCCAAATGTTCCACCACAAGGAGTTGTCTGGCCTGATAGTGATAATGTGGTTATTATGACACCCCAAACGCATCCTGATTATAGACTATCCGGCAATCTTAATAATTGGATTAACCTTCAAGATTTTGGAGATGAATATGTTTTTCAATGTGGTGAGTGGATCGGAATTCTGTTTCAGTTTACTGGTGAAGGAGGAGGAGATGATGAGACCGTCGGATTTTTCTACGCCGCCGAAAATGAGTATGTTAATTCATGGCCGTTCTTAAAGTTTTATAATGGCTGTGGCGGTACTTCAGGAAATGGCGGTTGGCATATCAGGCATTGGATTATCAGGACTGAATTAGCAGTTGAATTGATAGGAGACAGACCTCCTGTTTATGAAATTTGCCCTCTTTATCCAATATTTCCACCGTCAGATAGAACTGCCTGTATTATTTTACAAGATGATAATCCAAGCGGTGGTTCTGCAGGAATTGACTCAGTATTTTTTATGTATGCAATAGACTCATTGACCGCACTATGGAATTCAATAGAGATGTATTTGGTAGATGGTGACAGCCTGGATGGGAAATGGGAATGTGTTTTTCCAGAACAAATGTCTGGTGCGTTTATCTATTGGTATATAACATTTATAGATGTAGGTAATTCTATTTGTTACTCTTACTCGAACACCCCGATATATTCTTTTTACGATGTTGAACCATCCCCAGGGAACGATTTGATATTCAATAATCAAGATATGTTATATGATAATATTCTGTATTCATCATATCTCTATTTTTATTGGGGTGGCGAACCATTTGACATCTGGGATGCAACTTATGGTCCATTATCTGCTGTGCTGCTCAACAATTATTCTACTGTAATTGAATTAACCGGTAATGGAGGACCAATATATAATAATGATAGTGAAGTTGAAAATTGGTGGGATGGAAGTAAAGCGTATATCGTAACCGGAGACGAATGGTTGGGGATACGATATGGTTGGGAAAATGATATTATTATTCCAGAAGGAGATGTTGCTCGAAGCATTTTAGGTGTTGACACTTATTATCCGGATATAAATTATATTACTGAAGGAGATCAAAAAGGTATCTCCAGGCTAATACCTGATTCTGTAGGAATATTGAGTATTTTATATAATTTTCTATCTGATTCATTATTTTTGAATTATGATCCTCAATTTGAAACGGGAAATAATAATTGCCTGGATGGATTTGAAGTTGTAGATGGCTATACGGTTGATATGACAGCATACTCCGGAGTTTTAAACAGTAACGGCAATGTTTTGAATGACGCTGAAATTTATAATGTTATGACCCACGGTCAACAAAACAATGGCGGTAAGAGTGCGTTTTTATCTTTTGATCCAATCGCCTTAAATACTATGTATTTGAGTTATTACTGGATTGGCGCTGCTGACTACGCATTAGGCCAAGCCAGCTTGAGTCCTTTGGTTCAAGCTTATGAAAATCTTTTTGGGATGAGAACAGTTGGCGATAATAATACAAATTCCGGATCATTTTCATTAAAAGGCAACTACCCCAACCCATTTAATCCTGTTACTAATATCCAATTTGAATTACACCGGAACACTCATGTTGAGATCACAATTTACGATGTATTAGGCAGGGAGGTGAAAAAACTGGTTAGCGGTGAACTGGTGAGTGGTTATCATAAGGCAATTTGGAATGGGACTAATGATCATGGAAAACGAGTAAGTGCTGGAGTGTATCTCTACCAGATACGCGCTGGAGACTTTGTGCAGACGAAGAAGATGGTGCTGTTGAAATGAGATTCAGTAAAATCATAACTGGCATACTATTTACATCGTTTCTGTTTGCTCAAGCAGATAAAGGGAAAGAACAATCTCGACCCATTCCAAAGAAGTTTAATGATGGACATGCTCTTGAACTGATAAAAAATCAAATGCAATTTAACTCCGATGAAGAAATCAAGATTCCAGGCTATGGTGATCGATTTAATAATTCCGGAATAAATCACGGTGTAGAGGATGATATTATTATAGAGCAGGGAATATCCATTC
Source organism: uncultured bacterium (assembly GCA_964538995.1). Lineage (GTDB taxonomy): Bacteria > Fidelibacterota > Marinisomatia > Marinisomatales > TCS55 > JADFRD01. Next base: position 12,565 of record CAZIFK010000034.1, read on the forward strand.
CTGCCCGACGACATAATTCTAACCGTGAATTGGCAGATACACTTGGTTATTATCCACCGGGTGGCTGGGGAGGACAATTCATTATGTATCCCGGAGATGCAATGTGGACAGTATTTCAAATGCCAACTGATGGTATTTTAAAAGGCATCAATGTACCCGTATATGAATGGGGAATGGGTGATCAAGAATTGACGGTTTCATTGCACAAGATGTCTTATCCATATACTTCAGAAGGGACTATGTATTCATCTTCTGCTGTGGATGGTGCAGGCTGGATTGGTGGCTATGATATGGATTCTACCACAGGTTGGATGTCCATTGAAGGAACAACCTACACACCAGGTGGAACGCAGGGTGTCTGTGATTCTACCGACATTGTGGTTACAGGAGCACAGGATCCTCTGGGTTTAGTATCAGCAACTTCAGGACCTCCCCAAACTCCACTAATGGGTTTACTTTGGCCCGATGGTTCCACAGCAGCAATAATGACTCCATCGACGCATCCGGACTTTGAGGTAGGTGGAAATGATGCAAACTGGATAGACTTGGCAGATTATGGTTCTGAAGTTAATTTGCTTCAAGGAGAGTGGGTTGGTATACTGGTTGCTTCGACTGGGACAGGTGGCGGTGATGATGATGCCACTGGTTTCTTTTATAATTCTGGATGGGGGTTTGTGGATCCGTGGGTATCTGGCAAATTCTACGGAGAATGTACTGGAACATCAGGCAACGGAGGTTGGCATATACGCAACTGGATATTCAATTTTCAACTTGCTGTTGAGCTAACAGGAGACAGGGCTCCTGTTTTTGAAAGTTATGATTATCTAGTAACAACATTATCTACAGAAGATAGAACGGTAACTGCTCACATTACAGATGATAATCCCAGTGGTGGGGATGCAGGGGTCGCTTCCGCACAAATCATTTATCAGCTCGACTCATTAACTGCACAAATAAATATAGTAAATATGACACTAATTAGCGGAGATATTGAAGATGGTATTTGGGAAGGTGGTATCCCCGGTCAAGATCCGTGTACACCGATTTATTATCAATACCGAGCCGTTGACGTAAATGGTAATGTGGCAGAAACGGTACAACTATTATATTTTATATTTTGTCCTATTGAAGGCCGTGATTTGATATTCAATAATCAGGATAAGTTATTCGGAAATCTATCTTATTCATCATACCTTTATTTCTATTGGGGTGGAAAGGGGTTTGATATTTGGGACGCGAGTTATGGGGGCTTGACAGATGAACTCCTTCAATATTATGACGTATTGATTGAATTATCGGGTAATGGAGGGCCAATTTTTAATAATGATGAAGAAATTGCTAATTGGTGGGATGGTGATAAAACATACATCGTATGCGGGGATGAATGGTTAGGCTACAGATCAGGTTGGGTCAACGGTCCAGCTGAAGATGGTAGTGTTACTAAAAGTATCCTCGGTATTGACTATGAATATAATGATATCAATTATGGTGCTTCTGGTGATCAGAATAGTATTTCCCGATTAATTCCAGATTCAGCAGGATTTGCCAGTATATTATATGAATTTCTATCCGATTCATTGTTGTTGAATTATGATCCTCAACGCGTCACAGGAAATAATAATTGGCTTGATGGGATTGATCCCGTCGAAGGTTACACCGTTGATATGACAGCTTATTCAGGTGTTCTGGATAGCGCAGATCAGGTAGACCCACCCGCAGGTTCAGAAATATACAATGTCATGATACACGGTCAAGCAGGTAATGGAGGTAAGAGCGCCTTTTTGGCCTTTGATGCGTTAGCCTTGAATACTGTACCCAGTTATTATTGGGTTGGCGCATCTGATTACTGGTATGAAGAAGGGGGAGCCTTCCCTGATGATGCCAGTCCTCTGATTCAAGCTTATGAAGGCCTTGCCACAATCGTAAGTGTTAATGATGATGATGTTAGACCAAATCAATTTTCATTAAAAGGCAACTACCCCAATCCTTTTAATCCTGTTACGAATATTCAATACGAGTTACACAAGAATACTCACGTAAAGATCACAATTTACGATGTATTGGGCAGGGAAGTGAAAAAACTGGTTAGCAGTGAGCTGGTGAGTGGTTATCATAAGGTAATTTGGGATGCAACCAATGATCAGGGAAAACCTGTTGCAGCCGGAATCTACCTTTACCAGATACGTGCAGGAAACTTTGTGCAGACCAGGAAGATGGTGTTGTTGAAATGAAAAAAATACTATTTACACTATTAATTATATCTTCACTCCATAGTCAGGGTATAGTAACCGACACACTTAGTTACAGTAATGTAGCAAATGATTCGTTTGATCTTTTTGTGGATGAAATTGCATTGGTTGTACATAAAATGCCGGTTGATGGGACAATAAATTCTTTCAATATCCCTATAGCGTCTTGGGGAGATAGTTCTGGAGCTTTAATCGTTGAAATGTATTTGCTAAACTATCCGTTAGATTCTTCAGGGAACAAATACGACAATACTTTTGTAGATGAAAATGGATGGTTAGGTTATTACTCTCTGCCGACGAATGATTCATTACTAATTCCTTATGTTCCTTATTGGGGTTCTAACCCTGTATGGAACAGCTTTGGCGATAGTGGATACTGTACCGGCATATCACCTATCTCAAATTCCTATCCACCTCTTAAACTATTAATCTGGCGCGGTGATTTTGCACCAATGACTATTGACCCATATAATAACAATTTAGGAGATAATTGGATAAATAGATTAGATGGGATTTCGAACTTTACAGAATTGGATTCAGGTGACTATATAGGTATTTCCATAAAGTACATAAATTATAGCAATAACAATATCAACAAACCTGTAACGCTTTTCTCTGATAATAACACAGGATTAAACGATCCTTGGCGATTCTTGTTATTTAGTCTGCAATGTAGTGGCACTTCTGGTGAGGGTGGTTGGCATATCCGATCAGAGACAATTAATTGTGAGTTAGAAATTGAATATACAGAATTAACTAACGTCGAAGATTTGAATATGCCCGTTTTAATTAAATTACGTCAAAACCACCCCAACCCCTTCAACCCAACCACCACAATTCAGTACGAACTACAACATCGATCAAACATCCAGATCACCATCTACGACCTTCTTGGCAGAAGAGTGACCACGCTGGTATCTGAATCACAGGATGCTGGATTTAAATCAGTACAATGGAACGCAACCAACGACCACGGTAAACCAGTCAGCGCTGGTGTGTATTTATACCAAATTAGGGCCCGACTACGATCTGCGAGCTACGACGGACAAGCTCGAGAGTTTGTGCAGACCAGGAAGATGGTGTTGTTGAAATGAAGTTCAAAAGAAATATAGCCGGTATTCTATTTATAACTACTCTGTTTGCTCAAACAGATAACTCAATAGACAAAGATTTCAATTCCAGAGATATTCAACCGTATTCTAATAGTGATATCTTGTCAGAAACCCAAATTCCTCAAAAAGTTCTAAAGACTTATGATGAGAATTGGCTGTTGATTGAAATGGTTTATCAAGACTGGATTGATAATGGCTGGGTGACTTCTTATAAATATTCTTATACCTATGATGATAACAATAATCAAATAGAATCGTTAAGACAAGATTGGAATTGGAATTATAATGACTTGGTGAATTCTTTTAAACGATCTTATGTCTATGATGATAACAATAATCAAATTGAAGGGCTAGTACAACTTTGGAATAATAATGACTGGGTGAATTATAAGAAAGATACTTATACCTATGATGATAACAACAATCAAATAGAAGTGTTAAAACAAAATTGGAATGATAGTGACTATGTGAATGATTCAAAATATATCTATACCTATGATGATAACAATATTTGGATTGATATGATATTACAAAATTGGGAATATAATCATTGGGTTAATTATTCAAAAACATCCCCTAGATATGATGATAACAATAATCAGATTGAATGGTTAGACCAATATTGGGTTAATAGTGACTGGGTGAATTCTTCAAGACATACCGCTACCTATGATGAAAACAATAATCGGATTGTATATTTATATCAAAATTGGATTGATAATGTCTGGATGAATTATTCAAATACTACATATACCTATGATGATAACAATAATCAGATTGTGAGGTTTGTACAAAATTGGATTGATAATGACTGGGTGAATTCTTATAAATATTCTTATACATATGATGATAACAATAATTGGACTGAATATTTATTCCAACTTTGGGTTGATAATGACTGGGTGAATTCTTCAAAACGATTCTATGTCTATGATGATAACAATAATCAGATTGTGAGGTTAAATCAAAATTGGATTGAAAATGTCTGGATGAATGATTCAAAATATACCTATACCTATGATGATAACAATAATCGGGTTGAATCGTTTGGGCAAAAATGGGTTAATAATAACTGGGTGAATGATTCAAAATATTATAGTTTGTACGAAGAAATCTTGGGTATTGATATTTCTGACATCAATTCAATACCAAATCATTACAATCTTTCACATCCATTTCCAAATCCCTTCAACCCAACAACGACAATCCAGTACGAACTACCCCAGCGATCAGATGTCCAGATCACCATCTACGATCTGCTTGGGAGAAAGGTCACAACTCTGGTGAATCAAACACAGGGAGCCGGGCTTAAGTTTGTCACCTGGAACGCAACAAATGATCATGGCAAACCAGTAAGCACTGGAGTATATCTCTACCAGATACGAGTCTACGATCCCGAAGGGGTCGGGACGGGAGAGTTTGTGCAGACCAAAAAGATGGTGTTGTCGAAATGAGGAATATTCTTTTTTCAGTTGTACTATTATCATTTCCAGTAATGGCACAACACTGGCAACCGGTTGGCCCAACAACACCCCCTGATGCAGTTGAAATAGCATGCCATCCAACGAACTCTAATGAACTATATTTTGCTACTCTTCAATCTGGTTTATACAAGAGCACCAATGGTGGGCAGTCCTGGCAGTTCGAAGCTGATTTCGCCGGCTACTATTTTAGACATATCAAATACAACAAGTTTAACCCAGATCTTTTCTACGCGGTCACAAGTGGTGGAGTATTCCAATACGATGCAATTACCCAGAAATGGACAGAACTGACCACAGGTGTTAACTGGTCAGGTTTCATGTCCATCGCTATTCCATCAATAAGTGGTGATACAGTAGTCGTGGGAACCAACCAAGGCACTTTCAGAACGTTCAATGGTGGCACATCCTGGGAGAATATTAGTGAAGGATTCTATCAAATCGACAATTATGTCATGTCGTTGGAATGCGATCCCCTCAGTCCTCAACACATTTATGCTGGGACATCAGAAAGTATATATGAATCAACTGCATTCGGCTCTTCTTGGCAGAGATTGAACATTTTCGATGAATCTGCATATTTAACTGATATTTTGATCAACCCAACCAATCCAAATCTGATGTTTATCACCACAAAGCATGATGGTATTTACAAATCGCTTAACGGAGGTAATGACTGGGTATATCTGGGGGTCCTTGGCTCACAAATCCACGCTATTAGGTTTAAACCAAATAGTCAACAGACATTATACTGTGCGTCTTATTCAGGTGTATTCAAAAGTAATAATTCGGGAGCATCGTGGTCGGAGATTCTAGATGTTGGTAGTGTGGGACTAGCTGTGAGCATCCAGGAGCCGGATCATGTGTACACAGCAACCAGGAATGATGGTATGCACATAAGTTATGATGCTGGAGAATCGTGGAGCGCTTCCAGTGCGGATCTTCAGGGAATGACGGTAACAGACATTTACATTTCCTCAATTCCTGGATCATATAGCTATATCTGCGGTGATGGGAGTGTCTTTCGAGCTGAAGCTCATTCTGATGAGTGGTATGATATCACACCTGATCCCGACTATTCATATTTCCGCTTTCTAACCGGTAATCCTTCCACAGGTACAATATATACCGGAGGTTCCTCCCTATATCAAAGTACTGATAATGGCTCATCTTGGATAAAGCGTAATGGGGGAATTCCCTATATGGTTCTTAATGATTTGACCGTTCATCCGCGAGAATCAAGCACACTTTTTCTGGCTGGAACGAATGCTTTTGAGGGAGATCATACTGGTTTATACAAGTCAATTGATCTAGGTGAAAACTGGTTTCATGTTTCTGATCCATTGATCAGTGATATGTCTGTTAATGCCCTCATGTTCGATACACTCAATGTAGATGCCCTCTACATTGGCGGGTCAAATATCTACAGTAGTGAAGATTATGGGGAATCCTGGAGTTCTTGCACTGATGGCCTCACCGAAGATGTTTTAGTATGGGAGATGGGTAGTGCGCCAGAAGATTCGGAATTCATATATTTGTGTACCAACAGTGGGTTATTTCGAGCAAATAGGTATATACCAGTATGGGAACATGTTGGTCCCGATAATGTTCATGTTTACTCGATCACATTTCAGAATGATACAACCTTTATCGCTACTTCTGATGGAGTATACATGAATGTTACTGGCCAAGAACCGTGGAGCGAATTCTCTGAAGGATTGTGGCACCGTAAGGTGACAACGATTAGATACAACTCAGATAATTATGTCTTGTATGCTGGCACACGAGGTGGTGGCCTGTATCAATACAGTTTTTTAGACACGACCACACAAATCATTGATCCTTATCCTGGCCGTGTACCAGAAAAGTTTATGCTATCCCAAAACTACCCAAACCCCTTTAACCCTACAACCACCATTCAGTACGAACTACCTCACCGATCAGACGTGAAAATCACCATTTACGACTTGCTTGGGAGAAAGGTGACGACTCTGGTGAATCAAACGCAGGAAGCCGGGTTTAAATCAGTTCAATGGAATGCAACCAATGATCATGACAAGCCTGTGAGCGTTGGTGTGTATCTATACCAGATTAGGGCTGGATTATTTGTACAGACCAAGAAGATGGTGTTGTTGAAATGAAAAGACTCGTACTATTTTTCATTTTCATGCTTTCAGTAATCTATGGCGTTCTTCCTGAAGGTTATAGAGACAATGATTTCAGCAGATCTTTAGAATATCAAATCTGGAACGGAAATCAAATCTCCACCTGGCATAGTAATGATGGAAATATAGTAAGCTATCAAGCAACGAATAATGCTGGTCTTGAATGGCCAATCGGCAGTGGTAAAACGGCTGTATTTTCATCGGGACTTTGGTTAGCAGCAGGAAAAATCAATGGTGTTGAGGAAATCCGAACGGCGGCTTCTGGATTTAAAAGTGAATATGTACCAGGGACTTATGGTTCGGACCAGGATGCAGAGGAATTTCATATTTATTCCATTCAATCAGGAGACGATGCCTCTAATCCGGATTGGCAGAACTGGCCGGTTGACCAAGGCGCTCCTTGGATTGACGCTGATGGAGATGGTATTTACAATCCCAATATAGACCATCCAGATATTCGCAGCGACCTGTTTCATTGGTACGTTATGAATGATGGTGACTCTTCCCAACACAGGTCCATATGGAACACATTACCTCTGGGAATTGAAGTTCGTGTTTCACAATTTGGAGAGGGACCAGATTCACCCCTAAAAGATGTGATGTTTGTTAAGTGGAAAATTTTAAATACAGGCGGAAATCAACTGGATTCAATGTACGCTTCTATTTGGTGCGATCCGGATATTGGCGACGCTAATAATGATTTTGCCGGTTGTGATCCGGAATCAAATCTTGGCTTTGTTTATAATGATTCCACCGAGGATAATATATATGGGAGCACCCCACCAGCAGTAGGATGTGTCTATTTACAGACGCCAATTGTACCATCCGTCGGTGACACAGCCTGGGTATCCGGCGATCCTGTCATCAATTTTACCAATATTCCCATGAGTGCTTTTACAATGTATTTCCCATCGGGCGATATGGAAGGTCCATTTCACTACCCGGAAATGGCGTTAGAGGCTTATCGTCATATGAACGGAAGGCATGCATGGTATGATCAGCCTTATCATGATCCCATCACAGGACAAGCATCCTCATTTTTCTGTAATGGTGATCCGATGACTGACGATGGATGGGTGGATTATATTAGTCGCCCGAGTGGTGATCGTATGTTTATGATAACCGCCGGACCATTTTCCATGGCTCCGGGTGACACCCAGGAAGTAACGGCTGCCATTGCAATTGCACAGGGAACGGACAATTTAAGCTCTATATCCTACTTAAGGCAGTTGGCTCCCTTGATTCAAATAGAATATGAATCTGTTTCAACGGCCGAAGAATCTGAACTTCCGGCTTCATATACTTTATTGCCGAATTACCCCAACCCCTTCAACCCGACCACAACTATACACTACGAACTTCCTCAAAGATCAGACGTCCAGGTAACGATCTACGACCTGCTTGGCAGAAAGGTAACTACGCTGGTCAATAAACCACAGGATGCAGGATTAAAATCAATCATCTGGAACGCAACCAATGATCATGGCAAACCAGTGAGTGCTGGTGTGTATTTATACCAGATCAGGGCTGGAGAGTTTGTGCAGACCAAGAAGATGGTCCTCCTACGCTAACCATCTTCGCCAAGGCTACGATGGTCAAGAAGCTACGAAGGACAAGTTTTGTTGAAATAAGAAATAATGTCATCTTGAATACTGACATTTATGTCATGGTGAAAGATCTCAAGCATTGCTTAAATATATTGCTTGAGATTCCCCGAATTAATTCGGGATTGTAAACTTCATCCTCGCAATATTCGTCATCAGAATGACGAGCTACTAGTTTTTCTCCATTTTAATATAAACATCTTTCCCGCCAACTACTGTCCGCACAACCTTTGTATTTAATATGTCTTCAGGTTCAATAGTTGTAATGTTCTTGGAAAGCACAACAAAATCTGCCAGCTTTCCTGCTTCGATTGTGCCAAGTTTCTCTTCCTGAAAACCGGCATAAGCGCTGTTGATTGTATAGCAACGAATCGCTTCTTTAACAGTGATCTTTTCATCGGGATACCAACCGTTGGGATTTTCCCCGTCCCGTGTATGTCGAGTGACTGCAGTATAAATCCCCATTAGCGGCTCAAGAGAAGCAACAGGCCAATCAGAACCAAACGTAACATTAGATCCGGATTCCAGTAGAGATTTATATACGTATGCACCTTTTAGAACATCATCATCCACGCGCTTGTGAGCCCAAGCCCCATCATCAAATAAATGAATTGGCTGCATGGATGCAATAATACCATTCTTATTAAACCGATTTACATCTTTTGGCAATAAATGCTGTGAATGTTCAATTCGTGAACGACGATCTCTTCTTCCATGTTCTTTTTCAATGGCATTGAATTCATCCAATACCCATTCGTTAGCCCGCGTACCGATGGCATGAATCGCTATTTGAAAACCTTCTTTATCTGCTGCTCGAATGATTTTTTTCAACTCTAATGTATCAGAAGAAACAACCAATCCTGTTGTATTCGGATCGTCTTTATAGGTTTCATGCATCCACGCGGTTCTGGAACCCAGGGAACCGTCCAGCATTGCTTTGATTCCATTCCACCGGAGCCAATCATCGCCAATACCATATTCATTTTTATAATCAAGTAATGTATTAAAGTGCGTATACCAAGGAAGTGCATAAATGCGAAGTGTCAGTTTTCCTTTATTCCGTATGTATGTTTCCAAGTCATCCCAACTGCACATATCATGAATTTGGGTTAAACCCAAGGATGCAGCATATTCCATTGATTTGTCCAAGGCAGCATCCATTTCTTCAAGGGATTTATCAGGAATGACACCCCGGATCAGTTCAATCGCTTCATCGCGTAAAATACCCGTTGGTTCGCCATTTCCATCTCTTTCGATTAATCCCCCGGAAGGGTCCGGGGTATCTTTTGTAATTCCGGCAAGTTCCAGGGCAGTTGAATTTGCAAGAGCCATATGTCCATCCAATCGACTTAAAAACACGGGAATGTCTTTCGTAAAGGAATCGATCCATTCAGTGGAAGGTAATTCACCACCCCACATTTCATGGTCCCATTTCCCGCCCAAGATCCACTGTCCTTCAGGAATATCCTGTACATATTCCT
>CAZIFK010000035.1:0-22578 GCA_964538995.1 uncultured bacterium
CAATTCTGCAGAAATCTTTTCAATTGCAGTAATTGTGAACTTCGTCTCTTTACCCCGGATTTCAAGCATAAAATCTTCATCAATCTTTTTTCCAATTATGGCTCGGCCAAAAGGTGAATGGTAGGTTACAATCATGGGATAAAGATCCAAATCAAGTTCGATGGGACCTAATAGGTAATAGTCTTCGGCCTCATCTTTGCCCTCTTCACGGATTTTAACCTTATTGCCAAATCCTACCGTGTCGGTTTCAATTTCGCTATTCTCGATGATCTGGAATGGCGCATGGGACTGCAGCAATTGTTTCTTATATATTATTAAACTCTGCTCCTCCCTGGCAGCGTGGTATTCCGCATTTTCCTTAAGATCTCCATGACTAGCTGCATCTCTAATCTTTAATGAAGTCTCTCTCTTTAATTTATCAAGAGATTCCATTTTCTCTTTCAATGCGCGGTATGTATCCCGCAAAATCAAAGTCGCCATATTTATATTCCTATTATTGATCGATTAAGGAGAAAATTTAAATCAAAGAAAAAGCCCAATCAAGTTGTAGGTCATTAGATTTCGACATCATAGATTCAATGACCTTAGACATATATTCAGAGTGAGACGCTACTTAATGACTAGAGATATCTACCAAGTAATTAATGCCTGTGAGTGCTTTATAAATAGAGCGGGACGAAGCATTTCTAATCCTTGTGCCAATCCTGCATATAAAAACACCTACATTATATTGCTCACTCTTGAAAATCCTTCTCGAGTTATGAGTTTGGTGTTTCAACTACCTGAAATTTACCGGAAATTGTTTTTTAGAATAATATTAAAATTGCCTGTATGTCTAGTAATTTATGTAGTTATCGCATAATCACTTCGAACATCGAAGCGGCCTTTTAAGCCGTTGGCCGTGCGTTCGAGTCGCACCGGGATCACACGCGACAACAATAACCCAAATATTTCCTTCAAAAGCAGTTTTATGCAATTTGTCTCGAAACTGACACACAAGTCGCAAAACGTTGAATAACGTTTTCACATCCAAACTAATTTCCAAACAGTTACCAATCAATTATAATTCCGTATTTGATATGTTTTTCTTTGGAAAGCTTGATGGATATTAGATTTGGAATGGTTATAGGATTTCTTAAAGTAAGTTCAATAAGTTCTTTGCGAAAATTCGGTATACGATATTTTAGAAAAGAAAATATATTATAGGGTTGAAATAAAGTTATTTAAAAATAATAATACAGCCAGAAGATTACAGGGAATACAAATAAATTATCTCATTCCGATATCATTAGTTGACTCTTTATTCAGCCAGAATTTGTTGAGCCAAAACAGTGCAGTCTTATCAAAGAAATATCAATTAACTATGTCCAGGAAATTAGAGGACTCAGTGAATACTTAGTAAAATTGCTAGTTGATATACTAGATTAAATCCATGTGAACTCAGTATAAACAGAATAATATATTTTCTAAATTTTGGTAACTGGTAATGGCGATCATAGCAAAGTGATTGGTAAGCTAGGATATCATATTACGGCGCACTGGACATTAGTTTTTCCTTTTAATGACAAAGAAGGTTGCAAATTCGCGCGTTTAGAGATAATAGATAATTATAGTTTATTTTAAACTTTTCTAAAGTTTTTAGAAATTTATGTGTAAATGGTAGTTAAACTGGACCAATAAACAAAAGGAATTGTATTCCTGCGCACAAGAGGTTTTATCGACGAACATTCAGTTTAATTACGCTTTATAACAAACAGAATATTCATAGTTATTTAGCATACTAATATTTATTGCTTACTTTTATGTAGTTGCATCCTTTTCTGTATTCTTTATATCTTTATAGTAGGTTTGTGATGATAGTATGAAAAACAAAGCAACTAATATTGATTATGAGGAGCTTACCATTCAAACTGGTTTATCATTAAATGAAATAGTCGCAAAGAGAAAATCATCTGCAATGAGAACGACATTTCGTTTGACAGATTATACTATCGAAGCACTAAGTGAAATATCAAAGGAAACCAAGCTGAAAGATTATATAGATGAACTTGGTGAGTTCCTAAATCAACAGCATGAATTTACAAATGTAGTAATTCTGAAAGCAAAAGAGATGGATAAAAAAGATTTAAATAAATGTGAAAAAAAATCTTTTGCCATAAGTAAAAAGACCGTTAAAACTTTTAATAATTTATCTAAAAAGAATAATATCGTAAGAGATGTATTTATTAATCAATCCATAATCATATACCATCATTTAATTAAAACATTTAAAGAACAAGATGCTAAAAAAGTTAAACGTGCACAAATTAAGATAATTGAATTTTGGGGGAAATCTGAAAAACTTCAAAGAGAATTATTTGAATTACTTGGGAATGATCATCAAGTTGCAAAAGAGTTCGGTAATGTAAATGCAATGTTTGAAAACCTAGATTTAGCAATTGATGAATACTTGGAATCAGGTAAACCAATTGAACTCTTTTAGATGTTCAATACTATGAAGATCAAATGAAAAGTTTATAAAAATAAGTGACGAACCACTCCTAGATTGATGAGATCAATCGACTTGAATAATTTCTGTTTTAAATAGTATAAACCTAATATCTACTAATAATTCAAGGAATTATTAGGCTTATTGCATAACTGAATAATATTTGTATTTATATTATACACGACGAATAATAAACAAATACTACACGTATATTAGTAATATTAATATTAATACTAATATTAATACTAATATTAATAATTAATATATAAATTGATATATATGAGCCGTTCGGGTTAGCTTTTCATTAAACTAAATACCGTTTATAACGTCTTTTGAAAAATTCAAAAAAAGGTCTCCACGGAGATAAAGAAAACTGTTTTTATAGAACAGACTGCTCCTTATGGCTAATGATGATATATTTCTACTTGGAAACATTATTTATAGCGGTATGATTCGTTTTTACGAGTCGAAACCAAATTTAATTAGCAATAAATAAATGGGATAAAAATATGGAAAAAATTGGTGAACGAATTAAACACATTAGAAAAAATATGTGTTTATCCCAAGAAAACATACATAATCAGCAGTCGCTTGTAAGTCAGATCGAATCTGGAAGAATTGCTAATCCTACAGAAGGTGTTCTTCAAGAGATAGCTAAAAATTTAGAAACTACTTTTCCGCTCCTTATCGAGGATACGGACTGGAAACAAGAAACAACGACTATAAATAATAATGAAATCGCATTTTCACCAGTAGTTTTTAATATTAATGTTGATGATAAAGGAAATATCAGCTGGTCACATAAATCCTACCCGCTTTACAACGAAAAAGGTGAAAGAAATAAATATTGCCCTGAGTCAGGGAGAAAATTAATCGGCAAATGTAGAAAATGTAGCAGACAGGTTGAAAATGTAAAACAGAAATACTGCTTTGGTTGTGGTAAAGCCTTATTTGGCTCATTCAGTTTACCCGTTAACATAACTGATGCGTTAGGCAATAGAATTGCATTTGATGATTTTGGCGCATGCAATGATATGATCGGAATTCTTGGTGGTTATGCAGATACATATCGAGATCTGTTAGTGATATTTGAGATGGTATCAAAGATAGAAGATGTTGATTTCATTCTAAATAAATTTTATCAGGCTTCACGCTCTATAGTGTTATCAGACTCAATTAAACATCAGATCATTAACTCGATTAATGAAAACATTGAGATTCCTGAAGAAATATTTAATCAAATCAATTTCTATATTCAGGTGAGCGAAGCAGTGCAAAAAAAAATGCGATCTGTTATCCTCACTCTAACACTACCTAAATCAGAGACAATAGATGGTATAAAAACTGAACTATCAAAAAGCATTGTTGATCAAATTATTATGAAATTCGATGATTCTACAAATGCACCATCTTTAGAAGCATTAATTGAAATGCTCAAGAATTTAGAGACGGGTCAAGACACAAAAGATCTAATTAAAAATCTGCAACCAGAGAGTGATCTTGATGTGGAAACTGAAGATGAAAGTAATGATACAAGGAAAAGACTATGGGAACTCTGATGCCGCAAAAGCCGAAAAGGCTTAATGGGATAATGAAGCCGGTGATGCTGAAGAAATATACTATTAATGAATAAGATAACTATTTTCATATTTACCATCTTATCGATGGTATTTTATTCCTTTTCAAACGAAAAATTCTCATCTTTCAATTTTGACTTTGAATATGAAGTTATTTTCAATGAGTCGGGAATCATGGAAGCATGGATACCTATTCCGCAAACGGGACCTTTCCAAAAAATTGAAAATCTCTCCATAAGGACTTCTCGTCAGTATCGTATGGAAAACGATTCAATTTTTGGGAACTTATTTTTACATTTGATTCCATTTGAATTAACTGAACCAGAGACAATTAAGATCAATTTTCGAGTACATCGCCAAGAGGCGGAATTTCTCACAGAATACACCCCTGTATCCTCTCGTGAGTTATATTTACTTCCATATAAAAATGTACCGTTAAATCCACAGTTATACTATATCGCGGATACCATTTCCAGTACGGGTGAGGATAAAGTGAGAAAAATATACGACACTATAATCAAGCACATGATATATGATAAGTCCGGTAAAGGTTGGGGGCAGGGTGATGCTGTCTATGCGTGTGATATAGGGAAAGGAAACTGCACCGATTACCACAGTTTATTCAACGCCCTTGTGCGCTTACAGCAAATACCGGCAAGGTTTAATATCGGTTTTTCTATCCCCGAAGGCTCATCCGGTTTAGTGAATGGATACCACTGCTGGACAGAGTTTTATCAGGAGGGAAATGGGTGGACCCCTGTTGATATTTCTGAGGCAGACAAACATCCGGACCAAAAAGATTATTATTTTGGAAATTTGGATAATCGTCGTGTATTATTTACCGTCGGGAGAGACATTCCTCTCCCGGGGGGAACATCGGAGGATGCCGTCAATTTTTCCATCTATCCTCACGTAAAGATAAATGGTGTATTATCTCCTGGAGTTATTTCCCGGTTTACTTATGTCGCTCTTAAATAAAAAAGAATAGGTTAGTTCTATCTAATACTTTCTTAATTATTTTAAATCAACCTTATTCCACACGCCTTTTTCTTCTTCCCACCCATAGCGCTCCACGCTGTTTTCTTTATGGACGGAGAATTTTTTGAATGTTAATTTTTCGGCGGTTTCCCCTTCCATAAATACGTCCAAATCATAGACCTTACCATCTTGGGCTTCAAAGTCAGCACAGGTAAAGTAGAGATCATCCCCAACGCTGGATAAGCGCTCTTTGTGCACCTTTAATAAAGTGAGTTCAAGGTTTTCTCCAGTTTTCGGATCTTCCACTATGAATTTATCATTTTCATCCGATTGTTTCTTGACATAATCTGCAACAGCTTTAGCCAAGTCGTCCTTTGTCAGCGGAGTGACGCTTGGTGAATCAGGGTGTTCGGCAGGATGTTCAACGTCCTTTTCAATTTCCTTTTCAGCGGGATGTTCAGCTTTTTTTTCAGTTGGATGTTCAGTAGGATGCTCTTGGGCAGTAAGAGGCATTACAAAGAAAAATAATACAATGATACTAACCCAGGGATTTATAAAGATTTTTTTCATTTATTTCCTCTCTATGGTTGGTTGAAATATAGATATGGAAATAGCTGAATGACAAATCATATAAATGTGTACATAGCTCTCAAATTCCATTTTTATCTGATTCCGGCAGGATTCCAGCTGTTACCTTTTTAAAATTTCGCTTTTATGTCTGAACATCCATAATTGGAATGTGTTCTCGCTTCTTAACATCACTTTGACTGGTACCGGAAGACTCATCCAGTAACAGTTCGTTGAGTTTAATAATTAACTGACAGGCTTTTTTCTTATATCACATTCCGTTAAATTTGTTTTCCATTTACCCTTTTTATCGAAGCATAATACTACAATTATGTCCATAACCTTGATTAAATCAAATTTAGAAATCGAAACCATAGAACAACGGAAGCTATATAATCTGCTCTGGACGACAGAAAGCAAATGAGGAATACACTTGCCTTAAGCAGAATAAAGAAGGATGAGAATGCAAATTCGTTTTGAAAAATCTGATTCAGTATTTGAGGTCTCATTAAAATCTGCTTCACTAACGGTGATGAAAAATTCTGATACTTTATTTTCATATGATCGAATGGGCAGATTATTGGGTTGTTTTATCAACAAAATAAATTATCGTCGCGGGCTAGACAATAGTTTCCAAATCAGATACCGCGAACATAATGCAATGCCGACTGAAGAAGTCCTTCCAGAAAATGAAGCTAAAATAATTGTTGAAGCGGGGAGACTCGTATTAGCAGAATTGTTGTCAGTTAATCGCGATGACATGAATGAAGCGCTTCGTGAAATTATAGTAAAATCAAAAGATTTTTGTTGGGGAAAACTAAAGAATGATAGCAGAAAATTTTGTAAAATGAGTGGTGAAGTTCCTATTTTACCACCAGATCAATACCGCTCTGTTGTTCTTCAAATCACTGAAGGTTGCAGTCACAACGCATGCAGTTTTTGCAATTTGTATAAAAATATGCAGTTTCGAACAATTCCGAAATCTCAATTTCAACTGCATCTTGATCATGTGGCTGAATTTTTTGGTGCTGGACTCTCATATCGTCGGTCAATATTTTTAGGCGATGCAAATGCCATTACGATTTCCACATCAAAATTAATAGACAGAATTGAAATGATTAAGGCTCATTCGGCATTCCAACAACAACTACTAGGTGGATTTGGCTCATTCATCGATGTGTTTACAGGAACCAAAAAATCGTCGAATGAATATAAAGAACTGAAAATAATCGGGTTGAACCGGGTGGCTCCGGGCGTGGAAACCGGTTGTGAAAATTTGCTGAATTTTGTCAATAAGCCTGGTACAAATAATGAAGTTGTTGATCTAATAATTTCTTTAAAATCTGCAAAGATTTCTGTTACACCAATTTTTCTTGTTGGTTTGGGTGGAATTAAATTTAAAGATGAGCATAGAGAAAAATCGTTAGAATTAATTAAGAAAATACCGCTGGATAACACAGATATCATTTATCTTTCTCGTTTTACATTCAACGATGGAAGTAGTTATAGTCGTGATTTGAAAAACCATAATATTGATACGCTTTCCAAGGAAATTATTCACGAAGAATTGAAACTCTGGAAATCAAGACTAAATGAAATCCCTGCAAAAGTTGTTTCTTATAATTTTAGTAGATTTGTATACTGATGCAAAATTTTAATAATCAGAATAAGGTTGACTCAACCGACAGATTGTTGATCAAATATTTTCAAGCTGCGTACCAGGACCAATCCATAATCACGGACTTGTCATCGGTAAAAATACCTTCTTTTGTATTTGTCAATGGCTAAAGTATATCAAATCGGCGCAGGTATGGTGGGCTCCACTATGGCGTTGGATATGGCATATAATCATAGTATTTATCTTACGGATTTTAATCTGACTGCCTTGAATGATGTAAAAGCCAGAAACAGATTCATTAATATTCAGCAGTTGGATATAATGGACAAAAATGCATTATCCCAATGGGTAAAACCAGCAGATATTGTCTTGCTGGCTGTTCCGGGCTTTCTCGGATATGAAGCCCTAAAGACTATCCTAGGAATGGGAAAGAATGTAGTGGATATTTCATTTTCACCTGAAAATGTGCTGAATCTTTCTACATTTGCAAAAGAAAATGGCATTACTGCCATTGTTGATGCTGGCGTGGCTCCTGGAATTCCAAACTATCTTTTGGGTTATTACGACACCCAAATGGAAATTCAATCTTTTGAATATTTTGTGGGTGGACTACCAAAATATCCGAAACCACCCCATAATTATAAAGCTCCCTTTTCTCCCGTCGATGTTATTGAAGAATACACCCGACCAGCCAGAATGATGATTAATGGGGCTATGGTAATAAAACCTGCTTTATCTGACATAGAATTAATCCACTATGACGAGACTGGGGATTTAGAAGCATTTAATTCTGACGGTCTACGATCTATCCTGACCACCATGGCTCATATACCAAACATGAAAGAAAAAACAATTCGTTATCCTGGTCATGCGAAACTGATGAAGAGTTATCGGGAAAAGGGATTATTTGATGAATCGAAGATAGAAGAAACATCAAAAAAATTATTCAAGGAATGGAAACTCAGAAAAAACGAACCCGAATTTACGATTATGAATATCATTATTAGAGGGACCAGTAACGGAGAAAAACAGGAAGTCAAATATCACTTATACGATGAGTATGACCCAAAAACAAAAACATCTTCCATGTCCAGAACAACGGGTTATACTGCTACAGCAACAGTGAATCTCTTACTAAACAACATGTGGACAGAACCGGGTGTGTTCCCGCCTGAAATCGTTGGAAAAAAAGAAGGGTGTACAAATTGCATTTTGGATTATTTAAGAAAAAGAAATGTGCAAATAACATTGCAGTAAATAATTAACACAAGAAGTTGTATAGCAACATATGGAAAGTACAAATATTAGTTTAATTCTGTAATGCAGACATTCCTGTCTGCATTATGACAGACACAAATGTCTGTCATACTTTTTTTTCTTAAATAATTTAATTTGTTGCTAAACCGGTTCTACTTTAAACGGTTAGTTCTAATACACATTATTCAAATAAAAAGGGCTCCAAATGGAGCCCTTTTTTATCATTAAGATATTCTTAATTCAGATCATTAATCCGGTTATTCTGTTTCAGGAATCGGAAAAGCCACAACTGCATCACCATCACGATCTAGTGGGAGCTCATCTGTTCTTCCATAATGCCGCATATCCTGTAACCGCTGTCCCTCAAAAAATAGTGAATAGCGTTTTTCATACAGAACACGGTCTTCAGAGTTTGTTGCATCGGTGCCTGAATAATCGGCCAATCCGGCAACGGTACGAACGATGTTCATATTTGTTTCTGCAGAGGAATAATCACTTGTTCCAATGTATGCTTCAGCTTGAAGAAGAATCAATTCTTCATTACGAATAATTGGAACCGGGTCATAGGAACTTCCCCATACGGTTGGAGCCAGATAACTTTCCAAATTATCGTACGTGATTGTATCGGCACGGACCGTTACATTGCTGCTGAAACGAAGATCGCCAGCTTCTGCATCGGTAATGTATGATGGATGTACCATCAGCTTAATCACGTCAGCGTCTGAAGCTTCATACATTTCATTATCCTGATCATTCGAGGATGAACTGAAGACATGGTATACACCATTGCTCAGATCGCCGGATACGTCAAGAAATGAATTCCCCAAGGCAGTTAAAGCAGTGGTGTAATCACTTTGATGAACAGCAACGCGGGCTCTAAGTGCGCGGTTGAATTCTGCAAATGTTGCCGGTGTATCAAATCCATCAAAGCCGGTAGACAATGAGAATGAAAATGAAGTTCCAGCAGAATTCAGATCACTATATCCTCCATCCAACAGGCTTTCAATTTCGTCCAAAACTTCTGATTTTGAAGCAATAGCAACGCTTTTATCACCATCATAATTTAAGCGAGCGCCGTTTACATCTGTTAGACTCAAGACGCGCATCAAAGCATAGGCGTGAAACGTTTTACCAAGACCGGAAGCACCGTCGTCACCAGATTCTGCCAAAAGTAAACAGTTCTGGATTATTTTGTAATTGGTGTTCCATGGACGGTTGCCTAAGAAACCACCCGGGTCAATGGGACCGCGCATTAATTCACCTGTGTAACGGGGGTCAGCCGGTTCCAGGTAATATGCTTCTCGCCCTACTACCAGGATATCCCTGAGATATATACCTATATCCACTCGCAGACCAGCCTCGGCTCCTGTAACCAGTGATTGTATCGTTGCTACGTCCGGTGTGGGTCTATTTGGATCCGGGAAATCCAGATCCTCACATCCTACCCAAAATAAAACTGCCATCACAGGGAGGATCTTTATCATTGTATTCTTTTTAATTGATTTCATTGCTATATCCTCCTCGGTTAAATGCCGACTGACAGGTTAAAATAGAAACTCTTCGATAGGGGAAACGGTGCCGTATCTACAGAGCCGCCAACCGCCTCATTTCCGAACTGGCTTACTTCAGGACTTAAACCTGTGTAAGGTGTATCCATCCAGAGATTTCGTCCGGAGATACCCACCTGAAGAAATGAGACGCCTACGGCATCCGACAGATTCTTCGGAAGAGTATAGTTTAGATTTATTTCCCTGAGCATGGTGTACGCTGTGGATTCAATATAAGGCTTTGTTACCGTGCCCAAGCCGCTAAGACGATCTCCGCCATTCTCTTCATAATCTGCAGTTGTACCGCCAAGGTCATAAATCAGGTTGGCCAAGTTAATAGCATGTCCACCTACTTTTTTGTCAATCAAAAAAGAAAAGTCAATGGGGCCCAATTTGAAACTGTTGAAGAACGAAACCTGGTAATCAGGTGTTTCATTACCAAGTTCGATGTATTCGCCATTATCATCCACCTCACTTCCAACAATTGCCGTAGGGGACCAACCTTCAGCGATATGGTACGTACCCAGGAAAGTAGCAAAACCACCGTAATTATACGCGTCAACATTCAGCTTCGTCACTTCTGAAATGGTGGTATAATAATTGGTCCGGAATACCCAGTCTAATCCACCAGGGCTTACCAATTTGGTTGGATTCAGTGTAACAGATAATTCTGTTCCTTTTGTTTCCATCTCACCGCCATTCTCCCAACTGGAACTGAATCCGGATGAAGCCGGCATATCAACCCGGAGTATCAGGTCTGTAATATTCTGCTGATACATGGTTGCTTCCACAATGGCCAGACCGCCCATAAGGGAAAAGTCAACACCGAATTCGGTTTCAACAGTCCGCTCCGGTTTAATATCCGGATTTCCCTTAACAGATGATGTAATTAATCCATTAATACCACCGATATTGGCTAGTATCATACCAGAATATTTTGCACTGGTGCTGGGCATATTTCCTGTTTCACCCCTGGCAAAACGCAGTTTCAAATTATCAAACAATCCGACAAATTCACCAAACTGATAAGAAGCTGCCATTTTGGGATACCATTCCAAGTCTTCTGTATTCCCCATGGTGCTGGATTTGTCACCACGAGCGCCTACGGCAATATAAATATTATCACCAACAGAAATTTCTTCTTGTACAAACAGCCCTCTGTCCTGCTGTTTTCTTCTGGTATGATATACTTTCTGAACACTAGCTTGATCCACATTATCTTGTGTTGGAACCATACCTGTGGCATGGACAAATATGCTATTTCTGTCTCGGATTTCATATTGCTGACCGGCGGTTGTATTAAAGGACAATCCGCTCATTTTCATTTTATGAACCAGATTCAAGGATAGATTTGTATTTAAATTATCTGTCGTTGTCATAACAGATTGTCCTGCGTCCGTTTTGCTTTCTTCAATTTGTAGAAATGGCGGTGCAAACACTTTATTTTCCTGATTATAAAAATCGGCACCGGCCACGGCCATAAACTTTAAACTCTGAGCAGATTGCTGGAATATGCTGTAATCAAATTGCACGGATGTTAATGCACGGTGCGTTAATTCATTATTTACAAAATATTCAGC
This sequence comes from uncultured bacterium, assembly GCA_964538995.1. Classification (GTDB taxonomy): domain Bacteria; phylum Fidelibacterota; class Marinisomatia; order Marinisomatales; family TCS55; genus JADFRD01. The sequence goes on from CAZIFK010000035.1 coordinate 11,613, forward strand.
TGTTTCCAACGGGTTAGAAGGGTTCATTGGATGGCTTGGAAAAATACCGTCGCCATCCGTATCGCGGATATCAATAAAGCTTGGTGTAAATCCAATGGAAAAACCATAGGTCAAGTTGGTATTATCGTTACCGGTTACACCTCGATCGGCGCTGGTTCTAACAACGTTTGTTGTAATAGAAACCTTTGCTTTTTCACTGAAATGATGATCTATATTTACTCGTCCGGAAATTTTCTGGTAACCGGTATTTTTAATAATACCGCCTTCATCCATATATTGACCGCTAAGATAGAATTGGGTTTTTTCATTTCCTCCAACAGCGCTAAATGTATGTTCAGTCAAATTCCCTGTTTCACCGTATAGAATACCTTCATAATCAAAATCATTGTTTGCCCAATTACCATTGGCATCATTACCTAATGCAGCATTATCAGCTCCATATTGATCTTCAGCTTCTGCATATGTTTCAAATACGCGGTGACCCATTTTATTTAGTAATTCAGAGGTACCTTTTCGCACTGAGTAGTTGAATTTTGTTTTACCGCCTCGCCCTTTTTTGGTATTAATAATAATCACACCATTGGATGCTTTGGCGCCATACATGGCTGCTGCGCTTGCTCCTTTTAATACTTCGATCGTCGCAATGTCATTTGGATTAATATCGCCAATTCGGTTGGTGGGTTGTCCTTGTGGGCGGGAACTACCGGCTCCTGTTGCTGCTGTAATAACGTCGATACCGGATTGGTTTGCATCATTATTTAAAATGACACCATCTATCACATAGAGGGGTTGTGTGCTGCCGGTAAGTGTGGATGAACCACGCAAGTTCACATTAATTCCACCACCTGGGGCGCCTGTATTCCGGCGAATGTTTACACCGGCAAATTTTCCACTAAGCGCGCCATCTAATGTCTGGGTCGGAGCATTCACGAGTTCATCTCCCGTAACAACTGCAACAGCATTGGCAGCATTTCTACGTTTTACTGTGGTCGCCAAACCAGTAACAATAACTTCATCCTGTCTTAAAACATCTGTTTCAAGAGCAACCTCAATAACGTCTCCGGTGATAGTAATTTCTTGTGTTTTGTAACCAATATAAGCCACCACAAGGACATCTCCAGAAGCAGCTTCTATTGAGAAAGCGCCTCTATCATCAGTAGTGGTACCCACAAAGGTACCTTTTACAAACACCGATGTACCTATGAGGAGCTCACCTGTTTTTGCATCAGAAACTGTTCCAGAAACAGCAGCAAACGCTATTCCAACAGTCAAGGATACAATAAGTATTGTTTTTAGGATGCGCATATAGCCCCCTATCGTTGATTATTGTTGTAAACTAATTTTAAGTGGAGCAGGAAAATATATAGGTATCCCTAGCTACACCTCCTCGCGTAATCTACTGGAAATTCCGTTGAATTAAATGGAAATACAAGAAATATTATAAAATTTATTTTTTCAATCAATATCTACTGTTTTTGTACTAACAAATCCGAGGATGCCTTGCGCTGAAAGTTGCCGATCACATCCTGATTTTTTATCTCTCCGAATGATAATCAAGGACCGGAGTGTACAAAATTATGGCTCATCTCATGCTAAATGGCGCTTTCTTTACCATTGGCAGGATAAATTGAATTAAATGTCTCGAGTACTTCCCCTGCATTTCAGTGTAATATCTTTTCGATTGTTTTGAATAAATTACCATAAATTGTTTAATTGATTTAACGTCTAGAATTGAACAATTAATGACAAAATATTTATCTCCTACAGACGATTTCACCTTCCGGCACATCGGTCCGAATGAAAATGAAATTAAAGCCATGCTGAAAGCCCTTGGCATTTCTTCCATGGATGAACTTGTTCAAAAAACAGTCCCTGCCGAAATATTAGACAACAGTTTACTTGACGTCGGTGAGCCGATAGACGAGTTCGGCACAATAAAAATGTTAAAAAGTATCGCTAAAAAAAACACACTCCGACGATCATATATTGGCATGGGGTATACAGATACTATTACTCCCCCGGTTATTATAAGAAATATTCTTGAAAGTCCCGGTTGGTATACTCAATATACTCCCTACCAGGCAGAAATCAGTCAGGGCAGATTAGAAGCGCTCTTGAATTTCCAAACTATGATTTGTGATATAACGGGGATGGAAATAGCCAATGCGTCTTTATTGGACGAAGCGACAGCCTCTGCAGAAGCCATGGCAATGATTGCCCGGGTTAATCCAAAAAGAAATCGTTTTTATGTTTCTTCATTCTGTCATCCGCAAACAATCGATGTACTAAAAACACGGGCAGAACCTATTGGTATTAAACTCATTGTTACGGATGAAGACAAATTTGTAACCGACGAGAACACGCTTGGAGTTTTGGTCCAATATCCAACATCTGATGGTAAAATCACTGATTACACGAATGTGTGCGATAAGGCTCATGAAAACGGAATTTTGGTTGCCGTTGCCGCAGATTTATTAAGCCTCGCCATTTTAAAACCCCCAGGTGAATGGGGCGCAGACATCGTCATTGGCAGTGCCCAACGATTTGGCGTTCCTATGGGTTATGGTGGCCCCCATGCAGCTTTTTTAGCTACCCACAAAAAATACGAGCGGAAAGTCCCGGGAAGAATGATCGGCGTTTCGATTGATGTTCATGGCAATCCTGCTTTACGAATGGCGCTGCAAACCCGGGAACAACATATCCGCAGGGATCGCGCAACATCAAATATTTGCACGGCACAAGTCCTACTAGCAATTATGTCCAGCATGTATGCTGTGTTTCATGGACCTCAAGGAATAAAACGCATTGCAAATCGGATTAACTATTTGACAGCATATCTTGCGAAGTCTCTTAAAAATTCAGGTTATGAATTCTTATATGACACCGTCTTTGATACGGTGCGATTCAAAGCGGATGCCAGCATAGTAGAAAAAACTGAGTCAGCCGGAATATTAATACGGAATTATAGTGATGGAACATTTGGTATTACACTTGATGAAACGACATCCCTTGATGATGTAAATGATTTACTAAATATTTTTAATGCAAAACCAGTTGGAGATATTGGTGAAACAATTCCTGATAATCTGAAGAGAACATCATCATATTTAGATCACCCTGTTTTTAATTCTTACCATTCTGAAACAGAAATGCTCAGGTATATATATAAACTGCAGCAAAAAGACCTTTCACTGGCAACAAGTATGATACCATTAGGCTCCTGTACCATGAAGCTCAACGCCACAACAGAAATGATGGGCATTACCTGGCCAGAGTTTACAAACATCCACCCTTTTGCCCCCCGGAACCATGCAATCGGTTATCAGCAGATTATTAGCGAATTAGGCGAATGGTTGTGCAAAATTACAGGATTCTCAAATTATTCCTTTCAGCCAAATTCCGGTGCCCAAGGAGAATTCAGCGGTCTGAAAATCATTTCAGCTTATCATACAGACAATAGAAATGGACATCGCACTGTTTGCCTGATTCCTGCGTCTGCCCATGGTACGAATCCCGCAAGTGCAGTCATGAACGGTATGAAAGTCATTGTGGTAAAATGTGATGACGGTGGGAACATTGACCTTCAGGATTTAAAAACAAAAGCTGAAATGCACTCAGAAAACCTCGCTGCATTTATGGTGACGTATCCATCAACACATGGTGTATTTGAAGCTGAAATTAAAGAGATATGTAGAATTATCCACGATTATGGCGGACAAGTGTATTTAGACGGGGCTAACCTAAACGCCCTGGTTGGTTTGTGTAAACCGGCCGATTTTGGTGCTGATGTATGCCATATCAATTTACATAAAACGTTTTGTATTCCTCATGGTGGTGGAGGACCCGGGATGGGACCCATTTTTACTAAAGAACATCTTTCCCCCTTTCTTCCGGATCATCCTATCGTTTCAACGAATGGGAAAAAAAATATTACTGCTGTATCAGCTGCTCCTTATGGAAGCGCCAGCATATTACCCATCTCTTGGGCGTACATAAAAATGCTTGGCGGGGTTGGGTTAAAAAAAGCAACACAAGTTGCCATCCTCAATGCCAATTACATGGCTAAACGATTAAGCGAACATTTTGACATTTTATACACTGGTCAAAACGGAATGGTCGGCCATGAATTTATAGTTGATATGCGTCCATTCCGCAAATCTTCCGGTATTACTGATGAAGACGTTGCCAAGCGATTAATGGATTACGGATTTCATGCCCCCACAATGTCCTTTCCTGTTCCCGGCACCTTGATGATTGAGCCAACTGAAAGCGAAAATAAATCAGAGCTCGATCGGTTCTGCCAAGCACTAATACAAATTAAAATTGAGATACTTGCGGTTGAAACTGGAAAATTTGATAAAGAAGATAATGTATTCAAGAATGCACCGCACACTGCCCGACATATTGCATCCGATGACTGGTCACATCCGTATTCAAGGGAACTGGCTGCTTATCCTGCGGATTGGGCCAAAGATTCAAAATTTTGGCCATCAGTCGGACGCATTGATAATGCCTATGGTGATAGGAATCTTGTGTGCACATGCCCCCCAATCGAGGATTACGAATAAATTATAAATCTGAATAGACAACATAAATTATGAGTTTTACCATGAAGTATATTCCTATCACCAAATTTTGAACACCTCACTAAGTTCTGTAATAAACACTGAAATAAAAAATAATTGTCATACTGAATTCCCGACATACTGAAATGTCGGGATGAAGTATCTAAAGCGTAATTTAATCAGTGGACACTTGAGATTCTTCTCCCGACAAATCGGGATCAGAATGACATTTTTTTATTTTTTTGGTACGCGTTATTGTTGTGATGAGCCATAAATTTTTACTGTAGGCTCTCCACCTTGTAAATAATATCCCCGATACATTCCTTTTGTATTAAATGGCATGGCAATATTTCCTTTTCTGTCCATTGCGATCACGCCCCCAGCGCCTCCTTGTTTAGTGAGTTTCTCTATCACAGATCGGGCAGCTTCCTGAACCGTTTTCTGTTCATACTCCATTTGGGCCGCGATATCATAAGCCACGCTTCCGCGGATGTAATATTCACCTTGTCCGGTTCCTGATACACCGCAGGTTTCATTGCTGGCATAAGTTCCGGCTCCAATAATTGGCGAATCGCCCACCCGACCCCACATTTTATTAGTGAGTCCCCCTGTGGATGTGCCTGCAGCCAAATTGCCTTTCTTATCAAGAGCCACACAGCCAACTGTTCCATGTTTTTCAGCCTCTTTTTCTTTAGCCTTCATCAGTGATTTAAATCGTTTTTCTGTTTGGAAATACACATTGGGGACAATATCCAAACCTTGTTCCTTGGCAAAAGCATCCGCTCCTTCACCGGCTAATAATACATGCCACGTTTCTTCCATGACTTTCCTGGCGGCAGAAATTGGATTTTTCACTGTTTTTACCCCTGCAACTGCACCAGCCTGTAATGTATTTCCGTCCATAATTGAAGCATCTAATTCATTGGTTCCAGCACCGGTAAAAACAGCACCTTTACCAGCATTAAATAGTGGTGAATCTTCCATGATCTTAATCGTAGCCTCTACAGCATCCAGGCTGGAACCGCCGTTATCCAAAATTTCATAACCAGTTTTTAATGCCTCAGTCAGTTTATTTATATATACAGTTTCTTTTTCAGGATTCATCTTCTCCTTTGTGATCGTACCGGCTCCTCCATGAATAACCAATCCGAAAACGGTTTGATCCGTGCGATCATTGCAGGCAAACAAAAATAGAATAATGGTCATTATGATATATTTTTTCATGACAATTTTTTCTTCATTTCTTTCAGGATGGAAACCAATTTTTCCTTATCTTCAAAAATATTAAACCGATCTGTTTCTACAATCAAAACCGGAATATCCTCGATTGATTCCACCCAACGATTGTAAGCAACATTTAAGCTGTGTAAATATTCCGGATCGATGGTTTTTTCGTAATCCCTGGAACGTCCTGCTATTCGTGTCAATAATGTATCAGTGGATGCTTTTAAATACACAATCAAATCCGGTTTCCGGAGATAGGAAGTCATAACCTTGAAAAGATCTCTATAGTTTGCCCAATCCCGATCGTCCATAAAATCCATTTTGAATAAGTTTCGGGCAAAAATTTCAACGTCTTCATAGATTGTTCTATCTTGGATTACGCCCCCGTTTGAATTACTCATTTCAAAATGTGACTGAAAACGTTTATGCAAAAAGTATATTTGTAGATTAAAACTCCACCGGGACATATCACCATAAAAATCTCCCAGATATGGATTGTCATCCACTGACTCGTAATAAGGTGTCCACCCCAGATTTGTTGATGTAATTTCCGTGAAGGTCGTTTTTCCTACGCCAATATTTCCGGCAAGTCCTACAAATGGATGATTATTCAATTGGTTTATCCTTCTTATTATTGATTTAAGGGTGCGATAATTTATATCGAACTGGAGGGATTTTTTGATTGAAGATTAATTTTAATTCCCGTTTTATTTAATCATTTACTCAACGTATTGAGCAAAATGTACTGGAGACCACTATTCCACAATCAATTTTTCATGTTCTTCCATTAATTCTAAATATTCATTTTCCAATGTCGACATATTCTTCAAGGCTTTTTGAAGAATTTCATAATCGTCAGCGTAATCCGGATTTTTCATGATACCACGTTCTCTTTCTAATTCTTTTTCAATGGACTTAAATCGCTTATCAATCCATGTTAATCGATTTCGTATCTTCTTACGTTCCTGATAATCCAGTTTATTTTTTGAAGGTAATTTTGTTTTTTTCTCAACGTGCTGATTTGATTTTTCTTCCTTTATCTTCCAATCATAATACTCATAGTTTCCTTCAAACAATCGAATTCCGCCATTGCCCACTTCACAGGTCAGGTTAGTGATATTATTTAAAAAATGACGATCATGTGAAATGCAGACAATGGAACCTGTAAATTGAAGCAAGGCTCTTTCAACGATATTTCTGGTAACCATATCTAAGTGGTTTGTGGGTTCATCTAGCAAAAGTAAATGAGCTGGTTCGACCAGCATCCGCGCTAAAGCAACTCGAGCTTTTTCCCCACCAGAAAGGATTTTTACTAATTTTTCAATCTCATCACCGGAAAATAAAAAACTGCCCAAATAGGTGCGGATCTCCCTCTCACTCCATCCTGAACTCACTTTTGCGATGGACTCATAAACAGTTTCATCCGGATCCAAGATTTCCAACTGATGCTGGGCATAATAAGCTTTGGTCACATTGGCACCGGTGCGGATCGCTCCGCTTGTCACATCCTCTACTCCAGCCAACAATTTGAGTAAAGTCGATTTCCCCGCGCCGTTATACCCCACCAGTCCGATCTTTTGACCACGTTCCACAGACAAATTCATATCATTAAAAACTTCAATATCACCATAATGTTTACTCACATTTCTGCAGGATGCCATATTTGTTGGGGGTCGGCTTGGCTGGGGTAAAATCAGATTCATGGCATGGTTTTGTTCCGTGGGTGCTTCGATTTTTTCCATTTTTTCAAGCATCTTTATTCGGCTTTGAACTTGGGAAGCCTTGGTATTCTTGGCTCTAAATCGTTCAATAAATCGTTCGGTTTCTTTTATCTGCTTTTGCTGATTCCGATATGCCGCTCGATGTTGTTCTATTCGCATTGCTTTTTCTTCTTTATACCAAGAATAATTCCCGCGAAATAAGTTGACCTTTTTCATGTCAATTTCGAGAATCTGATTTACAGACCAATCTAAAAATGTGCGATCGTGACTGATCATAACCAATCCACCTTTCCAATTGGATAAAAAGGATTCCAGCCAGATCGTTGCTTCCAAATCCAGATGATTCGTGGGTTCATCGAGAAATAAGATTTCCGGCTCCTGCAGCAGGATCGTCGCCAGGGCAACGCGCATTCGCCAACCGCCACTAAACACATCCATAGTCTCTGAAAATTGTTCTTCCTTGAACCCAAGACCACTCAGAATTTTTTTTGCTTTGTCTTCCAACTTCCATCCGCATAAGGAATCAAAACGATTTTGCATATTGCCCAGTTTGTCCATCAAAGTCGTGTTCTCCGGGTCACTGGCGATTTGTTCCGTTATGGAAAGAATCTTTCCTTCCAACTCACCCACTTCAGGGTAAGCCGATAGCACTTCTTCCAGGATGGAGCGATTGGTTTTAATTACAATATCTTGGGGAAGATATCCGATAGTCGTAGATTTTTCAATCTGCACATTTCCGGAATCCGGGGATTCTTTTTTCAGCATAATTTTGAGCAAAGTAGTTTTTCCGGAACCATTGGGTCCTACCAACCCTACTCGCATACCGCGCCTGATGAAAAAATTTACATTATTAAATAAGTCTCCATCCGGAAAGGATTTTGAGATGTTTTCAAGTCGAATCATTTATTGATTTGCCGCCAAGATTATAGAGTATTTATAGTTAATTTTTCTTTAATAATAGGCCATTGACGAATGAACCATGATTATCAATAAGTGGGACATTTTCAATTGTATTGATGAGATCGATTTCTCTTTCAACCTGGACTTGGATATAATTGTCTGTATGCCCAAGAATTTTACCATTTTTCATGGTTTCAAATAATACCCGGCGAGTCTTCCCAATAAATTGTTCATGAAAATACCGCTGTTTTTTATCTGAAAGAATATGAAGCATTTTGCTGCGTTTTGCTCTCACTTCTTTGGGTACGACTGCATTAATTACAATAGCATCTGTATTGGGTCGCTCCGAATAAGTAAAAACATGGAGATAGGAAATATCCAATTCATTTAGAAAATTATACGTTTCCAGAAAATCTTCTTCAGTCTCTCCGGGGAAGCCCACAATTACATCTACACCAACACAGGCATCAGGAATGGTTTTTTTAATTTTTACGATTCGATCTTCAAACAATCCCCGCTTATACCTTCGGCGCATGGCGCCTAAAATTTTATCCGATCCCGATTGCAGCGGTACATGAAAATGTGGCATGAGTTTTTGTGAAGCGGCACAGAACTCAATGATTTCATCAGTCAATAAATTGGGTTCAATAGATGAAATACGAATACGATCAATATTCTCTAATTTGTCCAATTGCTGAATAAGATGGAAAAATGTTTCATCACTACCTTTACCAAAATCACCGATATTAATGCCCGTGAGCACAATCTCTCGCGCATCGGATTGGGCTACTTTCCGGGCTGTTTTCATGGTATTGGCAATGGTATCACTTCTGTTCCCGCCACGTGCCAGTGGAATTGTGCAGAAGGAGCAGGTATAATCACAGCCATCCTGGATTTTTAAGAATGATCTTGTCCGCTCGCCGGATGAAAAGGAAGGTTTGAATTTATGAACATGGTCTATGTCAGACTGAACCACTTTGGCAGAACCATTGGTTTCCACAGTGGACAAATGGTTAAGTAAATTGAATTTTTCTTCAGCCCCAAGCACTAGATCCACACCATCAATGGCGGCAATATCATTGGGCATCAGTTGGGCATAACATCCAATCACAGCGATGGATGATGTTGGATTTCGCCTTTTTGCAAAGCGAATGAGTTTCCGTGCTTCTTTATCCGCATTTTCAGTAACAGAACAGGTATTCAAAACGTAAATATCCGCTTCATCCCGGTAATTCACCTTTTCAAATCCATGACGAATAAAGTCACGAGAGATGGTGGCGGTCTCCGAGAAATTCAGTTTACATCCCAACGTATGGAATGCGACGCGTTTTGTGGGTGTACTCATAAAATTTTAGGGGCGGAATTTAACGAATATACTATTATCACCAATTGAACTGATTGATTATATAACATAAACTTTTCCGCATTTTTCCTACAAATGCAGGTATCTAATGTATTTTTGTAAATTAGACGGGTTAAAAACAAGTTATGAGCAATATGATGATGCTATCTACTTATGAATGATATCCAGTATCTGTTGAGAAGAATGGCAGATAGTGCTAATGCCGCACAGGCTCACTATCAGATTTGGTTTACCTTAAGAGGGGACGGTAAAGCGCTACCGGGACACCTTGATGACATGAATGATTATCGATATGTGGATTTCTTTCATGCAAATAATGCCGGTCATTACAAGCTAATGTATATTGAATTAGGTTGTCTATTTGACACAGATTCAAGAAGCGCAAGTTTTAGGAACTTAAAAACCTCTCTTAAAGAAAGAGGTTACGATTTAATTATTGAAAAAATAGATAACGCACTAAGCAAGTACAAGCAATTGGTTTCCAGTATATTGACCATTAGATCGAAACTCATTGCGCACAAGGAAATTGGCGCGGAATCAGAAGATATTCATAAAAATAATGGTATCATACCAAATCAAGTCAAGCAACTATTAAGCTCTATTTGTTCTTTAATCAATGAAATTGACTCGGAATTATTTGGTAATAATGGAGTTCTGCTAGCTTCCAAATCAGACCGCTACGAACGGGCGACATTTTCTCTTCTCGAGGTTTTGCGCAATGGCCGCTTATAACATTCACTGCGCCGGACGTGAATCCACCTTCGGTGATGTGTTAAAGTCCGCCACGGCGGATAAATGTTAATATACAAAAGTGTTAAAGAGAAATGAATTCCACCGGTAAGCTTTGTCATTCTTCTCAACTCTGCAAATAAAATAAAGGAGATAGATTTTGGATATAAATCAAATAGAAAAAAATCTTAGAACAATTTTAGAATATTTTTATAAATGGGAAAAAGAGCAACCAGACAAAGTATTTCTCCGACAGCCTAATGGTGACAATTGGAAAACGCTGACTTATAAAGAAGCCGGAATTGAAGCCAGAAAAATGACTGCATTTTTAAAAGAAAAAGGGTTGCAAAAAGGAGATCATATAGGGCTACTCTCAAAAAACTGCACCCATTGGATTTTATCAGATCTAGCAATCATGATGGGTGGCTTTGTTTCCGTTCCCTATTATGCCAGTCTGACAAAGT
>CAZIFK010000036.1:0-22529 GCA_964538995.1 uncultured bacterium
CTAATCAAGTATTTTTTGGAGAATCATACAATGTTGCACTTACTACTTGAATCCAAGGACTAATAAATCCTATTTAATGATTTTTTACTCTAAATAATTCCTTTCTTAATTGCATTTTAGATGTAAAAAAATGTTTATACACCATTCCTTGGGTTAATACATTTGCTAAAGTAGCTGTCGTAAGCCACATATACATAATCATGATTTGATACCGAACTGCTATTAACGGATCAACGCCTGCTATAATTTGCCCGGTCATAACCCCCGGGATTTGTACCAACCCCACTAGCATCAATCCATTAATATTAGGAATCAGAGCTGCTCTAATTGCCTCCCGTATAGATGTATCGACAGCGGCTCGTGGCGACGCCCCCAAGGAAAGCAAAGTATCAATTTCATTTTCACGATGTTTAAGTTCTCCTATAAATCGGTTTGTAGTCAGTGTCGCCGAATTCAATCCATTTCCAATAATCATGCCTGCAATTGGAATCATAGCGTAGGGATAAAACCACGGTTCTACATCTAAAATAAATTGCAGAATCGTACCCAATACTATGATAATAGTAATACTCATGCTGAAGACGTTCATCATAAAATAGCCTTTAATCGGAACCTCCAGCCGCCGATTGGCTTCAAAACTGGCAATCAATATCATGATGATGATCAGGCAAACCATAAAAATCCAGTGATCTAGACCAAAGAAAAATGTGAGCACATACCCCATGATAGACAGTTGAATAAATGAGCGGATTGTGCCGATTAATATCGTTTTTTCCAGTCCTATGCGCCACCATTTAATCAGGAACAGGCACAATGCAACTAACGCCAGCGAAACGAATACGTCTGTCCAAGAAATAATATAAAAGGAATGTTCCACTAATCTTCTTCCTTTAAGAACCGCTTAGCTGCTTCCGTAACTGGGTTTGTTAAAATACTAATGGATCCTGTTTCAGCAATAGTTCCTTCAATTAAGAATGCACTTTTCGTCCCATATTTGATTGCTTGATGAATATGATGACTAACCATAATGATGGTTACATCCATTTGATGGCGCAGTTGATTAATCGTACTCAATATCTGCTCACCCAATCTTGGATCCAGATTGGCTGTGGGTTCATCCAATAACAACACACTCGGCTTATTCAACAATGTGCGCGCTAAAGCAAGGCGCTGCTTTTCTCCTCCTGATAATGAACGAGCATCCAACGCTAACAAGCTTTGGGGTAATTCAACCATTTCAAGTATTTCAAATAAATCATTTTCGTTCACAGAAAATAATTTATCCCATTGTTTTCTTATGATGAGATTCTCTTTTACTGTTTCTGCAAAGACAGCCGGATTTTGAAATACCATCCCCACTTCTTCTCGTAATTTTTGAATATCACTATTTTGAACAGACTGTCCTTTATAATAAATCTCCCCAATATCAAATGACTCCAGCCCATTCAATAAGCGTAGCAAGGATGTTTTTCCGCTACCGGAAGGACCTGCGATGCAGAAAAATTCACCAGGAAAAATTTCAAGGTTTATATCATTAAGTATTGAATTTCCATTAATGGATTTAGCGACTTTTTCTATCTGAAATAATGGAGTGGTTGACAAATTATTGATTTTCCTCAGCTAATTTTTTTTAACAATTCAATGGTATAAATACCCGTTGAGTGCCCATCTGTCCAAAAGGGTCGTAATCCATAATAACCAACAGGTTGTAGCTGTCGTAATTGGTAGCTTTGTTGCGTCATTTGCTGTGGCGGACCAATATAAATATTCCCGAGGGCATCTTTTTCACCGGCACAGGAAGCACAAGGGCAATTATCGCGAAGTAAAGTTAACGGAATGGCTGAATCCGTGTCGTCTGACCACTTGATTAGTAATAAATCGTTTACAACTTCAGTTTGATTAATTTGAATTTGATTATTGCTCATGCTTCTTGGAATGGGTTTTTTAGACGGGTAAATTTGCCCTCATTGATAATTCAATAAAAGAAATTTCGGGCGATTAGCTCCCACCTACATCACCTATCGATGATTACGGCGGACAGGCAGCTGCGTAACCAGCTTCGCAGTATAGTAATTGAAAATGTTTTGGGTGATTAGCTCAGCTGGTTAGAGCGCTGTCTTCACATGGCAGAAGTCACTGGTTCAAGTCCAGTATCGCCCACTCAGGCGCACGGGGGGTTCCCTGCCCGCCGTAATGAAAAGTAGGCAGGAAATCCCTCATCGCCCACAATGTTTATGCATGTGTTCTTAAAATTAAATCAAAAAGTAAAACAATTTGCTGGAAAAAATAAATTCATTTAAATGGAAACACAGTGTATTAAGTTATTTGGAAAATCACGAGAACCTTTGTTATCTAGGTGTAACGGTAAACCCATAAATACTTTACCATTACTCTTTTTTTGAAATTATTATTTAATCAATTCTATTTTCTCGTGTCTAATTACTGTTTCAGCAGACATTTTTGAAAATATTAACATTTTACTCAAGGAAGAATTAATGAGCGCTCATCGATGGATGTATTGTTTTTTAATATTGACAATATTAACAACAACACTTTTTCCACAACGCCCACACAGAACACAGCAAATGCCAAGCATTGGTATTTTACAGGGTACCGTTTTGGACTCCTCAAAAAATCAATCAATTGAATTTGCGTCTGTATCTTTGATTAGTCTTCTGACAAAAGAAATCACAACTGGCGGATTAACGGACAAAAATGGTGATTTTTACATTAAAGACATTCCCCTGGGAAAATATAATGTCGTTATTGAGTTTATTGGATATAGACCATTTGAGACAGGACCAATCACTTTATCTCATCGGGGAGATGGAATTGAACAAAATATAGGTAAAATTTATCTGGAAACAACCTCACTAGAAATGGATCAGATTGATGTAGAGGGAGAACGCCCAATGTTTATTCAGACAATAGAAAAAAAGATTTTCAATGTGGAACAGAATACGTTATCAACAGGTGGATCTGCGCTGGATGTTCTTCGCCAGATACCGGGCGTTGATGTAGACATCGACGGAAATATTTCTGTAAGGGGAAACTCCAATGTGAATATTCTGTTGGATGGAAAACCATCGAGCATGACATCCGGTGACAGCGAAATGCTACTAGAGAATATTCCTGCTGACAATATTCAGGATATAGAAGTAATAACGAATCCATCTGCTAAATACGATCCCGATGGTATGGCAGGCATCATCAATATTGTTCTAAAAGAAAACAAGTTTGCCGGATTAAATGGTAATGTTAATACCGGGGTGACCAGTAATGGCTCATACAGCGGATCCGGTCAAATCAATTTCAAAAATGAGAAGGTAAATATCTTCGTGAATTCCGGTTTTCGCAATAATATTCGTGATGCATCAGGTGATACCTACAAAGAAATATTTTCACCAGATACCGTCATATTAGATCAAATAGTAAGTGGAGATCGAGGCGGAGAATCCCTGCTGTTGAAATCCGGCATAGAATATTATATCGACAGAAAAAGCAGTATTGGATTTACAGCTTCAATGAATAATCGCATCCATGATCATAATCGAAGGACAGATACCGTTGAACAAGATTCCACTATTACAAAATACCATCGTATTTCGAATCATTCAAATGATAGAAATTCAATTGATTATACTCTCACATACGATAAAAAATTTACTAGTCCAAAACAGACGCTTTCTATCATTGCCCACTATTCAGACGGCTCAAGCAGTTATAATGACACACAGCGCTCTTATCCAGAGTTAGGATACGAGGATTTAGTTGACCCTCTTCCGGAAAAATCCGTTCAAACACGAAAAGACGCTGATTTTAATCTACAAGCTGATTATGTCCATCCCTTTGGTGAAAAAGGGAAATTTGAAGCAGGATACAAGGGTATTATTAATACAATTGACACTGATTTTGAAACCTATGAATATGATAAAACAAATGAGAATTTTATTTTAGATACAGACAGAAGTAATCATTTTGTTTTCGAAGAAAATATTCAAAGTGTCTATGGTCAATTGAATAATCAAGTTGGGAATATTGGATATCAACTGGGTTTACGGGCAGAAACCGCCACCAACTTATCTCAACTTCTGGACACCGATGAAAATTTTGAAAATCCATATACCAGTTATTTCCCAAGCGCCTCGCTATCATTTGGTCCTCCAAAACTATTTCAAATACAAACCAGTTATTCAAAACGAATCCGCCGCCCTTCTTCGCGACATTTGAATCCAACTATCAGACAGTTTGATCAGACGAGCATGCGCACCGGGAACCCATTTTTAAAACCGGAATATATTGATGTGAGTGAACTGAATTTTTCCTGGTATAAGAATGGATTATCTTTATCTCTGGGAGCGTATTACAGAAATGTTACCGATAAAATTAGTCGTCATAAATATTCGACTCCAGAAGGGATGACAATCGTAACCTATGAGAATTATGATAATACTCAATCGTATGGAACAGAATTTATTCTATCGGGATCACTGGGGAAAAAATTCCGTCTGATGGCAAGTGGAAATGTATACACGGATGAAACGAAAGCATCCGGACTTACCGATGACGATATCGATTTCACATCCACCGGCTACAACTGGAGAATTACAACAACATGGATGATATCACCAGCAACTGAAATAATGTTTATGGGATTTTACCGTTCACCTCGTGATCTGCCTTTTGGAGAAATGAAATCAATGTCTTTTACCAGTATATCGTTTAAACAAAAATTTGCAAAAGATCGTTTTGCTGTATCATTGCGCTTAAATGATATCTTAAATACTATGGGATTCGGTTTTATAACATATGACGAATATTATTTCCAGGAGAGCAATCGGAAGTTCGATAGTCAGATAGCCTCAATCTCCTTAGAATATCGTTTTGGTAACATGGAGGATAAAAGTCGTTATAACAGACGGAATAGAAATGGCGACGGTAATGGCGGGGATGATTATGATATTGAATAAGGATGATTCAAGGAATCATTAATTGGGCATTGTTACCCATCGACCATTTTCCATATAATTCCATATAATTCCCTTGCGTGGATGTTGAATTTTCACGGAAATTCACACGTTTTATTAGTGGACAATAATTGGCACTCGGTGCTAGATTTGTTTATCTCATACCACCTGCCAATCCGTATAAAATAACTCTATTGAACAACTACACAAACAACCAAGGAGAACAACATGAATCGTTATAAACGTTCATTCATGTTCCTTGTGTCTTTTCTTCTCCCTCTATCTCTATTTGCCCAAATAACCATTTCCGGTACAGTATCAGATGCCAGTACCGGCAATGCATTGGCTGGTGCAAATGTGGTTGTAGAAGGAACAGACCTCGGAGCTGCCGCAGATGCCAGTGGAAATTATTCCATTGAAGGCGTTCCTGCCGGCGCAACCATTACAGCCTCGATGATTGGATATACCAGCTCGAGTGCCACAGCAGCAGCAACAGTTAATTTTTCACTGGAAGCTTCTGCGATCCAGCTATCCGCTTTAGAAGTATTAGCTTCTCGTGCTGATGAAAGAACACCTGTTGCTTTTACAACCGTAGCAAAAGCAGATATGGAACTTCGACTGGGTTCACAGGATATTCCTATGGCATTAAACACAACCCCTAGTGTATACGCTACCATGCAGGGCGGCGGAGCCGGGGATGCACGTATCAATGTTCGTGGATTTAATCAGCGTAACATTTCCGTAATGATAAACGGCGTACCACAAAATGATATGGAAAATGGTTGGGTATATTGGTCCAATTGGGATGGTGTTGGCGATGCCACATCTTCCATGCAGATGCAGCGTGGTTTAAGCGCCGTGAACTTGGCGACACCCTCCATCGGCGGAACCATGAATATCCTTACCGATCCAACAGGCCATACCCGTGGCGGTAGATTCAAAGGTGAAATTGGATCCGGTGGTTTTCTAAAATCAACTTTTAATTACAATACCGGCCTGATTAATGATAATATGGCTTTCAGTGCAACGATCGTTCGCAAAGTTGGAGATGGAATCATTGACAAAACGTGGACCGATGCCTGGGCATATTATTTTGGCGCCAGCTATGCCATGAACGAAACCAATCGTTTTGAGCTTTATGCCATTGGAGCGCCTCAACGACATGGACAAAATCTTTATAAGCAGAATGCTGGTGTTTATGATGCTGAGTTTGCTAAAGGGATGGATGGGTATGATCCCGAAGCCATTTGGAATGGCCTAAGTTATCCAGATTCAGAAGGCGAATTCACCTCACCCTACGATGGTGGTGACCCTCGGTTGTTCAATCAGAACTGGGCACCCATCAATTCATCATATAAAGGAAAACAATACTGGTACATGTATGGCGCTCGTACTGTAGATCGTCATAACCCTGATTTTCTGAATGAAAGAGAAAACTTCTTTCATAAACCATTGGTAAACCTGAACCATTTCTTAACCCTTAGCGATAACATGAGACTTTCTACAGTTCTCTACTGGTCCGGTGGTTCCGGTGGTGGAACCGGTACATACGGTAAAATACCAACGATGGATGCCGATGGCAATCTGGGTGATGATGACCATAAATTTTACTATGGGCCTTCCCCTTGGACTCGTGACTGGAATACTCTTGTTGACTATAACTCAGGCAGCGAAGACACCGTTTATGTTGACAAAAAGAAACTCGCTCGCACACATGGCGCTGACAACAACCAATCGGTTGGTATCTTAAGAAACAGTATCAACCGCCAAAGCACTCTCGGTGCTATTTCCAAGCTTAATTTCGATTTGAGCGATGAAATTGAACTACAGTTTGGTTTAGATTGGCGTACCGCTGGTATCGAACATGCCCGTGAAGTACGTGATCTGATGGGTGGCGATTATTATGTTGATTATGCTGATAAAAATGAACCAGATGGAAAAAGAGTTGAACTCGGCGATATCATTGCTTATCATAATGAAACCACTGTTGACTGGATTGGCTTTTTTGGTCAAGGCAGCTACACAAGTGGACCATTATCAGCCTATGGTATGGCTGGTTTTTCATCCATTTCATATACGTATCAGGATCATTTCTCAGTTGCAGATGAAGTCGTTGAAGCTGATGCCATTTCGGCAACACAATTCAAAGGCGGGGCCATGTTCGATGTTAGTGACAACATCAGTGTATTTGCCAATTTCGGTGTTGTTGAAAAACCGCCGATTATGGATAATGTCATTGATTTAGATGGTTACGTTGCAACGGATCCTGCAAATGAAGAATTCGTCAGCTACGAAGGTGGAGTGAATTACAGTGCAGGCAATATGGCTGTAAAGGTTAATTACTACAACACAAGTTGGAATGACAGAAACCTTACTAAATCAGTTACAACCGGCCAGGGTTCCAGTGGTGACACCGATATTATTTATTTAACCGGCGTTAACCAAAAACATTCTGGTATTGAAGTAGAAGCATCTGCTCAATTAATGGCTATGCTTCGGCTGGATGTTGCTTTAAGTTTTGGAGATTGGTCCTTCGACGGAGATGCTGATGGAACTTATACAGAATATACCGAGACAGGATCAGAACAAACAGACTACTCCTATGCGCTTGATGGATTGATGGTGGGTGATATGCCGCAAACAGCTTATGTTTTAGGTATAACTCTTACTCCAATGCCCGGATTGAAAGCTCAAGTCTTATACCATATGTATGATGACAACTACTCAGATTGGGGCCCCTCTGCACGTGAATACAGCGGTGACGATGCAGATGCAGATAGAGAGCAAGTCTGGAAAGCTCCAAAATATTCGAAAATGGATGTCCATATTGCCTATGACCTGCCAGATATGGGTGGCGTAAAGCTTAAAGCTTTTGCCCATATTTTCAATGCACTTGATGAAATCTATGTACAAGATGCAGTTGATCATAGTCAATACAACAGCTACGGCGATAAAGAACACGCCGCACATAATGCTGAAGTGTTCCTTGGAGCACCAATGTCCTTTAACGCTGGACTATCAGTTGCTTTTTAATCACCCGTTTAGTTAAATAAAAAAACCCCGGCCGGAAACTGTCGGGGGTTTTTTATATTCAAAATTATTCGTTCAAAATGGCAGTGTATAATTAACACCCACGTCTCCTGAGAGATAACCGGTCATTTGTCCTTTTCCATCAATGTCACTGGCTATGACAGCACAGACTCCAAATGTAATATCGACACCAAGATGAAGATTAGTATTTAAACCTCCTTTCATTCCGAATCCAGGGCCCATTGTTCCCAAAGATCCATGAATAATAAGTGGAAACTTCAAAGGAATGAAATCGGGAGATTCCAGCGTTACCCATGAAGCAAAGGATTGGTTGTTTCCATGAAAGTAAACCTGTCCAAAACTCAGGCCGGGTGTCAATGAAAACCAGAACATGTTAAAGGAAAACGGTAGTTTTAAATTTAATCCAACACCCATTACATTATCAGTTCCAAGATATTGACCTGACAAAAGTTTATTTCCAATATTTAAACCTAATGCGAATTTTTGTTTTCTTTTTCCAGATTTTCGTTCTTTGGCTTTTTCTATTTTGATCTGTTCATTTATCTTTTCTTTCGAAATCACTGGTATATCAACTTCACCTACGCTGGAAATAGTTACTTCCGTATCCACAGCTATATTAAATGTTTCTTCAATAAGCGTTGCAAATTGTAACAGGTTCTCCTCCCCAGTGTTTTCTATAAACTCCAGAATATCCGCCAGCCCGGTTTTATCTTTAGGTGGACCCAATTTCCGTTTATATTTTTTAGAGAATGGTATAATTCTCTTTTCCAAAAGTTTATCTTTTCCATCTTTCACTGTCAGAAAGACCTCCCTTGGGGCATTGCTGTAATTATAGGAGTTTGTGTATAATAATCCGTCCTCATTATTATAATACTCTGCCCGAAACAAATAATCCCTATTATTATAATACAGCTTATGCATACCCACTTTAGAAGAATCGTCCCGAAAATATTCAGAAATGATTATTTCTTTTGTGTGACTCTTTTTCTCTCCATCTATATATTGAAATTTATAAAAATAGTATACCTGATCCAGTTCATCTTTAATAATCACTGTATGGGGGCGACCATCTTCCCTCTCTTCTATCCCCAACCTCCAAGTCCGTCGCATTTCACTCAAATCATGCGTAAACAAAAATTCATCGTAGCGAGTCAATGGTTCCCGAACGTGAAATTCTACTTCGTATTTAGACCGTGTTCCAAATTTATTCCAGATGAAATTATAAGACCATAATTTTTGTTTCTGATTATTAAATAATGTGACCGTTTTGATTCGGCCACTGCGGTTAAATCTTACCTCATAATATTCCCTGCCATCCAATTGATCTCGGGTTAAACCATCCGCTAGGTCTCGTCTTCCTGGATCCCAATAGCCGTAATAAAGTTTCAGCCCGGATAGTGTACTTTGTTTCGTTTTTTCGGGGAAGTATTCCACGTTAATAAGTTTACCCTGTGGTGTATATGTTGATTTAAAATGCGCCTTCCCTTTTACATCTTTTTCAGATGATTCTTTATCTAAAATTTCCGACCTTTGAATATCCGTTGGGAAATACTTTACAAGTGTATCCTGTTCCTGCCCAATCAAAACATAAAAGGATAGTGATATTAATATGATTTTAAACATACGCCCAAACAAGGATAGAGAGGAGAACGATGACCATGCTGAAACCCAATAGCGCCCCGGAGTGAACACTTTGATAATACGCATCCACATCTTGGCCAAGATTTTTATAAGCCATAGTAACTTCTACGACCTCACCTGTTTCAACTAAAACGTCTTGTGTTCCTAATCGTAAAATATCATTTGATACTTTTCGTGTATCAAGATTAGAGTCGCTTATATCGGGGAAAAAACTGACTTTATGCCAGCCGGACATAACATCCACGTGACTAGATAAGGGAGTATAGCCAATTAAATGGCCGTCTATATATATAGGAATGTCCTGAGTGTCGCATACAATATTCAGAGCTGTCCTGTTTTGAGCTGTTAATAATGATGTTAGCATTAGTAAAATTAACAGCCGGATTAAAATATTCTTTTTCAGTTTATATGCTCCTGTAGTCGTTTATATAACAATATAATTTATTCATTTTGGTCATCTAAAGTTGATAAATATTATGTACGACGACCATCCCTGGTTGTCGATTTAATACCTTTCAATCGATTAAGATTGTTTTCAGTCAAGCTGGAAGCTTGACCTACGTGTACGACAATCCTCCGTGGTTGTCGATTTAAATGAATGTGATTAAAAATACTGTCCGTATTCCTGTTTAACATAAGACCATATCCAATTTTCTCTTTTTGAAACTAAACCAGCTTCAACAGGATTATCTAAAATATATTTAATGATTTTTACAGTATCATTATCACTTCTTGAATAACGATCAAAGCTTTCATGTTCCCAAAACTGCCCTTTTCTACCAAGTATTTTATTTATACGATTTGCTGTATAACTTTTAATATTATGCATAATTTTAGAGATTGGAACATATTCTTCGATTGAAATTTCATAGGGTTGCAACAAAATGTGGACATGATTAGGCATAACACAATATGATATTAAATCGTACGTTTTCCCATTGTGATATTTCATAGTATCACAAACCAAATCAGCCATTTCTGTTTTTCTCAAGTAAAAAGGTCCTTTGGAAGTTTTATGGAGGTACTTGTCATAACGATTTATTAGCTCATGAATTTTCCTATCATATATTCTTTTATGTTGTTTATTATTTTCTGATAATCTGACTAATGATTTATAATCATACTTGAGTTGGTCAATTACTTTTTTAGGCAATGAATTCGCAAGCCTAAATGTTACAAAAATTATTCCACCCAGTGGCTGAATGTGAGGCAAGTGGCGTTTATAATAGTATTTCATTTTACACCAATAACAGGATATTTTTTTGAAACCTTAAACCTTTTAGTTAAACAAGGTGCTTGACCTGCTTGTACGACATCCATCCTTGGTTGTCGGAATAATGTTTTAAAAATCGATTAGCCCTCTTTTTTTGTCAAGCTGGAAGCATGACCTACATTTTCATTTAATTGAAAGAAGCTCTTTCTGAAGTTCGCCATGTTCCAGTATTAATTCACTGCTATCTTTCCCTGCAACTTCCTGTTCTCGAATTTTAAGCCTTGTCTGTTCAATTTTATCTTTGATTGGCTGCATTTTAAGAGTGATTATGCATTCTTGAATAACAGATTGGGGATCATCAACATTTTGATCAACCATTAATACTGAAGCTATGTTTTCCCGTTCAATCTTGTCTTCAAATTGTTCAAGAATAACGGCTGTAGAATCAATATCATATTCAATTAATAATGAGGCCGCTTTATTCAAAAGAGGCTCGGATATGAGATCTAAATGATCTTTTACCATTTGTTTCACTTCACTGAATGATGACACTAATGTTGTTAATATCTCAACCTGGGCTTTTTGAGCAACGGTTGCAAATAAGTTTATTTGCGTTAATGTTGGTTCATCTTGGGGAGGCAATCGTTTCCGGCTGGCGGCCTCTTTCAATTGCCTAATTAAGTCTTGTTCATTTATTTTCAAATCATTCGCCAGTGTCTGCAATAAATCATCCCTGATGATACCGTCTCGTATTTCAGCTATTTCATTCAAAATTTCTTTCACCAAGTTAGACCGTTCAACGGCTGATAAGTTTTCCGCATCTGTAATTTGTAAATGATATTTCAATAATGGCAATGCGCCTGAAATTCCTTCGCATACTTTTTCAACACCATCCTTTCTTATCCAGTCATCCGGATCTAAGTTTTCCGGCACATTGACGACCAGTGCTTCAATACTATTTTGCAGTAAGGAATAACCAGCACGGAGTGCAGCTTTTCTTCCTGCTTCATCGCCGTCATAAGTTAAATATACTTTTTGAGTAATTTTTCCAATTTGCAGCGCATGGCGTTCGGTAAAAGCCGTTCCAGACACGGCTAAAACATTTTGGATTCCCCCTTGATACATTTGTAAAAAATCCATGTATCCTTCTACGAGCACCGCTGCATTTTCACTACGAACATCCGGAGCTGTTTTATTATAACCATAAAAAACTTCACTTTTATGGTATAGTGGAGTTTCCGGTGAATTCATGTACTTCGCAGGATCATCGCTCTCAAATACCCGCCCGCCAAAGGCAATCACTTTGCTGGAACGGTTCATGATTGGAAACATAATTCTTGAACGAAAACGGTCCACAGGACCTTGCTTACCTTTCCCAAATAACCCGGATTTATCAATGGCTTCTCTAGTAAATCCTTTTCCCCGAACCGTTTCTGTTAAATAATCCCATGATTCATGGACAAACCCGACCCTGAACACTTTAATTGTTTTTTCTGAAAGTCCTCTATTTGTTAAATAGTCTAGAGCGGTTTTCCCTCTTTTGGAAAAAAGGTTTTTATAATAAAGATTTGCTGCTATTTCATGTATCTCGTACAATTGGGTAAACAATCGCTTCGTGCCCGAATCACCTGTTAACTCTACATCTATACCATAACGACGGCCTAATTGCTGGATCGCTTCTACAAATGATAGATTTTCGTGCTCCATGAGAAAATTGAAAACACTTCCACCAGCGCCGCAACCAAAGCAATGATAAATCTCCTTTTCAGGAGCAACGCTGAATGACGGTGTTCGTTCATGGTGAAAAGGGCATAGCCCAAAATAATTCCGTCCTCGCTTTTTTAGATTTACATATTGGGATATGACATCCAAAATATCAGCTGAATGTCGAATACGGTCTATGGTCTCTTGGCTAATACGAGCCATTATTTTTCTCCTGTTTCCATTAATTTTTGAATGGATATCTCACCTTTTTGTACAGGATCTTGGAAATTAAAAACGAGAATAAGCTTATGTCGTGCGTCTGTTAAGGATGATGCAATAAAAGATTCTTCATGAATAATTTTCGACCATTTGTCGTTCGGCGCGATTTCCACAGCCCATAAGAATATCATGACCACCAATGCAGCTTTGAATGCACCAAAAATAAATCCCATCCCCCTGTTAAATAATTTGGTGCTTTTGGACAATAACAGCAAATGAATAAATCTTGTAAATATGCGCATTATTAAAAGAACCACACCAAAAATGAGAAAAAAACTAAAAATCATAACCACCCATGGATTTATATCTATTATGTTTAATACAACAATGGAAAGTTTTGTATAATAACTCCAAGCAAAAGATGAAGAAACAATGAGCCCAATCAAACGTCCCAGTTCTTCCACCAAGCCTCGTTTAAACCCAATTGCACCCATTGCTATAAAGAGCATAATGACTAGAATATCGAGGAAGAGAATCATTGTCGTTAGGCGGTCACGGTTACGATGCTCATTATTAAAATGGAAATGGTTAGTCGCCTACCTACCGCGGACAGGAAAGAAAATAATGTCATTGCGATCCGCCAGCTGGCGGAGTGGCAATCTCCTTCCGTTAGTAAACGCAAATACATCGTTAATCTTGGGAAATTAACATATCCAAGGGGATCACTTCGTCTCCGCCAAGTGGCGGATCCTCGTGATGACAGAAATATGATTGAATATTGGTGATTGTAATTCATGCGATTAATAGATACAGGAATAATAACCGATAACACCTAACCAAGTTTTTCCCTTACCAGAGCCTGCGCCAGCTTACCATCAGCCCGTCCGGCAGAACGCTTCATAATCTCTGGCATGACCTTGCCAATATCTGACATTGATGAAGACCCGGTTTTAGCAATTATATCATCAATCATTTTTCCCAAATCTTCAGCGCTCATCATTTGAGGTAAATATGTTTCCAAAATTTCTACTTCTGCTTTTTCTATAGACATAAGTTCGTCACGTCCGGCTTTTTCATACATTTCGATGGATTCATTGCGCTGGTTAACCATAGTTTTGAGAACCTGTAATTCTTCTTGCTCGCTTAATTCTTCTCTTTTTTCAATTTTTTTATCTTTCAATTTGGATAATGCAGTGCGCAATGTAACCACTTTTTCCTTTTCCCTACTTTTCATGGCTGCGTACATGTTTTTTTGTATCGTGTCAAATAAATTCATTTTTTACTCCTGATTTATAATAAGTAATTATTTAAAACAGCCTGTCCTGACAGATTCGGGATAATTACGTAATGACCCGTTATTGGATTTGTCGGAATGACTTTTTACGTTTTACGTATTAAATAATTACATATTAAGCATTATCAATTCGTTTCATGGCTAATAACAAACTATCCTTATCTGTTTCAAAACCAATGAAGCGCCTGCCTAAATGTTTAACCGCTGCCCCGACACTGCCCTGACGCATAAATGGATCTACAACCCAACTTAATTTATAACTGCCTATCTCTAGAATTTTCTTTAACAACATTTCAGGGAAATCATTAGAGTATTCTTCATTGGCAGAATTATAATATTCCATCCACAGATTAGAAACGTTTTGCACTTCGTTCAATCCCCCGGAGATTGCCTCATTTTCATTTTCCTCATTATTAAATATAAATGCACTTGTTCTGGTTGCAAACCAAATATCACCTAGTTCATTTTCCCATGTTTTTGATTTACCTCTGTCTCTTGTTTTTCTATTTCGCCATGTAATTCGAGTTTGCACTCGAAAATAGTCACTTAAAATCGAATGATACATTCCGGAATAACGCCAGCCGCATAGCAAATACAGAGAACCTGTTTTTTTCAATACTCGGTGACTCTCCATTATCCATTGATTACTCCATTGATAATATTCCTGGATGGTCATCCGTTCGCCTTGAGTTCCAATATCCCTCCATGGACTTTCCGGTGGTGCCGTTAGGATAAGATCAATCGATTCATCCGGGAGCCTCTTTAGTCCATCCAAGGCATCGCCTAAAAATACGCCCTCTTCCATCGTATCAATGGTCATGGATAGTTCATTTGCGCTGCGGATCGCCGATAAATATCTATTTAAATCATCCACCGTCAATCCGGGAGAGGCTTCCAACGGATTGGTAAAAAGAGGATTTAGTTGTTCTTTTCCTGTTTCAGTCATGTGAAAATTTACATGTTTCAGCGCTCAAATAAACATGGATTCCATTAAAGAAGGCTATGCAAAAAACCTACTGCACAAACTAAAAAGTGTAAAATCTGCCTGCTTTTCGTTAAAAAACTCGTCCATAGCTCCGCTATTGACTGCATTATTTCGCCTTAATCAGATAGATTTTTCATCTTTTTTCTTTACACATTAGGTTTTGCATAGCCTTCTAAAAGAGTTGTTGATATTACTAACTTCTTAAAGCAATATTAATATTATGGAAAAGAGTAAAGTATTATTTGTTTGTACAGGAAATTCATGTCGTTCCCAGATTGCGGAGGGTCTTCTTAGGGATAAAGCCGGTGATATTTTCGATGTGTTCAGCGCAGGCAGCCATCCCGCCCATGTACACCCGGCGGCAATTAAAGTTATGGAAGAATGGGGGATTGATATAACCGACCACACGTCCGACCCCATTGGTCTTTACCTGGATAAAGGTATTGATATTGTGATTACTGTCTGCGACCACGCCAACAAGGTTTGCCCAACATTCCCCGGAGATGTGGAACGATTGCATTGGAGCATTGAAGATCCCTTCTCCGGCTGGGATTTCAGTAACGAATCCCTGGATGCGTTTCGAGAAACGAGAGCAACGATTAATATTCGAATTAATGAATTTTTAATAAACAGGAAAATTGAAAAATAGGTTATTGCGAGTTTGCCTAATCAATAAACTTTGCGGAACTAATAACCTTACGCAAAGTTGAATTTTCTGTAATTATCTATTAAAATGTTTTTTGTTATTTGTTCAAATAAGAGAGGTTTGTATGAATTATCATTTTCTTAAATCATCTTTATTTATTTTAGTTGGACTGTCGTTGTTCTCTACTTGTGATGAACCAAAGGAAAAGGATAACAATGAACCTCCAACAGTTTCAATTACATCGCCAGAAAATGGATCAATTGTTTCTGAGATTGTAATCATAACCTGTGTTTCAACGGATAATGAGAAAGTTGAGTATGTTGAGTTGTGGGTTAATAATATTACTACTGGGATTACAGATGATTCTGACCCTTATGCTTTGGAATGGAATACATCTACCCAAGAAAATGGGATTCATACATTTTTTGTCCGATCTTACGATACCAGTGGGAATACATCCGATAGTGACACAATAAATTTGAATTTATACAATCAATGTGATTCTGGATATGTTGAAATTGACAGTGTTTGTTATTGGGGAGAAGATATAAAATTTCTCCAAGAGTTGATTGACAATAATGATATTAGGATTGACCCAACAGAATTAGGGAGTCAGTATTGGATTGAAGGAAGAATTACTTCGTTTGTTTGTTGGGGGTGTGATTTGTCAGGAGTAATACCATTGGAGATAGGTAATCTTTCATATCTGAAGCAACTGAATTTATTTTACAATCAGTTGAGTGGAGAAATTCCACCGGAAATCGGTAATCTCTCTAATCTAACATCTCTTAATCTTAATTATAATCAACTCACTGGAGAAATTCCACCGGAAATCTGGAATCTTTCTAACCTAACATCGCTTAATCTTAATTATAATCAACTCACTGGAGAAATTCCACCGGAAATCTGGAATCTTTCTAACCTAACATCGCTAATGTTATATTCTAATCAGTTGAGTGGAGAAATTCCATCAGAAATCTCGAATCTTTCAAATCTAGCAATATTACATTTATTCTCTAATCAGTTGAGTGGAGAAATTCCATCAGAAATCTCGAATCTTTCAAATCTAACAATATTACTTTTATTCTCAAATCAGTTGAGTGGAGAAATTCCACCGGAAATCGGTAATCTCTCTAATCTAACATCTCTTAATCTTAGTGATAATCAACTCACTGGAGAAATTCCTCATGAAATTGGGAATCTCTCTAATCTAACATCTCTTAGACTCGGTGATAATCAACTCATTGGAGAAATTCCTCATGAAATTGGAAATCTCTCTAATCTAACATCTCTTAGACTTGGTGAAAATCAACTCATTGGAGAAATTCCATCTGAAATCTGGAATCTTTCTAATCTGACTTCTTTTAATATTCACAATAACAATCTGAGTGGATCAATTTCTGATGATATATGTAATCTGGATATACTCTTTAATATTGATATGTATTTTTCCATATCACAAAATAATTTCTGCCCCCCCTACCCAGACTGTATTGAAAATTACATGGGAACCCAAGACACAACTGGATGTGATTGAGTTATATGTCGTTTAATTCAAATTAACGGACATAGGCTTTTGAAATGTATATTTGAAACGTATTTCTATACTATTATTTTGGAATTAAGAAAGTATAATAAATAAATGTCTTGAACATTAAATGAATAAATTTTTTCAACAATTAAAAGCTTATCTCCCCAAAATAATCTTATCGTTAATTTGGTTAATTATAAGTTTAAGTCTCACTGATTGGTTGACAAATAATGGAGTCGTTCAATTAAGTGGGACGATTTTTCTTATCTTAATTATTATACTTCCTTTGGTCATAATATTTTTAATATCAAAAATTCGAGATTTAAACACGACTATTAAGAACTTTCCTCAAAACAATGGTAAATTTGTAAGAAAAGAAATAAAAAAGGATATACGAAATTCATTTGTTATTGATAATATTAATCACCGACTTGTTGATTGGGAGGTAAGTGTTAGAAGGTGTTGGTTACCTAACAAACCAATTCCACCAGTTAGAGAATTCGTTAATGAATTCATCCTTTCAGAACCAAGGTGTGTTGAATGTGGAGGTGAATATATTCAAGAGACTTCTAATCAAAATATTTTATGTTCTTCTCCTGACTGTTCCAAACGGAAATTAATATTAAGTAAGGAAATGAAAATTACTGAAAGTGAGGTTAGTAATGTCGGAGAGAAATTATTAAATGATTTAAAAGGTAAAACAGTAAAAGAT
The DNA here is from genome assembly GCA_964538995.1 of uncultured bacterium. GTDB lineage: Bacteria > Fidelibacterota > Marinisomatia > Marinisomatales > TCS55 > JADFRD01. The sequence continues at coordinate 17,964 of CAZIFK010000036.1, forward strand.
GAATCAGTATTTGATGATTATTGGAGTAAATATATAAATAAATATGATGAATATACTGGGAGTAAATACGACAAATATTTTGAACCATTGAGGTTGTCATATAATCATAACTTATAAATTTAGCTACCGGTGTTTATGTTGGATTATCAACCTTTCTTTAATAAAATTTTAGAAGTAGTATCTCAATTGGGATAAAATATGAGAATGATAGAGATGGTTTTGCCACTCTGGTTATTCCGAAAAAGTTTGGATTTAAAATAAGGAGAAGTGAAATGAAAAAGTCAATATTACTGATAATTCCATTTCTGATAATAATATCACTACTATTTGCTCAAAAGAAAATTGATAAAACAAATCTATATAAAGGGATTAAAACAGGAACGGAATTAAATTATATATATGAGGAAAAGTTTGGTGAGTTTAAAGAGATTCTCGGTGGGAAAGGTTTTTACAAATATGATTTCGACGGTAATTTAATTGAACAATTATTTTATGATTCAAATGATAAATTAATCCAAGATCCTTTTGGAATTAGTAAATATGTCTTTAAATATGATTCTATGGGTAACCAAATAGAAGAATCTCATTATAATTCTGATGGTTCTCTCACTGAAAGTTCGATAGGTTTTAGTAAAATTGTTCGTAAATACAACTCCAGTGGTAAAGAGGTTGAATGGACAATTTTCGATAATAATGGTGTTTTGAATGAGAAAGGTGTTTCTAAATACGACTCCAAAGGAAACAAGGTAGAATTGTCATTACATGATTCGATTGGAAACCTTAAAGTGGGATTATTAGGATTTAGTGTATCTAAGTATGAATACGATTCCAATGATAATCTTATCGTAGAATCATATTTTGATTCAGAAGGAAATCGGATGGAAAAAAGTTTAGGAATCCACAGAACTACCTACAAATATGGCCTTAATAATACTCAAATAGAAGAAAGAAGATATGATTCAGAGGGTAACCTTACTGATAGAGTATCAGGAATTAGTGAAATTGTCACAGAGTATGATTCTAATAACAATATGGTTAAATGGTCAGCTTTTGATAACGAGACATACCTAAAAAGCTATATGATTTTCAAATATAAAAAAAACAATTTGATCGAAAAATCATTTTATCAATCAGGTGATTTAGTATCAAAAGATATAATTCAATACAATAATAGAAACCTACCTATTGAAAAAGTAACTCTTCATTATGAATTCAAATTCGGAGAACCCCAAGAAATACCTAATGGGAAAACCATCTACGAATATGTGGAATACTAACTCCCAACCCCAAACAATTGCAAAAAGGTTCTATTCGTTTTGGGTAGAACCTTTTTGGAGTATAAAAGATCCATTCTCCGGCTGGGATTTCACTAATGAATCCCTGGATACGATTCGAGAAACGAGAACAATTATTAATAATCGAATTGAAAAAATTTTAATACGCAGAAAAAATGAATAGCTAAAATTTTTTATGAAAAAGGGGTGTCTTTTACTTTTTATTATATCTTTTGTTTTTGGTCAAATACGTATAACAGAAATTATGTACGATCTTGACGGATCTGATTCACCAAATGAATTTGTAGAAATATTCAACCTGTCGGAAACAGACTCGGTTGATTTGACCGGCTGGCTAATAAAAGATAAGTATTCGACAGATGTTCTTTTAGATTCCGGTTACGGTTTAATCATTCCACCTCAATCCTACGGAATTATATTTGAAGGTGATTATAATTTCAATTCAGGAATATATATTGATTCCATTCCGGATGGTGTTGTGCTGATTAAAGTGGATGATTCCAGTATTGGTAATGGGCTTTCTACCAGTGATTCACTTTACCTTATTTCGGATATTGGGGCAGTTGAAGATTCTTTAGGTTGGACAGATATTGCGCCAGATGGTTTTTCACTGGAAAAAGTTCGAATTGAATTACCGAATAATCCCAATAACTGGCTACCGAGTATAGATTCATTGGGAACCCCAGGGAATATTAACAGCGTCGATCCATTTACAATCGACGGTCAAATAATTACTGATTCTTTGAGAATTAATCCCTCAATCATCGAAATGAATAGTACTACGACAATCACCGGATATGTTACCAACCGCGGACGATCAACCATTTCCGGAGATGTAGAAATACTGGAAGGAGATAATATTCTGGAATCTATTTATATCAATAATTTGGCTGAACTCGATACGGCTGAATTTAATGCAACGGTCGGTCCTTTTTCATCCGGCGATCATGAATTACTGGTTCGCTTTTCTGTGAATAGCGACGAAGATGAAAGTAATAATGAATCTTCTGTTATTTTAGGAGTACGGTATCCCAAAGGGTTATTAACCATCAATGAATTTCTGCCATATCCTTATAGCAGCGAACCTGAATTTGTTGAATTGATATACCACGGCTCTGATCCGCTTTCTTTATCCAATTGGGGTATTGCTGATTTAACAGGATCTCTTGCATTATTAGGGGATATTACAATATACATTGAAAACTACATTGTTATCGGTGGAGACTCTTCTATGTATAATGAAATTCCGGATTCCAGTCTCTTTTTAACTCCTCTTTCCCGGTTGCCGACATTGAATAATAACGGCGATGCGATCCGTATTTTCGACCCTTACAATACACTGATAGATTCGCTCATTTACTCAAATCGCTGGGGTTACAGTCGAGGGCAATCCATGGAAAAGATATTTCCGAATTTAATATCTTCTGATTCCTCAAATTGGCTGCCCTCAATCGAACCTATTGGACATTCTGCAGGACGACGAAATTCTGTCATGCCCTGGTCCATAGATGGTGCAATCTATTTTTCAGGATTGACTAGTACACCAAATACTCCAGAAAATACTGATTCAATTCATATTCAAATTCCGATTGTGAACCTTGGCCAAAATCCGCTCAACGGTGATATTTATATAGAATATGAAGAAGAAGAGTTGGCCAGTCAATCAATCACAATACCTGCTTCGGGCGATACTCTTTTATCAACATTAATTATACCGCCCCTCCCTTCGGGTGAACATGAATTACTTCTGGCGCTTGATGTAATAAATGACGGTAACACTTTTAATAATTCTGATACTATTACGCTGAAAATTTGCTACCCTTTTGGTACAATAAAATTAAATGAATTCATGGCCCGGCCCAATAATGATCAAACAGAATTTATTGAAGTGGTTAGTTTTGAGAACCTGACATTATCTTCATGGTCTATTAGCGATAACAGCAAACAGAAAAAGTTTTTGCCTGATTTGATTTTAGAAAAAGGGGACTATGTCATTTTTGCTGCTGATTCATCTTTGTATCCCCTTCAAAATGAACAAGCCCATTTTATTGTACCCAATAACGGTTGGCCATCATTAAACAATTCCGGTGATGGCATTTATATCTATGATCTGACTGGTAGCATTATCGATTCTTTGTATTATACAAGTAATTGGCCGATTTCGGATGAGATCTCCACAGAAAAACTACGGCCGGAATTTGATTCACATATCCAATCGAACTGGTCTTTAACTGTCGATTCTTCCGGATATACTCCAGGATTTTCTAACTCTGTCACTCTATTTGATTTGGATGGAAAAATTGTTACGGATTCAATTTGGCACAATCCATTCTATCCAAAAAATAATGAATCAATTATATCATATATTATGGTTACTAATTCAGGAGTAACACCATTTTTCGGAACCATTTTACTGAAAATTGACGGGGATGAATATGGGTCTTCCAATTTCCATATTATTCAACCGGGGGATACTCTAATACATGCCCTGGAATATGGACCACTTATCTCCGGTTATCATAACACAAAATTTCAACTTTTTATTCAAAATGATGAGAATTCCTCGAATGATATTGCTTATGACAGCATTTATGTCAGCTATGAATTTGGAGCTGTTGTATTAAATGAATTCCACCCCATCCCGGATTCAACTCAAACAGAATTTGTTGAGCTGGTTCCAATGGACAATCTGACCATGAATCATTGGTGGATCAGTGATAACAGTCTTGATAAAAAAGAAATTTCCTTTGGAGAAGTAGAGTCTGAAACTTATCTGATTGTTGCCGCAGATTCGCTGATTATCAGTCATCTTAATGAAGAATCTCTTTGGTCAATTCCGAAGAGAGGTTTGCCAAATTTGAACAATTCTGCTGATGGTCTTTATTTATATGATATGACGGGAATAGTTATTGATTCTTTGATTTATACTGAAAACTGGAAAATTGTCGAAAACAGATCTATGGAAAAATACCGACCGGAATTCCTTTCAGCAGATTCTTCCAGGTGGGCTGTAGCTGTAAATAATTCAAGACAAACTCCGGGAGATAAAAACAGTATCTTTTATGATGAATTACCGAAAAACGGATCTGCTGTGTTTGAGCCAAACCCCTTTTCTCCCGACGGAGACGGCTTTGATGATCTGCTCTATATTAAATACAAACTCCCTTTCGAATATGGTTTGATTTCTATCCAGATCTTCGACGTGATCGGACGCACCATTGCAACGCTTTACTGGAATACATACACTGCGCAAGAGAATGTGTTAACCTGG
>CAZIFK010000037.1:0-21489 GCA_964538995.1 uncultured bacterium
ATTTCTTGTCGGGATATTCATGATCCTGAAGTTCCTCGTTCCAGATGGGTTCTAACCCAAAATAAAAACCACGTGTGGTGTAGCGAGTATCCAATATGTTACGTCCCCACATTTTAATTGACCAATTCCCGAAATTATAACCCACATGACCGTTCAATAGTTGGTATGGATCAGAAATTTCATTATGACTGTCAGAATAATAGAATTTGTCTTTGCCCGTCAGTTCAAGCCGGGCAAACATGCCTTCTTCCTTACCGTAATCCAATGCCATGTTAAATGAATAGTTTGGCGCTTGAGCTGCAGCGCGGTCTCCCAAAATAGCAGTCACACCGGAATCTGATTCAAATGTAAACGCATCCACGTGTGTGTTCAACAGACCTAATGATCCCGATAATGCCAGAGATGAATTAAATCGATAAGTGCCATCCAGTTCCAGCCCGCTTAACGATCCGGTGGTGGCATTTGCAGTATAATACACAAAACTGTTGGGGTCTCCCTCCTGTTGTTGACTTGAAATCGAAACCTGCTGGTCTTGGCGATTCGCAATAAATATGGATAGATGGAGATTTGACTTATTCGTGTAATAGCGAAAACCAGCCTCGTAATTAATTATATATTCCGGATCATAAGGTCGATTTTCAGCCGCTAAATAAGGATGCTGGTTCACACCGCCTGCTTTATATCCGCGCGATATACTTCCATAAATATTAAACTCTTGGTTCACTAAATACTGCATGGCCAATTTTCCGCCCCAAAGGTCATGGTCAACATCAAATGAAATCGTATCTAAAGGAACATAATCGAATACATCCCAGTCAAAATTACTGGCTGTACCGTTGTAAATAATTTCATTGCTTTCTTGACGAAAATTGGCGAGAAATTTTAATCTATCAGATATTTGTCTGTCTATTTGTCCATAAATAGCTGAAACATTTAAATCAAAGTCACTGGTTGCTAACATAGCATCACCGCCATAAAGATAACCGGTTGCTTCATCTTTTTCTTCCAACGATTTTGAATAATATCCCACCACAACATCACCATAGCTTACCCGCCCTTCGATGGTTTGATTGATTTGATTCCGCGCAGTGCTGTCGAAGAATTCATATTTCCAATAGGTCACATTCGGATCGAAGTAATACGGTTCTTGAAGCCAGTAATCATCATTCCCCCAGTCACCATCATAGGCATGAATCAGGTCTGTTTCCGATCGGGAAACGATGAATGTGGCATCCAGCTTATCTTCGGTATAATTTGCTCGTAATGAATAGGCATTGGTTTCTTGTTTGTCCCAACCTTGCTGATTGGTGTATGTAAACAAATCTGTATTGTTATCCGGCGCCCAGGCATCGTATTTATTGTCCAGGACGGCCCGGAATGATGTTAAAATTGCGTGAAAATTCTCATTAGGCTGGAAAAGGAGTTTTTCTCGAATAATATTTTCTTTACGTCCGTTCGTATTGGTTTTATTTAAGAATTTATTCGTTCGGAAACCGTCGCCAGATCCCGATTCAAGGGCAACCCTTAATGCAAAGGCATTTCCCAAGGGAATATTTATCATTCCGTTAAGCCTCTGAATATTATCCGTACCACCTGTTAGTTTAATATGAGCAGAAAATGTGTCAACCGGATTTGTGGACCTCATGCTGATGAGACCCGCCAGAGCATTTGGACCAAAAATAGACGATTGAGGTCCCTTAAAAACTTCAATCTGTTCCAAATCATAAAGAAGTCCGGCCATGCCCAGTCCGCTCAAATCAATATCGTCTATTACAAAACCCACTGAAAAATTGGGTGGTCCTTCTGCAAAATATTGACTCCGTTCCCCGATGCCGCGAATCTGGAAAAAACGGGGGCGGCTGGTCCCTCCCGCTGCATTCAAATTTGGAATTGTTTCCATCACATCCTGGAAATGACTCCCGTCAGTCCGTTTTATGGATGCAGTATTTAATACTGTCACACTGGACGTTGATCTCTGCAGTGTTTCTGCCGTCAATCCCGCCTTTACGATAATTTCAGTACTTTTTAAAACAATCGCATGCAGTCTGATTTCCATCCCGTCCTTTGCAGGAACGATTACTTTTTCATAACCTATATGGGAAAAGGTCAGTTCCTCTCCCTCTTGCGAATCGATGAAAAATTGGCCGTGTTTATCTGTTGATGTTCCTGAAAATTCACCGGTTATGTTCACGCCCATAAGGGATTCATTGGTTTCAGCATCGACGACTAATCCATTGACTTGAGAGTACAGACATGCAGATGCAAAAAGAAAAATTGTTAGGTAAGTAAGGTGTTTCATTGTTTTTCCTACGCTGGCATTATCCAGATCAGGTTTGAGGGTGTTATCTCAGCAATTCCATCAAATTCGGAATAGCACCCCGTTCGATGCTTTTAAAATTAAGTCAATTCTCGAAACAATGATAGAACATTTGAATGATTGGAGGTAACATGACTTTTTTGGTGTCCGTCATCATATAGCATGTCTATATTGGTGTTTTCTCTATTTTTGATATAACCCTCTTGCCCCCTTTGATAAAGGGGAATTCATGGGCAAAGTCCCCCTTAAAAAAAAGGCGATTATATACTTGACAAACCCATTTGCTAATTACATTTGTTTTCCCTATCTTCTTTTTAGGGTATTGAATTACCAATAAAAGCATACAAATACGTACATCTCAAGCAGTATTGTGTATCGTATCTGTTAATATTATTGAAGTTATGTAGTTATTGAAAAAACTATAATATTCACGTTGTTCTATTGTCTTTTATTATTGCGTCTATCTCTTTATTTTACTAACTTACCAATCATGAAAAATATTAAAAACATAGAATTGCCTGATTTCAGCGATAATACACGCAAGGAATTAGAGAAAAATAAGAGAGACACCGAAAAACAATTGAAACTCTGTTTGCAAGAAGTTGAGAATTACAACAAACGCATTGAACACTTCGATGCGCTTCTCGGCGTAACCACGCGCAGGAAAGGCAACGGAGAAAAATCGGATAGTTCCGTTCTTACTCCTACCGAATTTGTGAACAAACTGCTTAATGATTCGCCTAACAGATGGATAACTATACAGGAATTTTTAATCAAAGGCCGATCCGCTTTCGATTCTGATGAAATCGACAACAGAGGCGGGGAAATTGAACCTAGTATTCACAGTGTCCTAACAAGGTTTAGAGTTAAAAACAAGGTACAGACGAAAGGTCGTCGACTAACAAGAAAGTATAAAAAATTGTAAACTTAAAGTAAAGGAAAAGGCCGGTGCAGTAACACCGGCCTTCATTAAAACGATGGCTGTAAGAACTTACTCCAGAAACACCGTTTCGCGTGTTGAATATAGGGCGCGTGGACCTCCAAAAACAAGTTAATTCTGGGGATGGGGGTCTCCGTAAGCTTTTGCATTGTAAGAATTTAGGAATCATTTTTTGAAGGCTTCCGCTTTTTTGGAGCTGGCTTTGATGGAACCTCTAACAATGCCTCTATAAAGTCATTAAAGGGCACCTTTTCTATGTCTTTCTCTTGTTTTTTCTGATCTGGTTTCTTCTTTTTCGTCAATCGCTTTCTCCTTATTCGATTTACCTCCCTTTATGGTTGGCTGTACATCAACCGCTTTCCGCTAATACCTATGAGCGCATTATTCATTCGTTCCATATCTTGTTTTACTTGATCATCATCAAACCTCAACACTGTTAATCCAATAGATTCCAAAAAGGTCTGTTTTTCTGCATCACTCTTTTCTTTCCTAAAATGACTTTCACCATCTATTTCAATAACAAGTTTTAATTTTGAGCCATAAAAGTCAACGATGTAATTACCAATTGGCTTCTGCCTTGAAAATTGATAACCCATTCTTTGTCTGCCTTTTAAACGAACCCATAGCAATACTTCTGCAAGTGTGGAGTGATTTCGGAGGTTTCTGGCAAGTTGTTTTAGTTTTGGGTTATAATAGATTTTCATATGTTTTAACTCCATATAAAATATAACCCCCTTGCCCCCTTTGATAAAGGGGGATTCTTTGGCAATGTCCCTCCTATTTTTTAAAATGGATTTTTTTAAAAGATCTCGCTCAATCATTCACCCAAGCCTTTAGAAAGCAGTTAATTATACATCTCCCATCTTCCATCACACATCTTCCCTTATACATTTTCCATTATATAACCATCCACCAATATCTTGACGGACAATGAGTTTCCTGTCTATCTTATATGATAATAAACCAAGGAATCCTGATGTCTAACCATAAACCTCTTCCAGAAATAACTGTTAAAGCAATTTTCTTAGGTATTCTCCTCTCCATGATCCTTGCCGGAGCCAATGCATATTTGGGTCTTTTTGCGGGAATGACTGTGTCCGCTTCCATCCCGGCAGCGGTTATTTCTATGGGAGTTTTGTCTTTATTTAAGAAATCAAATATACTAGAAAATAATATTGTTCAAACGGCTGCTTCTGCCGGAGAATCACTTGCAGCTGGTGTGATTTTCACCATTCCAGCTTTGGTATTAATGGGTTATTGGGAATCGTTTAACTATTTGGAAGTAGCAAAAATCGCCGCCATTGGCGGCATCATTGGAGTCATGTTTACCATTCCGTTACGAAGAGCGTTAATCGTCGTTGCTAAACTAAAATATCCAGAAGGAATTGCCACAGCAGAAATATTAAAAGCTGGAGAAGAAGCTCGATCCAGCGAAAAACCAGATGCTGCCGGTGGTTTGAAAATAATTGGAATTGCCGGAATCGTTGGCGCTGGAATGAAGATTTGTCAACAGGGGTTTACCATATGGCATGCAGCTATGGAAGGAGCCTTTACAGTCGGTCAATCCATCTTTGGTATCGGTACGGGTCTGTCCCCTGCTTTGATTTCTGTGGGATATATTGTCGGCAGGAATATCGGCATCCTTGTGGTGGCCGGCGGACTCATTTCCTGGGCGGTTGCGATTCCAATTTATTCAGCTATAAACGGGTTTGAAGGTGATCCCATGGATGCTGCCTGGACGATTTGGAATTCAAAGATTCGTTACATGGGTGTTGGAGCAATGGTTATCGGCGGTATTTGGTCGCTTATAAAATTATTCAAACCGCTGATTCTCGGTATCAAAGCCAGTCTTGATGCAGTTAAACATGCGAATAGCGGTGGCGATGTACCCAGAGAAGAAAGGGATATCCCTATTACATATGTAGGAGTTGTGATTCTGCTTTTATTAATCCCTGTTTTCCTGTTATATGTTGGCATTATACAGTCGGTGGGTATTGCATTACTACTTACGATTGTTATGATCATATTCGGATTTTTATTTTCTGCCGTTGCCGCATACATGGCCGGTGTAGTGGGATCGTCCAATAATCCCATTTCCGGCGTTACCATCGCAACGATCCTCTTTACTTCGTTACTTTTGCTGCTTTTGCTTGGTACAGATTCAGGAGTTGGAGCCGCCGGAGCCATCATGGTTGGAGCAGTTGTATGTTGTGCAGCCGCCATCGGAGGCGATAATATGCAAGATTTGAAAACGGGATACATCGTTGGCGCTACACCGTGGAAACAACAGGTGATGCAGATTGTGGGCACCCTAAGCGCCGCAGTGGTTTTGGGGCTTGTACTGGATATTTTGCATACAGCCTATACGATTGGTTCCCCCACTCTTTCGGCTCCCCAAGCAACGTTGATGAAATCGGTTGCTGAGGGTGTTTTTACAGGAAATCTTCCCTGGAATTTTGTCTTTATTGGCGCTATCATTGGTGTCGTTATCATTTTGATGGATATTCGTCAGGAAAAACGCGGTTCGGACTTTCGCATTCCCGTTTTGGCAGTGGCAGTCGGCATTTATCTACCCATTGAATTGACTGTTCCCATTTTTATCGGCGGCATGATTAATCATTTAGGAAAAATGTCCGGTGCTACCAAAGCAACAGAAAAGAGGGGTTTACTCCTGGCATCCGGACTCATCACCGGTGAAGCACTCATGGGAATACTCGTAGCGGTACCTATTTTTCTTACCGCTGATAAGGATTGGTGGCCCACTCTTCATGGAATGGGTTTTCTTGGACCCATTGCCTTCATTGGTGTTATGGTTTGGCTCTTTCGCACAGTAACTAAAAAATGAGAATTACTCACTCATTACTTAAGCGACTCCCCAAAGTTGAGCTCCATTGCCATCTGGATGGGAGTCTGCGGTTAGAAACCATATTGGACTTGGCTCAACAAGATAAAGTTTCTCTCCCTGCAACAAATATCAAAGACCTGGAAAAAATACTTGTTTTAGGGAACACCAGGGGATCATTAGAGGATTATTTAGCTCGATTTGATATAACATTAAGCGTGATGCAGACACCGGAGAGTCTGGAAAGATGCGCTTATGAGTTGATCGAAGATGTTGCAAAAGAGAATGTGCGCTATATTGAAATACGATATTCACCTATTCTTCATAACAAAAAAGATATGACACCGGCTGATTCGGTTGATGCCGTTCAAGCGGGGTTAAAAAGAGCGGAAAATGATTTTGGAGTTAAGTCCGGTATTATCGTTTGCGGTATTCGAAACATTTCAGCTGATGTTTCCTTAAAACTGGCTGACTTAACAGTACGCTACAAAAACAGAGGTGTTGTGGGATTTGATCTTGCCGGCGCTGAAGAAAATTTTCCAGCGAAAGATCATCGAGATGCATTTTATATGATTTTAAACAATAATATTAATGCCACTATCCACGCAGGGGAAGCGTTCGGACCGGCATCGATTCATCAAGCGATCCATTATTGCGGCGCCCATAGAATAGGACATGGTACGCGATTAAAAGAAGACAAAGATTTAATGAATTACGTTATTGATCATCGAATTCCCCTGGAAATCTGTCTCACATCCAACTGGCAAACCAAATCGATCCGATCCTTGAAATACCACCCAATCAAATATTATTATAATCAGGGAATTCGTGTCACCTTAAATACCGACAACCGTTTAATGTCCGGAACGACATTGACGGATGAATTTCTTTTATCCAGGAGATTATTTGGCTTTGGACTTCATGATTTCCGTGAATTCACCATTATTGCTATGAAAAGCGCATTCATGCACCATGATGAACGAAAAATAATGATACAACAAATAGCTGAAGAATTAGAAAGTGAATTCGGTTTATTGCCTGAATACATCGAACGTTAAAATAGAAAATTCACAAGTGAAAATGTAAATATTACCCACAATTAGTTTACTCATAAAATATTCAACTCATCGATTCAAAGGTATAGATACAGTGATCTGATGTGTCTTCAGGTTTAAGGAAGTTTGTTCTTTTGTAAAAAATTTCACAACTGATTCAAAAACTGAATTCTACACCGATTTTGAAATAACTAGGTTTAAAAAGAGATTCTTTAATTGCACACGTAATTCGAACCCGGTCATGATATTTAATTGAAACACCGGCATTAAAAAGAAACTTATTTATAAATTTCTTTATACCTGGAAAGCTATGACTTTCAACATAGTCAGAATCACTGGTGGTTGTAGTTGTACCATTTTCCGTTTCAGTTATCATTTTGTGATAAATAATCATATCATATCCCTCATCAATATTCACTTTTTTGAATATTTTTGTAATACCCAACTGTATCTCCACATGTTCATCTGCTTGAAGAATTAACCCAGTAGGAACAGCTACAGTACGATATTGCTCATTCCGATACCAGAGAATACGTTTATCATTTTTTTGATCTCTACTATAGGTTGATAATTCTTGGTAGTTATTTCCTTCATATGACCAATATTTACGCCCGATTAGCGGTTCATCTGCATTTTTTTTATCAAAGCGGTGATCCATGACTAAACCGCCGATAAAACGGATTTTTGGCGATACAATTAAATCTACGCCGATACTGAAACGATTACGCTTAAAGGAATATTCTCCGATCCCTGAGCGATCAATATGAGCAAAAGATATATTTGATGATTTCCAAACAGTACTGTCCCACCTGGAATAATAATGACTCTTATCAAAACTGTGACGGTTCATCAATTCCTCTTCTATCAAATCAGCATTACGATTTTCGCTATAAATGGACCAAATAATAGTCATATCCTTATTTAACTTATATTTACCGTGGAGATTGCCGTACAGTGTATTTCCATCATAATGCCACTCTTTATCGGATATAGATGAACTGTGGTTTTTATTTTCATCATAATTAATAGTATCCGGACCATAAAAATAATAGCTGATAAAATTAGTTGTATCCGTTTCCAAATAGTCGCTGTTGATTTCTCCAAAATTGTAACCGATAGTCATCCCTAAATTGGATTCATTTTTATTCCATAATAATCCAAATGATAAATCCGACATCGAGTATTTCTGATCTTGGTAAATCAGAACTTCATCATAATATGAATATTCATCATGCCATACAATATCAGTGTACCTATTAATTTTCTTAAAATTACCATCAGAATTTTTTTTAAGTATTCCATACCGCAATCCTGCCGTTAGTGATTTGGTTAAATCGTAAGAAAAAAATGTGTTTATCCTGTAACCGCTACCAGTAAGTGTATTGTTATCGAAATCAACCATTCGACCCGGATATTGATTCACTATTTCTGAACTAATATATGTACAACTACTACTAAGCGCATCATATCCCCGCCAGTCGTACCAGTGCCAATATGGTTGATAAAATTCCAATTGATCATAAAAATATTCATAACTGAACCCTAAACCAATGGGCTTTGATTTTCCACCAATTTTGAGCGCGTAAAATAATGAAATTAAAGGTTCATTATCAGGTGGTTCATTGGTATAATGGTATGGTGACCAAGAATAAGTCGGTGGTACAACAGTTAAAGAGACCAGATCTTTCTTATAGTATGGATACATTGGCAACACATCATTTTCATTTTTCCGATCGAAGTATTCACCTGCTATATCAACATAAATTAGCTGCCCATTATTTAAACTTAAGTATGCGGGATTTTGAAATATATTATCCACAGGGTTTCGATATAAATATAGAAAATGTTCTCCCATAGCTTTTAGCCTTACAGTTTGAAAACTCATAGGTTTTAGAAAATCATAGGGCAAAGGAAAATCAGTAACCATGACAGTATAATCCGGATACCAGGCAAACACCCTCATTGCAAACAATACGCAATAAATTTTTATTAATTTTTTCATCATGACTCCTACAGTTTAATTGAAAATATATTTTTAGAAATATTTCATCAGGTTATACGTATATATTTTCATCTTATACTTTTGCGAGTTTATTAATACTCCATCATTGTTTTCACAAAACCCAACAAGCAATAATGTAAACATAACCCACAATTAGTTACTTATAAAATTTTCACTCATCGATTCAAAGGTACAGATACCGTAATCTGATGCGTCGTCACGCGAGCTTCTTCGAGTGATAAAGGACCACTTGGAGCAATGATGAAATCGGTATAACTTTGATCGAATAGTACAGCCCATCCCCAGTTTTGTTGCTCAACACCGGGACGACCTGTTCCGGCGGTAGAACGACCCATATACCGTAGATCAAAACTAGGAAACTTAACAGTAATTCCCCAACTTGGTACCCACTCTATCCAACTCTCGCTCTGGTTTCTATTGGATTCCTCAATATTATTTTCCTGCTTTAGCCAATATAAGTATGAATGCATTTGTAAGCCTAATTGCAATCCAAAACGATCATTATCTTGTCTGAGACCAACCCGAACCAACCAATTGGCGAATTCGAAGTCGTTTTCAACTGTCTTACCTCCGGCAGGAATAATCTTTCCACTTTCTGTCTCCATTGCCGTATCCGTATTTGCCCAAGTGTTACTCCAGATAGGTTCATAGATTAAATCAATTCCAAAGGTAGATCTATCTTCCGTCATAGAGACACCAAACCCAAAATTATATGCCCAAGTATTTCCAGGATCTCTGGGAATATTCATAATCTCATAATTAGGAATTTTGGGGTGAGATTTTCGATTGATAGTTAGTATTCCGCCGGCCCGGACGCCATCCTTATCCAAAGGTTGAACATATCTCGTATGGATTCCCCATGTGACGGTATGATCAAGATTTTTTTCTACTCTTGTCACCCAGGATGAACCTGTATCTTCATCCCAAACCCAATCCCTATAGGAGACGTTATGAATCATATCAACTTCATTAAATAAAAAGAGTATCTCGTATGACCTTTCCCCTTTTAATTCACCGAATATACCAATTCTATAATCAGTAATGGTGCCTGACTGTTCAATTTTTTGACTATTCATATACAAAAGATCAACTCCTTCGAGAGCATTCAATTTTGCCCAAAACATACTACCTGCGATTGAAAGATTTAACTGTGGTATCCTCTTACCGAGAAATCCAGATGTATATATATTATTTGCTGAATTATTCAACAGACGTGAACCTGAAAATGTTGGTCTAATGCCAAATCGGAAATCCTGTGGGTTAATAACCATTAATTCCTGTATTGCCAAAATGAATCCGGCAAACCACTTTGATGAACTTTGCATTACACCTATGGGCAAAGTCCTTGCGGTACCATCATTATTAGAAAAACTGTAGAAAACAGGCGAACTGAACATTTGCGATCCATTGATATATATCCCTTTCGCTGGATTGATAAACGGATCGAGGAGGGAATCTTCCAAAGCAATTGAGACATTTCCCATACTGAGGTTTTGTGACGGGAAAATCAAAAACTGGTCCCCTGTCGCAACGGGTACGGTTTTTAGCGAAATGAGTTGCGCAGATGCAATTGATAAGAATGTAATGGCGCAAAACAGCAACCAAAGAGTTTGTTTTACATTGTGGTTTTGAATTATCATTTTTAGTTCTCCCCTACATTTTTCATTTATTTTTTCATCTTTTCTCTCATTTAATCAAATGTTTGAACTATTCGGATTAATTCCAAAAGCTCAACATCCCGTTCATCACTGCCGGAGACAGCCTGTTCCACAAGCACTTCAACATCATTAAATGATGTATTCACGTATGGACTTCCTTTTAAAAGTTCAGCAAATTCCGCAACACCAACCGTAAATCGAAATCGGTCGCTGGCTGAAGAGAACGAATCAGACATTATTCCCCGGGATATGGCAATATCAACCGGAATATCTGATTCGCCATTCGGCAATTTGTAACGCAAATGAACCGTTCCCAGATCTCCCGTTCCATTACCCGACAATTCTAATTCATATAAAGCAGTGACAGTATGACCTACTCCAATTTCACCTGAATCTGTTGTTTCATCTTCAAAATCCTCATCGGCAATATTCCGGTTTTCATAACCGATCAAACGGTAACGAATTACGGTATTTTCGTTGAATTCAACCTGGATTTTTACATCCTTGGCAATGATTTCCATTACGCTAATCAATTCATCTTGGAACAACCGTTCTGCTTCAATCAGAGAATCGATATAGTAGTAGTTTCCGTTTCCTTTGTCCGCCAGTTGTTCCATCATATAATCATTATAATTGCCTTGCCCAAAGCCCAATGTTGAAAGAGTGATCCCTTCATCAACATAGGATGATATCATATCCAATATATCTTCATGATTGGTAGAACCCACATTTGCATCTCCATCGGAACAAACGATTACTCGATTCACACCATCCTCTAAAAATCCGGACATATTAACATTATACGCATTCTGGATTCCCGATGCCATTGCTGTACTTCCCCCGGCTTGCAAATCAGCGATAATGCCCTTGATACTTTCAACATCATTATTTTGTAATGTCGTGGGCGTTAACACCGTCCCAACACTACCGGCATACGTACAGATAGAGATTTGATCATTTTCCCTCATATTATCTAATAGGATATATAAACTTTCTTTCACCAGATCAATTCGGGATGTCATGGAACCGGAAATATCTACGAGGAATGTCAGATTCCAGGGGCGCAGTTCATCGTCTGATAATTTCCGACCTTGAAGTCCAATGCGAAGTATATGCAGACTATCGCCGCGAAAGGGAGATGGAGCGCCATCTACCATGACTGAAAATGGATCCGAAACAGGGGCAAGATAATCCTGATGAAAATAATTGATATATTCCTCAACCCGTACAGACGCTTCAGGTGGTAGATGGCCCTCATTTATTTTCTTTCGCCCAAATGTGTATGATCCTCCATCTACATCAACACCAAATGTTGACAAATTATCTTCTGTTGCATAGACAAATTCATTATATGTAAGTTCGCCAAAATTCTCTGTCCCGGGATAATAATCACCCCCTGATCCATTCGCACCTAAGAATTCCGTTGTATAATTTCCATCTGCCGTAAATTGTTTTTCATCATTTTGGTTATCCGTTATCACATCCTCACAACTACTGAAAAAAATCATCGCAGTTATTAAAGCAGCGATTGAATTGAAAATAGTTTTTCCCATAATTAAACCTCAAAATTGTTAGTTAAGATTTTTTTATTCCAAACTTGATAACAGTCCTAAGTAATCATTATTTATACTTCAATCTCCATGCCATAGTAACAGTTATATTAAAGCCGAATTAAAAAGAGATTCATTATACCCGTGAAAATGCAGTAAATAAAAAAAATATAATTATTAGTAGAAATGATAAAATTGAAAATGAATGTTTCAGAAAACTGATAGTTTCATCAGAAATCTGAAATAAAATAACTAAAACGTATATTTAATTCCGAATTCGAAAATCGATTTATTGTAGTATTGCCGATTCGATAATGTTTCATTTTGCAAATAACTTATTTGAAAAAATACGACTATATCGTTTTTTAATATACGTTCCAGCTGAACATATGTCCTGTTTTGAATCGATTCTTCCGGATCTCGAAAATAACTAATACCAATTAAAGATGGATAGCGATAATTTTTATCTATCCCTTGAAAAACAAAATGATAATAACTTTGTTTTCCTAAACGTCCTGATAAATAAATCCTGACACTTGCTTGATCATAAACTGCTATTACACTATTAGATTTAACTATTTCATATCCGATATATCCACCCGCAATTATGTCGCTATGGTATCTTAAATGAAGTGTCCCCTGCAGTGATCTGTCACTTTGATTCAGCAATGGATCAATTACTATGACTTCTTCTTTGAGTACTCGAGCTTTATAATTATTGAAATGAATCAAACTTTTTGACAAAAAGCCTTCTAAAATAATTTTAGAACTAATTTTATATCTTTCACCAATCGAGATGCTGCTTTCATTATACTTTATGGCAGTTGGGATGGAGATAAGAGTTGATTTAGTTGAATAACCCAAAATAAACGAAAATTGAGAATGGATATTTTTTTCCATCTGGAGATTATAGTTCATCCATTTATAAGATCGAGATTGTCCGAAAAAGGATTTGTTGAACGATACAAATTGGTTTCGTATTTGGAGTGTAGGTGAAAGGAAATAAACCAATCCCATTTCAGAATTAATTACCATTTTTGATTCATCAAATAAAAGAGCATCAAAAAAGGATTGTCCTAAGATATTACCGTAAAAGTTATATCGAGATTTTTTTGATTTGAACCAAAGGCTGCCTCTTAGTTTCAGACCATATGTTTGTTTTTGTTCAGAAATCTTTTCCTGAACATTTGAATCATAATAGGGGGAAAAAAGTAGTTGACCCTCCACGGCTAATAGTGGAATTAATAAAAATGTTGAACAAAATAATAGTCTAAATAATTTTTCCATTAAAGGCATTTACCATTAAACAATAAGTAAGAATAATTTAACCCCAGAGCAACAAAATTGTAACTTACCTTTATACATTATTATAAAATAATTTTTCTTTGGACCGGGAGTTTATCTGCTTAATAATTCAATTCTTTATCAATCTTTTTAAGAAGTTCCTGATACTGTTGACGTTTAGATTTTAGGTTTACCAATTCGCCATTGTTTAGATTTTTCTCAAACCCCATTTGATATGTTTTATCGGTTTTTAAAAGGGGACCAAAACCTAAAGAAACAAATCGATTTTCATTGTTTTTTATAAGATCTGATTCAAAGTAGTCTGCACTGATTTGTGTTGTATATTCACCATCAGATGCGAATGCTTCTACAGCAAACCCTATTCTATTATCCGACGTACTTATATCCATCTCAGATTCCATTTGCAATTCAAGATCGTGGTGGAATTCACTTAATCGTTCGGCTAATTCATTTTCTAATCTTCGTTCATCCAAGAGGGAGTCAATCAAGAATATTTTTTGTTCCAGAAGAATTTTCATATCCTTCATCACAATATTTTTTATTCCAATGTCATCGTATTGGCTATCCATAATATATGCATAGTCCGGTAGATTTATGTTTTCTTTGGGTCTATCCATCAACCATCGCCCAAGCATAACAGCATTGAGTTTTTCTATCATGGACAAATTATTTCCGGCGAGTGAGTCTAAAAGTATATGCTTATATGTGTTTATTAAATTATTAAATACATTTTTTCGTTCATGAGTCAGTTTTTCAATACGCAAATGAATAGCTTGAATAGAATCTGCCAATATTAATTGGTCGGTACTTTTCCGAGATAGCAGCATTTTAATGTACCAACCATTATACCAAAAAGATGATTCTTGTAATTTCCGAATTCCTTCCTGTTGAAGATATTGTTGTTGTTCTAATTGATTTTTTTGAAAATTTGCTTTGGATATTTTGCTATCAATGGATGAGTACTTTTCCCAAGAATTAACCAAATTTTGTGAATAAATGTAGCCACCTATAAAAATATAAAAAACAATGGATAATTTTCCCCAGGTCAGGAACGATTGGTACAGAGGTTTAGCCATGATATTTTACTCGGATTCTCCGGTGGATCCAGTACTGGATCCACTTATATTATATTTCTCCATTTTATAGTATAGAGTGCTGGTCTTGATACCAAGTCTCCTCGCAGCACTTTGTTTTATTCCACCGGATTTTTTTAGAGCATCTGTAATCATTTCATATTCAGTTTGTTCCAGAACATCATTCAGATTGTCGGATCTACCCATAATTTCTTCACTTACAGTATCAAAATAAATATTGCTAGCATTTATCTTATCTCCATCTGTAAAAATGAGTAATCTCTCAATAAAATTCTCTAATTCTCTAATATTTCCGGGCCATGAATATTGGATAAGTTTATTAATAGCTTCGTCAGGAACGATGGGATGTTTTTTTCCTAAACTTTTACATTTCATATCTATAAAATAATTTATGAGTTCAGGAAGGTCCGATTGACGATCCCTCAGTGGTGGTATTTCTATTGGCAGGACATTCAAGCGGAAATAAAGATCCTCGCGCATTTGCTTAGCTTTTATGGCTTCTTTCATATTCCGATTAGTTGCAGCAATCACCCGAACATCCACTGATATTTCGTGAGAACCACCGACACGCTGAAATGGATTCCCCTGAAGCACCCTCAATAATTTTACCTGCATTTTCTGTGATACTTCTCCAATCTCATCCAGGAGAATTGTACCACTATCTGCCTGTTCAAAAATACCTTTATGCTGTCTAATCGCTCCAGTAAATGCACCTTTTTCATGGCCAAATAGTTCACTTTCCAGCAGGGTATCGGAGAATGCACCGCAGTTAACTGCAAGAAATTGTTTATCTTTTCTTTCGCTTTCAAGATGAATTGCACGGGCAATCAACTCTTTTCCTGTCCCGCTTTCTCCGGTAATCAACACAGGACTGTTTACTATTGCCACTTGCTTTACTTGCTTGTATAGTTTCTTCATTTCTTGTGAAGAACCAACCATCCCATGAAAGGTAGCTTTTGGTTCACTTGGCGATGGATCTACTGATAGATCACTAATAATCTGAAAAACTTTTGATTTTAATTCGTCGATAGAAAAAGGTTTTGCTATGAAATCTTTCGCACCTGATTTTAGAGCATTAACAGCTAAATCTACTGTTCCATAAGCAGATATAAGAATAATAGGCACAGATGGTGATTTCTCTTGAAACTCACGTAAAAGATGCATGCCGCTTTTCCCGGGAAGCCTTAAATCTGTTATTACCAGATTTGGCTTATGTTCGTGAAAAAATCGTGTGCCTTCCAAACCGTCTACAGCAGAATATACTTTGAAACCTTCCTTTTCCAAAACGGTTTGAATTCCTTCTCTCATGGTGGTGTCATCTTCAATGACTAAAATAGTTATTTCTTTTTTCCTTCTCATGATTTTTTCTGTGGAAACTCCAATATAAGATTAGTTCCTTTTCCTATTTCACTTTCGACAATAATCGTGCCATTCATTTCATCAACAATATTTTTTACTATAGTTAAACCAAGACCATATCCTTTTTCGTGTGTGGTAAAGTATGGGTTGAAAATTTTTTCTAAGTCATCGCTGGAAATACCTTTCCCATTATCAAAAACCTTAATTTTTATACTCTCATTTGAATTTTGAATATTTACACCAATTTCTCCAGACTCATCAACTGCCTCATAACTATTTTTCAACAGGTTCAGAAAAACTCTTCTAATTTTTGATTTATCACCTAAAACAACTCCTTCCCCTGTAAGATGATAATGAATATTTTTCTGTTTCATTTCAGGCTGGAGTATTCGAAATACATCTTCACAAACCGATTGAATAGATACCTTTTCTATTGTACTTCCGGCAGGTCTTGCATAATCCAGATACTCAAGTACAATTTGCTTTAGATGGTGGAGTTCCTGTGTTATTTTTTTAAGGTATGATTTATGTTCTTTAAAATTCCTGTTCAAGGGATTTTTAGAGAATTCTTCATTCAACAATCCTGCATATATTTCCATACCACCAAGTGGATTTTTTATTTCATGGGCAATACCTGACAGCAGTTGTTTTGTCGATTGTTCATGCTTTTTAATTTCCGTGTGCATATCGATGAGAGATCTATTCAAATCTCCGTACTCATCCTGTCTGTTAAGATTAATCGGCTCTGTATGAATATTTTTCTCAATAGATTTGGCATAATATGAAAGTGCTTTAACCGGTTTTATTAATGATTGGGAAAAAACAATTGTTAAACTAACAGCCACAATGATTGTAACAAGTATTATCCAGAAAATACTTCCAAGAATTTGATCGATGACTGTCATGAATTCTGCTCCAGCCCATACTATTACAATAGCTGATGTATGACCATTTAATTTATAAGGAACTGCTGCAGCTTTGACAAATATACCATTGTCTAGCTCAAATATTTCTGATACCGTAGACTGGTTTTTTATCAATTTTGTAAAAGATAATAATAATGGCTGTAATCCATTTACTTCCACATCCTGAAAATTCCTTTTAGCTAATAATACTCCATTTTTTTTATATATGGAGACACCATAAATTTCAACCATTGCGAATTTTACTAATTCATTTTCGAATTTCTCTCTAACGTGGGGTAACTCAGGTTCTTTAATCAGGATGTCAATAAAGTCTTCATTCAGATTATTAGAAATAACTAAGGCAGCGCTTAAAAGACGTTTATCTAATTCCTTTTCTAAAGCACTTCGTAAATACCAGTATAGAGGAATCGAGAGTACTGCCATGGAGATTATGAGAATCCCCAAAACCAAGGAAAGTACTTTTGGATGGAGTTTCATTTTCTTTTTAGGTAACAGTAAGTGATTCTAATGCCAACATACATATATTTTCAATGTGAATAATAGTACAGTTTAATTACTCCCTACTCAAAATAATTTATTATTTTAATAACAAAATGGATTTAACCGGTCTGTTTTGAGTGAAAATATTGCTTTTCAGTTTTTGTTGTATACCAATAAATGATAATATAATTGTTTGTTTAGATTTAGATGGTTGACGATTATATTTGGGACTTGAAGCAGGCGAGGGTGAAGATTTAATCAGTAGTTTTTTTACTTTTAATTTTTTCCTTCATATGTTCCACCCATTTTCGTAGTGGTGGAAAAACAGAACTCAATAAAAGTAATCCTGGTATTCCAAAGATCCATCCTTGGAAAATGGGTATAAAACCACCAATGATTCCGATGATGACCAGAATGACACCGATAACAACTTTGATTGTATTTTTAACTGTCCTGACGACCATCTAATAGTGAATGACTGCAATTTTTAAAAATGAAGATGCCCCGTTTTCATCATACACAGCAATAAGATATACTCCAGTTCCGACCCAACGTCCGGACTCATCTTTCCCATCCCAAAATGCCTGGAAACCCTCCACTTCCGGTCTGGATTTTATCGTCTTCAATACTCGGCCGGTAAGAGTCATTATTTTACAGGATGAATTATCCATTAATCCATCAATGGTTAACGGAACATCACTTGGCACACGAAATGGGCTGGGAAATACAACGGCGGATGAATAGGTTTTATTCTTTTCTGCAAATGGAATTTTCAGGACATTTATCCCTTTTTGAGTGGCGATATATGCCAAGCCCTGTTTTCCATCAAATGCCACAGATGAAACTGCATCTGAGAGTAAAAAACTGTTGTCCTCCGTTATCCCATTAATATCCGGCCAATAAGTCGCTGAAGATGTTAGAACGTAAATCCCTTTTGAAGGCGAACAAGCCCACACATTATCCCGTGGATCAATTCTCAATTTTGAACCTAGACTAAATGAAATATTGGGGTAGTACGTAAAGCTGTAATTCTGAATTGGGTTATCGTTTGAAAATTGCAATGTTAGCCCGTTTAATCCTTTTGGTGATAATAAATACAATATATCATTACTATTAATGCCCAATGACCATACGGTATTTGTTGATGCATCCGTATTTACACTTACATTTGTCCATTCAGTTTTTTCCGGATCGGTAGGATCTCCTGTATAATCCAGCATGGTAACGCCACCGTTTCTTGCGCCGCCCACATTATTATTGTCTTCAAACGATCCAATCCACACTCTACCCCAGGAATCAAAATCAATTGAATTCGGTGTAAGACTCAATGTATTACCAGATTCAATTACACTATATGCTCCCCAAATATTATCGGGTTTCAGGACTTTAATGGGTTCAAAATTCGTGGTGGCATACGTATCTGCAATCCAGAGATTACCAGCGGCATCTCTCGCAATGTCTTTCACAATCAGATATTCATCTGCAAAATAATCCAGATGGTTTGTGTCAATTAAAGTAAAATTCGCAGGATCATCTATGTCGATTACAATAATTCCACCACCATGACGTCGAGGTTCCGGATATGTTCCGCGTATACCACAATACAGCAGACCATCCGGACCTTCTTCAATATCAGCAATATAATTTCCAAAGTGAACCGGAATAGTATCTGCAACAAATCTGGAATAATCCCTGTTTTCATGGATGATCAATTCATTACCGTTGATACCAACAATATTTCTCCATCCTTCTTGTTCCTTAATCATTAATCCTTTTCTAGATCCGGCGACCAGGCGTCCATCACTTAATACATGAACTGCTGATACTTCGTTTGTGGCCATGGCATTTGGTTTTTGCCTTGTAAACGAACGACTGTCTTCATCCAAAAAAAGTAATCCTGTTGTTGTTCCGACAACAATGCTTCCGTCCATTAATGTAAAAATTCGTTTTAGTATTTCCCCGGGTTTTTTGGCCCAAGCGGTTGCGGAAGAATTCATCTTAATGAATGTTCTGTTTAGTACCCCCCATAGTTCATCATCCTTATCTAATACGATATCATTTAATAAATAAGAATCATGATAATAGTCCCATTTTAATTCAGCTTCTGTCGATTCCAAATCGAATGTATAAATATCTTTATCCATAATCATTACAATGACATCGCCGAAACGACGGAAAACTGATATATTTCCGGTTAGTATACTATGTTGAACCCAATTGGCAGGATCTTTCAAATTTGAGTTTTTCCAGTCACCAATAAACAAGCCTTGGTCCGTTCCGACAAAAAGTTTTTCACCGTCCAAAACAATTCCAGTTATCCGATTCAACGTGACAAGCCAATTATTATAAACATCCTTATAAAAAAATTGCTCATCGTCCTTGCGGAATTCCATGATGCCCCAATCCTGGTTTTGTAAAAATGCTCCGAATGCAATTGAATCAGTTATGGCAAAATCAGCAATCTCCGTCAAATCCATATCGAATGTTTTCTGGACAGAAAATGATTTATCTAAAATCTGAATAAATCCATTTGGCGATGACCCACCAACCCAAATTTGATTATATGGGTCAACGTTAATTGCTGCCAAATGTGTATTCATTAAACCGTCCAACTTTGTGTAGGTATCAAATGAATTTAGATCACGATCGTACACCAGAAGTCCTCCATTCGTTGCACAAACCAACAGGGAGTCTAATTCTACCAGATCAGCTATTTCTAATGGTGAAGTGAAGATACGCCACTCACCGACACGCGCTTGACTAAATAATGTATTTATTAAAATAAATGTTAAAAATAATCTCATTGCGGAAATTGAAATGGTACAGGAATAAAACATAAAATAAATATGCTTAAACAAACGTATCCAATAATTCTGTTCTCTTTGGAAAGTGGTGATATAATATCCTGGATCGGAGGATGTTTTGTAGTGCGCATAAGAATAAGAATTAAGATGCCCCATACCAGCCAATTAGGCGACAGAAAGCTTAACGGAATGAGAGCGAAAAAGGCGATTTTAGCTACAAGGTCTTGTTTTTTACCAAGCATTGCGTAGGCAATGTGCCCACCGTCCAATTGACCTATCGGTAACAAATTCAGCATAGTCACTAGCAATCCAATCCAACCAGCGAAGGCAATCGGATGAAGCAAAATATCTTTTCCATCCGGCAAACTAGGATAAATGAAGGATGTCAGCATTTTCATGAGAATTGAATCTCCTAATAAAATACCAACCTGCCCACTGCTTACATCAACAACATTTGAAAGCATCAACCCAATGATCAATGCCGGTACAGCAATGATAAACCCAGCTATTGGTCCTGCTGCACCAATTTGCAACAACGCATCTCGCCTATAAATGGGTGACTTAATTTTAATAAATGCACCAAACGTACCAATTAGAAATATGAATGGCGGCGCAGGGATAAAATATGGCAGCGTGGCATCCACATTGTGTTTCATAGCATAGTAGTAATGTCCAAACTCATGACACCCCAGGATTAGGAGCAACGTAAATGAAAATGGTATCCCTTTTACAATCGTCAACGGATTGGATAAAAGGTCCGCTCCTTCCATAATAGCGCCGGCAATAAGTGTGGTTAACACTGTAGCAATAAACAAACCCATATGTAAGTTTGAAATTTTTGGAATACGGAGGATGACATTACTTTTCCCGGAGCCTCTGATAACGATTTCACCTTCATTGAAGGTTACTTTGTACTCAAACGGTTCTTTATTTAAAACGCGTTGGATATCATTTAAGTCTGATCCCGTCATTAACCGGCCCATGGCAATCCATGCACCATCCGCCTGTCCAATTTTTTTCAATAAAAATGAATCGTTTAACTTGGCGAGTGTTTGTCGAAATTGATCTTCATTCATAGGTTTCACATTGTACAAATCATTATAAAATTTGTTGCAGAGTTTTTCTTTTCTATTTCA
>CAZIFK010000038.1:0-21225 GCA_964538995.1 uncultured bacterium
TCGCTTTACTTACGTTGACAAACGCCCGGAAATAATCATGATTTTTTTCGAACATGTTGTCCTCCTTTTTTTAATTCAATGCATTTTGTCCAATTATTATCCTCAAGGTTTCTTGGGTTTCTTTTTCGCCCTGCGAATGCTGTTGCTATTACATTTTGGACATGTTCGTTCGATAGGAATTAACTTATCAAATGAACCGCGGTACTCGTTTCCGCAATGCATACATTTATAATCAATCTCTTCCATGAGGAAAACTCCTTATGCTATAACTTCTATAGGAATTTCTTTTACCGATTCTTTCATCTCTGCTTTTTTCTTTTTTCGCGCTTCTGCTTTTTCCCGGTCTTCTTTTAATACTTTCATAGTGTATTCCGTTTCCTCTTGTGTTACTTGGGCTCTCATTTTTTCAAGGTCTTTCATAGTATTCGCCCATTTTTTCCCTTCGGCAGCACTAATCCATTCCAACTGTAGACGTTCAGGACGAATGCCGAGTCGTTCCATTTTATCCCAGAGTTTATCGACCCGTTTCACAGTCCATCGATTGGCATCAATATAATGGCAGTCAGCATAATGACATCCACTAACCAAAACAATAGGTGCGCCATTTTCGAACGCATGTAGAACAAAATTGGAATCGACACGTCCACTGCACATAGTTTTTATTACCCGCTGGGAAGTAGGATACTGCATCCGCGATAATCCTGCCAGATCGGCGGCGCCGTAAGAACACCAATTGCAGGCAAATACAACAGCTTTTTCAGATGGATTTTTGCTGGTAATGGCATCGACCTGGGCGATGATTTGTTCATCCTCAAAGTGCTTCATCAGTAGAGCATCAAAATTGCACTCAGCGGCACAGGTACCACAACCCTGACAGGCTGCTTCGACAATTTCCACTGGAATTTTCATTTTGGCATCGCCGCCGGTAATTGCATGGAAGGGACAGACCTTCACACATACCTGGCAGCCGGTACACAAATCTTTCAACACCTGCGATGTAATCGCCTCTACATTAATTTCTCCCGCATTCAATAGTATTTGTGCACGGGCAGCTGCAGCGCTGGCTTGGGTTACACTATCTTTTACGTCTTTTGGAGATTCAGCACATCCTGCTAAAAAGACACCACCTGTCGGTGCATCAACCGGTTTGAGCTTTGGATGGGATTCCATAAAAAAACCGTCTGTAGTAGTGGACAGGGTCAACAACCTTTGAATCATATGGCTGTCTCTACGGGGAATGACTCCAACAGAAAGAACAACCATATCGAACTCGAAATCTGTAACCGTGTTTGCAACTGTATCCTCAACTAGCATGGTCAGGTTTTTTGTTTTTGGATCTTCGAATATTTCACCTGGTAGTCCACGAATGTATCGTACTCCCGCTTGTTTACTCCGCTGATACAGATCTTCAAATCCTTTACCAAAAGCTCTGATATCAACGTAGAAGACAGTGATTTCAGTACCTGGGTAATGATCCGTAAGCAGAAGGCTGTCTTTGATAGTATTCATGCAGCAAATATTGCTGCAATAGGGATTACCTGTGGGTGAATTGGAACGGGATCCTACACACTGAATAAAGGCAATCCGTTTGGGTGTCTCTCGGTCAGTTGGCCGTATGAAATGCCCTTCCGTAGGGCCGCCGGCAGAAATAAGCCGCTCGAATTCCATACTGGTTACCACATTTTCATATTGAGTATATCCATACTCGTCCATTTCTGTGGGGTCGTAAACGTCCATACCGGTTGCTGTGATTATCGTACCCACATTTAGTGTAATGATTTCATCTTTCATGTCGAAGTCAATACAATTTTTTTCGCATACTTCCGCACATTTGCCACAGGCAATGGGATTATGTCCTAGGCAGTCCTTATCGTTCAGTATATAAACCGATGGCACCGCTTGGGGAAAAGGCATGTAAATTGCTTTCCTCGAAGAGAAGCCTTCCTGGAACTCATCAGCCGCTACTACAGGGCAGACTTTTTCACATTCAGCACAGGCATTGCATTCTTTTTCATCCACATACCGGGCTTTTTTCCGGACGGTAACCTGGAAATTCCCAATATAACCGCCGATATTTTCTATTTCGCTATAAGTAAGAAGATTGATTTTAGAATGTCGACCGACATCCATCATTTTCGGTCCGAGTATTCATATGGAACAATCCATAGTGGGATACGTCTTGTCTAACGCGGCCATAAGCCCACCAATGGATGCCTCCTTTTCTATTAAATTAACTTGATACCCGGCATCGGCCAGATCTAGCGATGCTTGAATACCCGCTACACCTCCGCCAACGACCAATACTTCCTTTATCACTGGTAATACCGTTTCCTCCTGGGGACGTAAATACCGTGTTCTGGCAACAGAAACTTTAACAATACCCTTCGCTTTTTCTGTTGCCCCGTCCCAGTCATTCAAATGTGCCCAGCTGCAGTGCTCACGGATGTTCGCCATATCCATTAAATATGGATTCAATCCTGCTTCAGCAACACAATTTCTGAATGTAGGTTCATGCATCCTTGGGGAGCATGATGCCACAACAACCCGGTTTAGATTATACTCTTTAATATATTTTTTTATTTCTCGTTGACCAGGTTCCGCACACGTGTATTTGTTGACGACGGAACAGACTACATCCGGTAATCCTTCTGCATATTCCCGGACAGCCTCACAATCCAGGGAGCCGGCAATATTTGATCCGCACTCGCAGACAAAAACTCCGATCCTCATTTCATTACTCATTCAGGTCTCCATTTTTCATGTTTCTAAAATCATTCTATCCAAAGTAATGGCTGAAATATCACGGATTTGAACTCCATGCTTATCCTTTACAGCCTGGTCTTTCATTGTACAGACCAGATGGATCTGACATTTGGGACAGGCGACAGCCAAAACCTCGGCTCCGGTTTCTTTGGCCTGTTTCAGCCGTTCTTTCTGTATGGATTTGGATGTGGTATCGCAATTCATCCAGGCACTGACTCCGCAACAGAGCGAACCCTTGTTACTCTGTTTCATCTCTGTAAAATAATTTGATCCGTTTGGCTGAAGCACTTTCCTGGGTTCATCGTAGATTCCCATGTGGCGTCCCAGCCGACAGGGATCCTGGTAGGTCAGGGATTGATCCGGATCGTTCAATTTTAAATCTCCAGATTTAATCTTTTCTGCTAGAAACTGGCTCATATGCTTCAGCTCCAGATTAACCGTGAAACCATATTTAGGATATAAATCTTTAAAAGCACTCATACATTCTGCGCAAGAGAATAATAAGGTTTTAGCTCCGGTTTTTTTTATGGCTTCCAAGTTATGTTCGGCTAACATTTTGAAATTGTCGACATCTCCGTTCCA
This sequence comes from uncultured bacterium, assembly GCA_964538995.1. GTDB lineage: Bacteria > Fidelibacterota > Marinisomatia > Marinisomatales > TCS55 > JADFRD01. Next base: position 3,346 of record CAZIFK010000038.1, read on the forward strand.
CAGTAAATCGTGTCCACAACATCGCTCGTTTGGAAGCAGAACAGGGGTGACTCCAAGAGCATTCAACAATTTTACGCTGCTCCCGGCCCCTTCCATTATTGATAAATCCAAATCTGAAAAGAAAACGTCCAGGTATGGTGCACATCCAACAAAATACAGAACTTCACCTTCTTCAGCGATATCCATATCTTCAGTAACCCATTCCAATCGATTTTGATTTAATTCCGGAGTAGTCATAATGGTCTGAAGCATTTCCATGGCGCCGGAATGGGAACATTTTCCATGAAATCCGGCATCCTTGGCGCCGGTTCGGACAATTTGATTCAAATCGCTGTATTTAATATTGGAAGGACATACTGCGTCGCACCTTTTGCAAGTTAAACAGCTCCATAGATCATAATCCTTGTATAATGTATCGAAATTTTTACGAACTGCTTTAGTGAGCAAACTTCGGGGAGAGTATTGGCGGTTGAATTTGGAAACAGGGCAGACACTGGTACATTTTCCACATTCCAGGCAGGCATAAGCATTTGTTTTTTTAATCGCTTCCGTAAGTACACTGCTCATGGGGTTTCCGCCATTATTTCAGGTACATTAATTTTGCTCACGGATTTAGGTTCATTCTTGTGAGGAAGTGCTTTTATGAATTCATTTACCGCCTGAATAAATGCTTCAGGGTCGGCCCCTTTTATCTGCGAATATCCAAACCGTTTTGAATCCAACCCTAGAAGATGAATAAGCTGGCGAGTGGTCTCCACGGTTTTTTGGGATTGACGAACGCCGAAATCATAATGGCATTCGCCGGTACTACAACCCGTAACCAACACGCCATCTGCTCCCTGGTTGAGGGCTTGGAAAACGAATGATGACTCCAATCTGCCTGAACACATGAAATGGGCAAAAATTATGTTTGTATCTTTTGATTGGAAATCGGGGAAGGCAGCTCCTTCGATATGAGAGCCATTCCACTGACATGTGAAAACCACAATATTCTTTTTATTCGGATCCATGGCATTGAGCTTTTGGTCAAGCCATACTTGATTAAAATACCTTGGAATAATGGCGCTTGGAGAACAGACTGCCACACAGGTTCCGCAAGCTCGGCAGATGTCATCGTTGATTGTAGCTATTGAAATTTCATCCGTTTTGGGGTTCAGTTGCACCGCATCGTAATCACATACATTTACACAATCTCCACACCCTCGGCAGAGAGATTCGTTCACATAAGGAATTAATGAATCCAACTGAACTGGCACTGTTTTCTTTCCGGTTACCAGAGATCCACCCCAAGGGGAATGAGCTGGATCCAGGTTTTTATACACAGGTGGTATGCGGAAAACAGAAGCCTCCTGTCCATTTGGTCCGGAAACCAAAGCCACTTCTTTTCCACATTCCGGAACGCAAATGAAACATTCACTACAGGGACCACATCGTAGGCAACGACTGGCTTCCGCAATGGCGGTTGCTTCGTTGAATCCGGATTCAACTTCAGTGAAATTGTTCTTTCTTTTAGGAATGTTCATCATGGGCATAATGGCCCTTCTTGTTTTTTCATGCAAGGTAGTATCTACTTTGAATTCCCATTCTTGGGGGGAGCCGGTTCTTTTTTCCCGTTGCAGTGGTTTATGATTCAAATAACGATGAATGGACCGGGTGGCAACGTGACCTTGGGCAATGGCATCAATAACTGTGCTGGGTCCAAGCACAACATCTCCGCCAGCAAAAACACCAGTCATAGAAGTAGCAAGAGTATCCTCATTTACTTCAAAAGTATTCCACTTGGTTATATTTAATTCATGATCTTTTCCAAGGAAATCCAAATCCGGTTCTTGACTGATAGCGGAAATAATTGTATCAGCTTCTACTATAAATTCAGATCCTTCGACAGGTACAGGACGCCTTCTACCGCTGGCATCCAATTTCCCCAGTTTCACTTTCAAACATTCCATTCCGGTGACATTCCCATTTTCCCCAATAATTTTTTTTGGAGCGGCCAGAAAATGAATTTTAATTCCCTCTTTTTCCGCTTCTTCAATCTCCGCTGTATTGGCAGGCATTTCCTCCCGGGAACGCCTGTAAATGATGTGGACTTTTTTAACTTTCAGTCTCACGGCAGTCCGGGCGGAATCAATAGCGGAATTTCCACCACCGATAACAATAACTTTTTCCCCTAGGTCAGGTGGTGAAGCAAAATTTACTTGGTTCAGAAAATCCAAACAGTCAATAATTCCTTTATATTTATTTTCACCGGGGATATGGAGTTTTTTCCCCTTATGGGCGCCCACGGCAAGAAATACAGCATCAAAACCATAATTCAATAGTTTTTGAATGGCGTCTTTCCCTTTTATTTTATTATTCGTTTTGATCTTAACACCAAGTGCTCGAATGGCATCAATTTCCACTTTTAAAATGTCCCTGGGTAGTCGAAAAGATGGGATTCCTGCAATGAGCATTCCGCCTGGCTTTTGCAGTGCTTCGAAAATAGTTACTCCATATCCCAGTCGGATTAAGTCGTTGGCTGCAGTGAGTCCCGCTGGTCCGGATCCAATGATAGCGATGTTTTCTTTCCGGATTTGTTTTATTTTGTTAGGCTTGGTTCCAGGGTGTCTCAATTCATAGTCTGCCACGAAGCGCTTCAACCAGCAGATAGCTACAGAAGAGTCGATTTCACTTCGAGCACAATAGGCTTCGCAAGGATGGGTACATATCCGACCACAGATTCCAGGGAGGGGATTACGTTCACGCACCACATCCAAGGCTTCTTGAAAACGTCCTGACGAAATAAGAGAAACATAGGATTTTACATTTACACCGGCAGGACATGCCAGGGTGCACGGGGATGGTTCAGCCATGCCCAACTGATACAATTGGTCAGGTTTATTTTGAAATGTAAATGTGGATGTGTTTGAACTGTTCATTTGGTGCAGATTTAATATATCACTTTATATAAATCGAATTAAGCTTCTGCTTTTTCTTTCTTTTTCTTTGAATCTGATTTCATTTTTTCAAGGATATCTATTCCGTATTTATATCCTTTATTGAAAGCGTCCATATTTATATTGATAAAACGCTCAGGCACTGAACTTGGAAGAGCTTTTTTCACAGCCTCAGAGTTCACAATGTTCGTTATAGCAGTGAAAAATCCAACCATAACTATGTTGGCAAAAATTCGGTTCCCCATTTCCTCTGCAATGCGTGTGGCTGGGATGCTGTACATGTTCACATCCTTACGAATTTTATGTGGTTTTACAAGGTCAGTGTCTGTGAGAAGAATGCCATTGGGAATCAAGTCATCCAGAAATTTTTCGTATGCTTCCTGAGACAAGCTCACTAGAATTTCCGGACGAACAATATAGGGATAAAAAATAGGCTTCTCATCTATGATCAATTGTGCAGCACAAGCTCCACCTCGGGCTTCAGGCCCGAAACTCTGGGTCAGGGTTGCAAATTTATCATCGTAAAGTGAGGCAGCTTTCCCGATCAGAGTCCCTGATTTAATGATACCCTGACCGCCGAATCCCGAAAATCTAATGTCCATAATTTGGTCCCCTGTATGGTACAAATTGATCACCCAGTTTCTTTTTCAAAAATTTGTCCCGAGCTTCAGTGAAAGTCGGTTTTTCCTTGTCCACGAATTTCCCTACAATGATTTTCTTCTGATATTCAATATCCACTTCTCGAGTATCAGCGCCGTGCTGTATGACGGCACTGTCGTGATAGAATTTCAGTGAGTCCAATCCGGTTCCCAGCCTGTTCCTCCGAGAATAGAGTGTCGGACAGGGAGAAATAATCTCAATGAAGGAAAAACCCGGTTTTTGCAATGCTTCGGAAATGGCATTGGTCATGCGCCTGATGTGAAGAGATGTCCATCTAGCCACATAAACTGCTCCACTCGATTCAGCCAAAAATGGTAAGTTAAATGGATATTCATAACAGCCGTAAGGTGTCGTAGATGCATTGGCTTCAATTGGGGTAGTAGGCCCGGCTTGACCTCCGGTCATAGCGTAGTTGAAATTATTGATACAGATAATGGTCAAGTTCATATTCCGCCTGGCGGAATGAATGAAATGATTTCCTCCAATGGCAGCAATATCACCATCCCCACTGATGACTGATACTTTCAGCTCTGGATTCCCCAATGCAAGCCCTGTAGCAAATGGAAGAGCACGGCCATGGGTGCTGTGAAAACTATCCAACCTCAGATATCCGGCAGAACGGCCTGAACAGCCGATTCCTGAAACAACAGCTACTTTTTCTGGGTCCAATCCGGATTTTTGAAGACCACTAATATATGCAGTGAGAATAGTTCCAATCCCACAGGAGGAACACCAAATGTGAGGAAATCGTTCTGATCGAATATAAGTCTCCATGGGGTGCCGAAGATTTTCTTCAGGCTTTGGGATAGTCAGTTTATCTGTATAATCTGTAATAACTTCACTCATACGATACTTTCCTCGATGGCATTTAGAATGTCGGTTGGATCATGAACCCAGCCTCCGGCATGGGATACAAGAATTGTTTTCGCGTTTCCCTGGGCACAGCGCTCCACTTCCAACGAGATTTGCCCCATGTTAATTTCCGGAACAATAAAAGCTTTAACGGATTTTGCCAATTCACGAATTCGGCTTTCAGGGAAGGGCCAAACAGTTACGAGTCTTAATGTTCCGACCTTTATTCCTTTTTCCCTAGCTGCTTCCACTGCTTTCATGGCGACGCGGGAAGAGATTCCATAGGAGACAACAACCACATCTGCTCCATCCACCTGATCCTCTTCGATGATCCGAATTTTTTTCTCATTTTTCAGAATTTTATTTACCAGATGACTCACATTTTTTTCCTGAGCTTCTGCATTGATTGCCGGATAACCCCGTTCATCGTGAGTGAGTCCGGTAATGTGAATAAAATAACCATCTCCTGCTTTGACCATGGGAGCTACTGAATTTGATCCATTAAATTTGTAAGGCCGATATAAATCTTTTTTCCCTTTATAAAATTTTCTCGGAGTGACTTCAATTTCATCTGCATCTGGGATGATTACCTTTTCGGTCATATGGCCCACACATTCATCCATCATGAATAAAACAGGTACGCGCCATTCTTCCGAAAGATTGAACGCTGTAATGGTTAAATCGAAACATTCCTGTGGAGAATTGGGGGATAATGCAATAATCTCATAATCGCCATGTGATCCCCATCGTGCCTGCATCATATCCGCTTGAGCTGTAAGTGTGGGTAGTCCGGTGGAGGGGCCGCCCCTCTGAACATTAACGATGACACAGGGGACTTCCATCATAACAGCCAGCCCAAGGTTTTCCATCATCAGTGAAAAACCTGGCCCTGAGGTGACAGTCATGGATTTTGCGCCTGCCCAGACAGCGCCAGAGACAGCAGCCATGGATGCTAATTCATCTTCCATCTGGATAAACATGCCACCTATTTTGGGAAATCGTTCTGCCATACGTTCTGCCACTTCAGTAGAGGGTGTAATAGGATATCCGGCCAAGAATCTGCAGCCTCCGGCAATTGCACCTTCCGCGCAAGCATGATCCCCGTCTATATAATGACTTCCTGTTGCGACACCAATAGGATCAGCTTTCATGGTTTCCTCCTTTTCCTAGCACTTCATCCGGTTCGGGCGATTGTTCCTCACCTTCTAAACAGTAAATTGCAAATTCCGGGCAAATCATTTCACAGAGATTGCAGTTTACACAGGCACCCTCTTTCAGCACATTAGGATAATGATACCCCTTCGGGTTAAAATCAGTGGACATTTCCAGAACATCCCTTGGACAGTATTCTACGCAAAATTTGCATCCCTTGCACCGTTCAATAATGATATGAATTTCACCTTTCGGAATTTTTACATCTTGAATATCCAGTGGAACTCGCCAGTAGCTCATTAGAATGATCCTTTATTAAAATTATTATACGACAAATTGATTTCCAGATTCTTTCTCTACAAGTTTGTAGAAATTACATAATGTGCAATCCTTGATCAGAGCTGCATGGGAGCAGCGAAGATTGCTTGTTGGAAAGGTTCCTACTATTTCCCAACAATAGCGTCCGCCATTATAACCGCCGTTTATTCGATGAAAAGCAGTATATGTTACCGCTGGACAGACACCGCATTCAGCTACTTTTATCCCTCCAAGTTCGCGTCCGCATTTCATGTAATCCCAGCAGTTCGTTTTCAACGTAAACCTCCCTATTCGTATTTATCCTGGTTTTTGAAGGCGTATGGGAGATAAGCGGACATAAGATTGGGTTCAGAATTTCTTCGGTTGGTAAACCAGGATCGGTTAAGAAATAGATTGATAGTAGGATAATTCATCCTAAAATTTCAGCTTTTGTCGTGTAACAGTGTATCGCGAAACTGTCATATTTCATTATTGAATCGGTCTAAAGGTAATAAGATCAAAATATCCTATACGGTAATTCTATGATATTATAAGTACTATTTTCAAGTTTAAATAAAAAGAATTTCCGAATTGGAACTATTTTATCTTGCAAGATAAATCTTTTGAGATAAAAATATCAGATCGTAATAAACGTATCGGTTTTTCTTGTAATCCTTCCAATCTTGACTGCAGGAAATGGTGCAGTACTATTAAAAATTTCAAGAAATTTATTAGCGTCCTGATCTGGTAGAGATATTAATAGACCACCGGACGTCTGAGCATCCGTGGCTAACAATTGATCTGTTTCAGATCGTGAATCTTGAAAGTGTACTTCTTCTTTTACAAATTCAAGATTCCTTTTTGAACCTCCCGGTATTATGTCTTTTGATGCCAGTTTTTTCACGCCCGGTAAGAATTCAAGTTTTTCGAAATCTATTTCAGCGGAAACATTGCTGGCCTTGCACATTTCCAGCAGATGTCCTAAAAGTCCAAAACCGGTAATATCGGTTGCAGCATGAACATTCAATCCATTCATCGCATCCGCAGCTTCTTTGTTCAGTGTGGACATTGATAACACTGCCGCATGAATTTGATTTGTTTCAGCTATGCCTTTTTTGATGGCTGTGGCAATAATGCCTGTTCCCAGTGGTTTAGTCAGAATCAAAGCATCGCCTGGGAGTGCCCCATTATTTCGAACAAGATCGTGTTTTTCCACTTCCCCGGTGACGACCAAACCGTATTTTGGTTCTTTGTCATCAATGGAATGACCGCCCACAATGGTAATTCCGGCCTCGGCAGCTTTATCAGCGCCACCTTGTAAAATATCAGTTAAAATTGAATTTGATAGTTCATTTATCGGAAAACCAACAATATTCAATGCGAATAAAGGTGTTCCACCCATTGCATAAATATCAGATAGAGAATTGGCCGCCGCGATTTGTCCAAATTGGTATGGGTCGTCCACAATTGGAGTGAAGAAATCTACTGTTTGGAGAATGTATTTACCACTATCTAGACGTACCACTGCCGCGTCGTCGGCGCCATCAAAGCCAACAAGGACACGGTCATCTTTCATCAAATTGAGTTTACCCAGAACCTGGGCTAGGTCTTTAGGACCGATTTTACACGCTCAACCTGATCCGTGGGATAATGTAGATAGTCGAATTTGTTCTTTCGTTTTCATTTTAGTTTTTTGGTCAATTTTCTTACATCTTCAATCGTATTGATTTCTATATCTATAAGATAATCTAAGTGGATGGTTTTAAATACAGAATGGATATGAACTTGGGCTTGATATTGATGGAGAACCATAGGAATGTGCATTGTTTTCAACACCATTAATTGAAATGGAAAATCTAAATCAGTAGGCTTTAAAGTCGATAGTGTAGAGCCACCTTCTAAAAGTGTATGCCGTAGATCCTGTATATCTTTTAATAGTATTTTTTCTCTAAAAACCCATGGAGCTCTTACGTCTGCTGTTTCTTTTATTAAGTCATACCCTTTTTGAAAATGATCTAGAAAGTAATGTCCATAAGCTCCTTTGCTAAATGTATTTGAAATGTAATCATCAATCGTTTGTTGACATTTTTTTAAATAGGTTTTCCATTGAGGAAAATGACTTCGAAACAAAAAATAACCAAAGGAAGTATTAAACGAATTCCCACGGTTAAAAAATGATTTCACTTCGTAAGTTAATTTTTTTAATTCATTTTTTATTTCGTGGGAAAATAAGTGAACAGTAACGGGTGTAGTCTCTTTTTGTAGAAATTCAGATGGGATGTGTAATTCGTTTAAATTCAAAGAATACGATTTGTCGATACCATGAATGTTAATTTGGATGAATGCCCCCAGATCGCTCATTTTAATTAAATTACCTAGCGCATTATCGAATTCAGGGATGGTCGCAATAGATGGTGAAGATACGTCCCCGGACAGTTCCGGGAAGATAGATAGTTGACTCGGATTATGCTTAGGACTCATAGAAGTACGTCAAGTTTACGCAGATAGGGGATAAAGTGCAATTTCTCATCGACATCATAATCTACTACTAATCCAATTGATTTACGTATAAACACATTGGTAAATTTGAAGCCACACAGGTAATAAATACGATTGAAATCAATACTATTAACCTACAAATAGACCTAGAAATATCTGGTCATTTTTATATCTAACCCTTAATATTCAGATATATACCTTCCATGAGTAAGACACTTAAAAATATTGATGATGCAGTCATTCGTTTCGCAGGAGATTCAGGCGATGGGATGCAGCTGACCGGTGGTCGTTTTACGGAAGCCACCGCTATTGTCGGAAATGATTTAAGTACATTACCAGATTACCCGGCTGAGATTCGAGCACCTGCAGGTTCTTTGGCTGGTGTTAGTGCATTTCAAATTCATTTCAGTTCCAAAGATATCCATACACCTGGTGATAGAGTGGATGTATTGGTAGCCATGAATCCAGCAGCATTAAAGGTTCATCGTGACGAATTGGAGCATGGCGGCATGCTCATTTGTAACACTGCCAGTTTCACAAAAAAGAATCTTACCTATGCCGGATTTGAATCCAATCCGTTAGAAGATGGGTCATTGGAAGATTATTTTAGATTGTATGCTATTGATATGAGCAAAATTGTTTCAGAAGCATGCGTAGATATGGGTCTTCCATCCAAGACTGTAGAACGAACAAAAAATTTATTTGCATTGGGGCTTCTATTCTGGATTTTTGATAGACAAAAGGAAACAACCAAAACCTGGTTAAGAAAGAAATTTGCAAAGCGACCTGAATTAATTGAAGCAAACATACGCGCCTTGAATGCTGGATATAATTATGGTGAAACAACCGAAATTTTTACTACAAGGTATCAAGTATCCAAAGCAGATCTACCTCCTGGAAAATACAGGAATATTGTTGGTAATTATGCATTGTCACTGGGTTTAATTGCTGCAGCTGAAAAATCAAAACTTCCGTTGTTTTTTGGTGGATATCCAATTACTCCGGCCAGTGATATACTGCATACACTTTCTGCATTAAAACATCATAATATAAAAACATTTCAGGCTGAAGATGAAATCGCAGGTATGACATCAATTATTGGAGCTGCTTTCGCCGGAAATCTTGCAGTCACTGCTTCGTCAGGCCCGGGTATTGCTTTAAAAGGAGAGGCATTGGGTTTGGCTGTGATCGCTGAACTGCCCATGGTGATTGTGAATGTCCAGCGAGGCGGACCTAGCACTGGCTTGCCGACAAAAACAGAACAGTCAGATTTATTCCAAGCACTTTATGGTCGCAATGGGGAAGCGCCTATACCAGTAATTACTTCGTCTACGCCGGGTGATTGTTTTTATACTGCTTATGAAGCATGTCGGATTGCATTAAAATATATGACACCGGTTCTTCTTTTAACCGATGGATATTTAGCGAACGGTTCAGAACCATGGGCTATTCCAAATGTTGATGATTTACCTCCCATTGAAGTGAAATTTGCAGATACATCCGATTTGGTAGATGGTCAATATTTTCCATATAAAAGAGAAAAAGAAACGCTAGCCCGTCCTTGGGCGATTCCGGGAACCAAAGAGTTGGAACACCGCATTGGTGGTTTAGAAAAAGAAGATATTACGGGTAATGTAAGTCATGATCCTGAAAACCACCACCGTATGACTCTGATACGGCAGCAAAAGGTGGATAACATTGTTCAAGATATTCCACCGACAGAGATCTTCGGTAAAAACAGTGGTGACTTATTAATACTAAGCTGGGGGGGGACTAAGGGCTCCTGTCGCACGTCAGCTGAAGAACTACAAGCAGAAGGAAAATCTGTCAGTCATGTCCATTTACGCTGGGTGAATCCAATGCCAAAAGATTTGGGAGAAATTTTAATTCGTTTCAAGCATGTACTAATCCCTGAGATCAATTTAGGGCAATTGATTAAAGTGATTCGCTCTGATTATTTAATCGATGCAAAAGGGTTAAACCTGGTTAGGGGAAAACCAATTGGCAAAGGGCGAATTATTGATAAAGTGAATGAAATGTTAGGAAGCTGATCATGGCTGATACAAAAACAAAAAAATATTCACGAATGGATTTTGTCTCTAACCAAGCGGTGCGTTGGTGTCCAGGCTGTGGTGATTATGCAATTTTATCCCAAACGCAAAAAGTTTTTCCAGACCTAAATATAGATAAAGAAAAAATTGTTTTTATTTCCGGTATAGGCTGTTCCAGCCGGTTTCCGTATTATATGAATACTTTCGGCTTTCACACAATTCATGGGCGTGCTCCGGCCATTGCTTCCGGAGTTAAGATTGCAAATCCGGAGCTGTCTGTTTGGGTGGTTACAGGGGATGGAGATGGATTATCTATCGGTGGTAACCATACTATTCATTTGTTGCGGCGTAATTTGGATATTAATGTTATGTTATTTAATAACAGAATTTATGGGTTAACCAAAGGTCAATATTCACCGACGTCTGAAGTTGGAAAAATAACAAAATCAACGCCACAAGGATCCTTGGATCGCCCTTTTAATCCTGTAGCCCTTGCACTGGGCTCAGACGCAACATTTGTGGCACGGACTATCGATCGTGAAACAAAACATTTACAGTCTATGATCGAAAGATCCTATAAACATAAAGGAACAGCTTTCTTAGAAATTTATCAAAACTGCCTAATTTTTAATCATGGTGCATTTGCTCCAATGACAGATAAAGATACCAAAGCGGATAAGGTACTTTGGCTGGAAAATGGTCAGCCAATGCTATTTGGTCCTAAAAAGACAAAAGGCATTCGCATGGTTGGAAAAATGCCAAAAATAATCGAAATAAATGGTAAATACTCCATTGATGATGTTTTAGTTCATAATGAAAAAGATTATGTGATTGCTTCTATGCTGGCCAACTTTACTTATCAGAACGAATTCCCGGATCCAATTGGCGTGTTTTATGATATTGATGCTCCGGTGTATGATGAACTGGTTACTAGCCAGATGAAAACAGCTGTAAAAATACGTGGGACCGGAAGCATTCAAGAACTTTTAAATTCAGGCGATACTTGGGAGGTATAATAATATGTCTACTCGCACTGAAACAGATAGTATAGGCCCGATAGAAGTATCAAGCGATAAATATTGGGGTGCTCAAACTCAACGTTCACTTCAAAATTTCAAAATAGGTAATGAACATTTCCCAAGGGATTTTATTCGTGCCTATGGAATATTGAAAAAAGCTGCCGCAACTGTAAACGAATCTTTTGGAAATCTTGATTCAAAGCTGGCTGAAATAATTAGAACTGCAGCAGATGAAGTTATTGAAGGAAAACTGGATGACCATTTTCCGCTAGTGGTTTGGCAGACCGGATCCGGCACTCAGACAAATATGAATGTGAATGAGGTCATTTCTAACCGGGCTATTGAGATGTTGGGTGGCAAACTCGGGAGTAAATATCCGATTCATCCCAACGATCATGTAAATATGTCCCAGTCCACCAACGATACTTTTCCATCTACAATCAATATTGCCGCAGTAGAATCCACCACCCACCAATTAATCCCTGCCCTGGAAAAACTCCAAAATTCATTGGCTAAAAAAACTGAAGAATTTAAAGACATTGTCAAGCTGGGGCGCACCCATTTGCAGGACGCCACACCTTTAAGTTTGGGTCAGGAATTTTCCGGTTATGCGTCTCAAGTTGAACATGGAATTATTCGGGTAAAAAATGCCCTCAACCACTGCTATGAACTAGCCATGGGAGGCACGGCTGTGGGAACTGGGATTAATTCTGTGGAAGGATTTTCAGATGCATCCGCGCTAGAAATTGCAAAACTGACAGGACTCCCATTTGTCACAGCTCCTAATAAATTTGAAGCATTGGGTGCTCATGACAGCATTGTTGAATTATCCGCAGCACTAAAAACAGTCGCGGCTTCCCTGAATAAAATTGCGAATGACATTCGATGGCTGGGGAGCGGCCCCCGTTCTGGAATCGGAGAAATTATTCTGCCCACCAATGAACCGGGCAGTTCCATTATGCCAGGTAAGATCAATCCCACTCAAGCGGAAGCCGTGACCATGGTTTGCACGCAAGTGATCGGGAATGATGTGACCATTACTATGGCCGGCGCTTCCGGGAATTTTGAATTAAATGTATACCGTCCGGTATTGGCTTTTAATATCCTCCAGTCCATTCGGTTGATGGCTGAAGTGTCTGTATCCTTCGCAGAAAACTGCGTGGACGGCATCCTGGCTAATGAGGAGCGGATTCATAAGAATCTGCATAATTCCCTCATGTTAGTGACGGCGTTGAATCCCCATATTGGTTACGATAAAGCAGCGGAAGTAGCCAAAAAAGCCCATATGAACAACAAAACCCTCCGGGAAACCATCGTTGAATTGGGCTATATGAGCGGAGACGATTTTGATAGGCTGGTAAAGCCGGAAAAAATGATAAAGCCGAGAAAAAAGAACTGATCCGGTTGGAACAGTTTTTTCTTGACGTCGTTCAATTCCTCAATTTACGTTTTCTAATCCATCACTAAATTCACCCTATGAAATCCTGGGCGCGTATCATAAAACATTCTATTTATATTGTCTTTACGGGCATGGTTATTGTCCTGGGCTATATATTTTACCTTTCCATTGATCTTCCTTCTATCGAACAATTGGAAAATTACGATCCTGATCTGGTTACACGAATATATTCTGCTGACGGAAAACTTTTAAACGAACTCTATTATGAAAAACGCGTGTTTTTGGAATTAGATCAGATTCCCCAGCATATGCTTAATGCCGTAGTGGCTAAAGAAGATCAACGATTTTATAGTCACTGGGGTATTTCTCTCCGGGATGTTTTCAGAGCGATTATTATTAATACGATCACCATGAGTTATCGTTCCGGTTTTAGTTCACTGACACAGCAGTTAGCTCGAAACCTGTATGATAACATTGGTTTCAAGAAAACCATTAATAGAAAGATTAAGGAAGTTATTACAGCCATCCAGATTGAACGGACGTATACCAAAGAAGAAATTCTGGAAATGTATTTGAATAGTGTTCACTTTGGCCACGGAACTTATGGTGTGCAGGCGGCATCGAAACGATTTTTTGGCAAGCATGCTTATGAATTATCTGTAGATGAAAGTGCATTGCTTGTGGGACTACTACCGGCGCCGGCTCGGTATTCGCCGGTAAGACATCCTGAACGAGCGCTGACCAAACGAAATGTCGTTCTCCGAGTAATGCGAGACCAGAATTACATCACCCGGGAAGAATATGCAGAAGCCCGGGCACGCTCATTAGATTATATCCAACAGGAGCAGACTCGGGGAATTGCTCCTCATTTTACAGAGTATGTCCGCCGCTTCATGGAGCGGGAAGATGATGATCTGGGTGTGAATATTTATCGAGATGGGTTAAAAATTTATACCACATTGGATTCCAGGTTACAGAAAATTGCAGAAGATGCGGTATTTCAATCAGTTCAAGAAAATCAAGAAAGATTGAATCAACGCATATTTGGGGATGAAGAAGAGTTTTCCAAACTGGCCTATTTAGGTATCTATCCTGAAGATTCAGTTAAACTTATGATGGCCGGGGGGATGGAATTATATGAAGATCTTCGGGATAAATTATTAGTCCAAAGTTCGTTTGTCGCTTTGGATATACGAACGGGAGCAATTGTGGCGATGATAGGAGGTCGGCAAGATTATCCTGATCAATTCAATCGTGCGACGCAATCGTTACGTCAACCGGGATCTGTGTTCAAACCATTCGTTTATACAACCGCTGTGGACAACGGTGTACCGGTTACGAAACAATTATTAAATCAGCCGGTGGTCCTTAATGTAAGAAATGCGGATGGTGAGTGGGTTAAATGGATGCCCCAGAATTATGATGGAAGTACCGGAGGATTAACCACCATAAGGGAAGGATTGAGGCGTTCTCTAAATTTGATATCCGTGCGCATGGTGCAAGAAGTAGTTCCAGCTGAAGCCGTTAAGCAGACAGCCCGCAGAATGGGTATTACAACTGATATCCGCGCTGTGGACGCCATTGCTCTTGGCACATCTGAAGTGCATCTATTGGAAATGGTGGGTGCATATGCCACGTTTGCGAATAAAGGTGTGCATTCAATGCCATACGGGATTACTCGTGTCGAAGATAAATATGGAAATGTTCTCCGGGAGTATAAACCCAATCAGGAAGAAGTTTTAAGTGCGGAAACATCATATATGATGACTAATTTATTGCAAACAGTATTGGATCGAGGTACGGGTGGGTCTGCTCGATGGAAGTATCTTTTTTACCATCCAGCGGCCGGTAAAACTGGAACGACCCAAGGCTGGACCGATGCCTGGTTTGTGGGATTTTCCTCCCGTATTGCTGCAGGGGCTTGGTTTGGTGTGGATGATCCACAGGTAAGCCTAGGAAAAGGTTCAGACGGCAGCCGGGCAGCTCTCCCAGCCTGGGCACGGTTTATGCGTGCCAGCCATGATACTCTTGGTTATAGCCGGAAAGAGTTTGAGAGACCTGAACATATTATTGAAATGAATATTTGCCAAGTCACGAAAAATAAACCAACGGATTTATGCCCAGTGGAAACGGAAGTGTTTATATCTGGAACAGAACCGATAAAATTGTGTTCTGTTCACAGAAATTAGTTTAAGAACTTTGCTGCTACACCTTCAGACAGATTGGGATAAATCCCATTATTTTACAATTTCTAAACCCCGACCTAAAGGACGGGGCAAGTATCAAGATATTAGTATGATCGAGAAAATCAATTACCCCGTTATTTATGACGGAGACGTAACGAAAAACAATAAAATTAAGGTGTTTTAACCCCTTTTTTAGAACTGACAAACAACCAATCTTTTGCCGGAAACTTTAATTATAAAATAATGGCAGCTCAACCAAATCAGTGCCAATACTGATTGAATTGGCAATTTTTTCTACACCTGATTTAAGTTTATCTTCATTATTACAAAAACAAGTAAAGATTTTTTCGCCTGCTTGAATTTCATCACCTATTTTTCGATGACACTCCAATCCGGCGGTCGAGTCTAAAATATCGTTCTTATTTTTTCGTCCGCAACCCATATCCACGAGCCCCCAGCCGATTTGAGTTGTATCCATTGATTGGATAATTCCATCTTTTTCGGCATATATATCTATTGTATAAGTTGGTTCATTATCAGCGTTCGACAAATTACCACTCTGGGTAATAATCATTTTATCAAAATTTTCAAAGGCTGAACCATTATTGATTAATTCATTCAAGATTGTATTCGAATCATGTTCATCTTGGGCTTTCCCGGATTGGATCATAAGCTTTGATGCAAGTTTTAGGGATACCGCCATAGTGTCATCAGGACCTTTGCCTTGGAGACAGTCAATGCTTTCCTGCACTTCACACCACATACCCGCAAATTTCCCTAAAGGCTGATCCATGTTTGAATAAACCAAATCCGTTTTTACACCAAAATATTCCCCAACATTTTTTAGTATTTCTGCTAGTTCTGTGGCTTTTTCCAATGTTGGTAAAAATGCGCCGCTGCCCACTTTGATATCCAAAACCAAACCTTTGATTCCTTCGGCTATTTTCTTACTCATGATAGAACCGACAATCAGCGGAACAGATGCAACTGTCCCGGTTACATCCCGAAGGGCATAAATCTTTCCATCGGCTGGGCAAATTTCCCTCGTCTGGGCCATGATTCCATACCCATTTGTTTCTACTAGTTTTTGAAATTCGATTATAGGAATATCTGCATTAAAACCAGGAATGGTTTCCAGTTTGTCTAGTGTCCCACCGGTGTGCCCCAGACTGCGTCCGGCTATCATGGGGAGGTATAATCCGGCACTGGCTAACAAAGGAGCAATGATCAATGATGTTTTATCACCCACACCGCCGATACTATGTTTATCACATACATATCCATCAATATGTTCAAAATTCATCTGTTTTCCGGAATAAATCATGATATCTACCATCGTGTAAATTTCTTCATATGTCATTCCATAATCAAAAATGGCTTTCAGCAATCCTGTCATTGTGGAATCATCAATACTGCCGCTTACATACCCGCTGATGAATGCATGAAGATCATCCGCATTAATCGATTTTCCGCTGTTTTTTGCAGTGATTATATCATTCGGTATCATTCTCATTATCTTTCTTTTGCCATGGGAATTTAATCGTAAATGGAGCCCTTTCACGGACAGCGTGCAGTGTCAGGTACCATCCAAATATCAGAAGAACGGCATTGGGTGTCCACATGCCAATTAAAGGCGAAACTATATTACGATCCGCCATTGCTTCACCACCCATAAGAAATACATAGTAAATAAGGAAAAATCCGAAGCCCAACAAGATTGCCATTGTGAATCCACCCTTTTTGGCAAGTGTACCTAAAGGTGCCCCCACTAAAACGAATAGAATACACGCCATAGGTAGGGAGAATTTCTTATGTATTTCTACGGAATACTTATTCCAATTTCGCTTGTAAGTTGCGATTAATCGAAATTCATTTTTTGCTTGTCGCTCGAGGCTGCGTACGCGCCTTTCTTTTAATTTAAGTTGTGCAGCGGTCAGAGATGTGTCTTGTTTTATGTGTTCTTTATAAATATTCAGCAATTTTTCCGTTTGAATAAAACTCTCAGGTAGTAGATCCTGCCCGAGTACTTTTTTAATAGTGTTGCGAAGTCTTTCTTCCACACGTTGCTTTCGTTCTGCATATTTATTGCGTTTATCATACATAACGTCCAGGGTCATTTCCCGATCAGAGCGATTGGCTGTATCCCGGCGGTTTAATAATAAATCATCTGCGGCAATAGTAATCACGTGTTTGTCAAAACTGATCCGACGATAATTATTATAATTTTCCAGATCAAGCTCATGGATTTCTCCATTAAATAGAGTTAGAATAATTGCATCATCGATTGTTGAGAGTTTACCTGTTTCAGAATAAATGCTGGTTTGTACTTTTTTACTTTCTTTGCTGAAAATGCGAACATCTTCCATCAGATCACCGTTCTTCCCACGAATGATCATGGAATAATCCGGAATATTATCGATAAAATGTCCCGGCTCAATATCCAGCCCGGGACGCATTTTTCGTATATCTCCTGCCAATAGGCGGGCATGGAAATTCATTTCTGGCAGAATACTAGTGTTAAAAACAATCAATAGTGCGCACACTCCTGCACCGAATAACAGCGCGGGATAAAGAATTGTTAAAAAACTGATTCCGGAAGACCGCATGGCGTTAATTTCATTATCTTCAGATAATCGGCCAAAAGCCATCAATGTTGAAATGAGGATAGCCATGGGAACTGCCAATGCAACAATCCACGCGAGGTTGAGAAAAAGGTATTCCAATATCGTGAATATATCCAGTCCTTTCCCCAGGAAACGATCTATGGCACGTAAGAAAAAATTGATAAAAAGGATAAACACAATTATCAATAATGAATACACAAAGGGT
>CAZIFK010000039.1:0-21220 GCA_964538995.1 uncultured bacterium
TGGTGTCCGAAACTTCTCCGGAATCACTGTCCGAAACCTCCGGAATTTCCAATTTTTCATCTTTCCAGTCGGCTAAGTGGTTAAAAAGTCTCCATTTAACGTTATCAAGGAATTCAGTGAGTTGGTTATTTTTAAATCCAACTTCCATTAAAAAAGCACAGACTAATAGAATTTTTAGTTTTTCTGTAAGGTAAAATAGGTCTGAACCTTTTAGAGCTTTCTTTTTACCATCCTTAGAGTAATGTGTGTAGTAATTACGAGAATGTTTTACTTGTTTCACAAATAATTTTTTGTCATCTATTATTTTATCAAGGATACCATTTGAATACTTGTCCGTGATTTCTGTTAATCGTGCATGTAAATTGAGATTATTCCCGAAATTAAATTGGTCTTTAAGCCATTTGTGAAATCCAGTTGGTGTTACTTTGAGAATTTCATCTTTCATTATTTTATACTCATCTCGAGGAATTTTTGTATGATTATGAACTCTAGCGTGAAAAGTTTCTGCCGATTGTGCCAAGTTCAAAAAAGTGTTTACTGTAAATCTATTCCCGTTATAGAATTGTTCAAATAGTAAATTGAATGCGGGTTCTAACAGTGAGTATTTCTTGTACCAATTTTTAATTATTGTTGAGAAATCGTCTTTAATTCTCTTATAATCAAAGAGCATTTCAAAATCTAATTTTGGCTTAATAGTTTGCTTACGATTAGAATTAGAAAAATATAGTTTAATATTCTTCCTTATAGGTTTTCCATCTCCATAATCTTTTGTGTGCTTGTCGCCAAGAAGATTTATAGAAAGAGGGTAAGTACTTCTGTAGAGAGCTAGAATTAAAAAATTCTGAAAACTATATACATATGATAGTAAATCATCAATACTTTGTTCTGATGGAGAGTCAACTTGAAACTCTACTCTTTGATTTATACTTACACTTTTTTGATAACGAGATAAACCTGGTTGATTTGCGAGAAATTTAAATTTTCCCGTTGCTTTGTCATCAATGTTAAAATCAATAGGATTCGGTAATTTATACTCTACAGAAATCTCATGTTTTTTAATTTTTTCAAAGTCATACCGCTTATTAATAAAACCACTAATTCCAACCCATTCTCCTAAATTATTGATTTCACTAGATATTCTATTAAATTTGAGCTCGTATACATTATTTACATGTAATCCAACCAATATATATCTTATTGAATAAATAACAGAAGGTTTACCTGTTTCTTCTCCTTGAACTAATGTTGCTCCACCAGATTTTGTCATGAGGCATCCATACAATACTACTTGTTTACTATTGCTTGTCAACCCAAGTATTAATTCTTCATCTTTTAATTCTGGGAGATATGGGTCTGAACAGAGACTGCCATAAAGCTCTAATGTGGCTCCTTCTTCAGGATGAAAGTTTAACGTACCATGTACTCTATCATCTTTGTTTGTTGGAAGAAACCATTCTCCTATTAATTCAAATTCTTTAGTCATTTAATCTCTTTTTTGCTTGCTTAAAATGTCTTGCTAAACCCAATATTGCGTATAGCGGGTTCAAGTGTCTAACAATAATGTTTCAAATTGAATGGAATTTGTAACTTTATTCATACAATAAATATTTAATTTTCAAAATTGAATAACATTGCGAAGGTTTTTTTGACCTTCGCAATGTTTAATGATATAAGAGAGAAATAAACAATTTAACACTTCTAATCATTGCTGCCGGTATAGTCTCTCGCTATGGTAGACTGAAACAACTGGATTCCATTGGTCCTAACGATGAAACGATTATCGATTATTACGTCTATGATGCCATTACAGCGAGAGCGTAGCGTAGTTGACCTGAAGGATGGCTATGGCCTATACCCATTGTTTTGCTTTTACTTCTTTATCAGTAAAACACTTGCTCACTTTTGTGTGAAGATGCAGGTCACATTTGTACCAATGTGTACCCTTAAAATTCTTCATGGTGTCAGATCTTTTCAATTATTTCTATTTCCTCTTCACTCAACTTGTAAAGCCCATACACCAATTCATCTATCTTTTTCTCGGTATGGGTGATAGTGCGTTGGATTTGCTGCCGCTGGGTTTCCAGTTTGGTGTTTTGTAATTGCTCATTAAATTTTAGCACGTTGTCAACGAGTTTGATAATTTTAACTGAAAGACCATTATCAAAGTTCTCTTTAATTGGAAATTCTTTTAACCAATGTAACCGAATTTGTGGAAATGTGTCTTTCTTGGAGAAAGGATTGTTTTTCAAAAGATACGTTGCCAAATTAGAATTTAAAAGACCCAACACGAATTTGAGGTCATACTCTGTATTGTTCAAGGAAAAACTAAAAACGCTTTGTTCATAGTAGAACTTATGATAATCTATTGTAGCCACAATACGATTACCTGTTTTTCGAATTAATATCTTCTCCTTGTTGAATACAGCTTCATTTCGCAATCTAATATCTGTCGCTTGGTGTTTTTCAATAGCATATTTTTCACGGCAGCAATACAATCCACCCCAATTTGAAAAATACCTTTTTATGTCCGAACCCACATACATTTGAAAAAAGGTCTTATCATACTTCTTGTTTTGAAAAGCAAATGCTTTGGCTGGACCTACAACCTTAACGCCATCACTCCATTTTCCAATTTCTGACAAGGGAACAGTGGCTTCATATATCGAATTTAATACTTCATCTGCATCATCGTCCAAAATGATTGGGATTATCAAAGTAGACTTATCAATTTCGGACATATTTATTTTGCGTTTAGGGGTGGTGTCTCTGTCATCAAATAGTCTTTCAGATTGATAAAACTCAATTTGTTTTTTACTTCTACCAGATTCAATAATAAAGATGATGGTGTCCACAGATGCTTTAAAAACATTCTTGCCTAAGAAAATGATTTTGTTCAGAGCATAATTTGATAAGATTAATTTACGGAGTTTAGTCGCTTGTATAATAGAGAGCCAAGTTTGCGGGGTAATTAAGGAGATAAAAGCTCCTTTCTTTTTTATAAGCATAGTACTTTTTTCGAGAAAGAACTGATAAAGTTCATATTTCCCTTCAGCCGTTTGGTATTTGTTTTTCATGTACTGTTTTTCTGTCTCAGCAAATGAAGTGCTTCTTCCAACGTAGGGGGGATTACCAATGACTGCATCAAAACCGCCTTGCTTGAAAATTTCTGGAAACCCTGCTTCCCAGTCAAAGGCGTTAATCTTTTTCATTTTCTCTGGGTATAAGCCAAGCTGGTTATCAAAAAAGTCAGTGCCTATAAGCGAGTTTCCGCATTTGATGTTATCGGAAAGATTGGGCAGGACCCTTTCGTGAAACAACTGCAATTGCTGATTGATGGATGCCTGTGTTTCACCTTCCAATGCTTTGAGCAGCAGGTTTAACTTGGTTACTTCTACAGCTTGCGTATCAATGTCAACGCCAAAGATGTTGTTGAGCAGGATTTGTTTCTTTTCCGCAGTAGTCAGGTTGCCGTCCGGTGTAAGCGGGTTGTCTTTCTTTTTTTTAGGCGGATTGATTGCATAGTATTTCAAGTGCCATTCAAGCAAGAATTGGTATGCCCCGATGAGGAATGAACCGGAACCGCAGGCAGGGTCGCAAATCTTTATTTTCTCAATGTCTTTTGGTTTCTTGCCTTTGATGAGTTTGCCAACTGTGTTTTCTACGATGTAGTCTACTATATATTTGGGGGTGTAATACACGCCTCCGGCTTTTCGCACTTCTGGTTTTTCTTCAATCTTGGCATGATGGGCTTTTGTCAGGCGAATGGTCTTTCCGAGAAAACGCTCGTAAACGCTCCCGAGAATGTCGGCAGGCATTACGGAAAATTCGTATTCACAATTCGGATAATAGAGTTCATTGATGATTTTCTTCATCACCTTATTGTCCACCATGAGGGTAGGTGTGATTGTGTCTTCTTTAAAGTCAAACAATCCCGAATTGTACTTTTTGTCTGCCATGTGGTAAAGGGCAAACAGGTTTTTGTAGATGTCACCTTTTTCTGCTGCATTTTTCAAGTTGCCGTATTGCTCAACGCCTCTGTCCTCACACATACGCAGGAAGATGATTCGGTCAATAATTTTCTGAACAGCATAGTTAATTTCATCCTCATTGAGCGATTTGTTACGTATTGCGATGTTGGTAGCAAGATATTTTCGCCATTCTTCAATGGATTTCAAGAACTCATCGTCAACAGTGGCGGTTCCTTTTTTCCTGGTGTCGCTCTTAACGTATTTATCGAAACGGCCTTTGGGTAAATTCTCTTTAGCGAAAACATCCCAAAGGAAATCGAACTCATCAAGATATTGGTCATAGGTAATGTATTTGATTCGCGATACCGATGCTTTGTCGGTAAGTATGGGCTTCTTGGTGCAATCGTAGATGGAAAATTCCTCAAAGTCGGTAACAATTGAAATGGGCACTTTTGCACTCCATCCATAACGCCTCACTTGATAGGCCGGAGCAATGTCGCCTTTGATGTTAATGGCCGGTTTTTTTGCGTCAACAAAGAATTTTCGTTGACCGAAAAGTGTAAAACCATAATCGGGAGCTTTAGTGCTGCTACCTACTTTTACCTTATCTTCATGGATTACCTCCCGGTATGCTTCAGCGTATCCCTGTTCATTGTCCACATCCCAACCGAGTGCTTTGAAAAATGGGTTGATGTAGTCCACTCGTGTTTGATGCTCATTGTAGCCATGTCGTTTGTATTCTTCAACGTGTTCGCTAAATCGTTCAACGAGTCGAGCTATTTTT
Source organism: uncultured bacterium (assembly GCA_964538995.1). Lineage (GTDB taxonomy): Bacteria > Fidelibacterota > Marinisomatia > Marinisomatales > TCS55 > JADFRD01. The sequence goes on from CAZIFK010000039.1 coordinate 4,753, forward strand.
TCATACGCTTGTTCTTTAGTTAATTCCATTTTCTTTCAATTTTACTCTAAAACCCTCATGCGGCATAGCCTTTGTTGTGCGGGACACAGAATATTAGTTTATCAAATATTTCTGTCTTTATGATATATTTATCTGCATCCCATTTTTTATTATCTCGTTTAATTTTAATCAGCCCGAAATAATCCAAAAATCTATCAAATGTCCTTAATGAATAACAATGTGAAGCATCGGTTTCAGGTGTACCAAAATTTGGTTCAATGGAATAATCTATTAACATTGGAAATGCTTTAAAATATTTGTCAGCGTAGAATGTGTCTAATTGTTTAGTCCCTCCGTATTTACTCAATAAAATCAACGTAAAACCAAATCCTAATTGTCCGATAATATCATTACTATACCTATCAAAAAATCCCCAATTATATTTTGAACCAAACACAGAAAATATATGTCTTAATAATTTATGGTTATCTGTAAATATTTTCTCTCCATTCTTTGTTAAACTCAATTTGTTATTTCTTTTTTTTACAATTCCACCAACTTCAAGTAATATTCTTGTCAATGTTATTGTTATTGAATCCAATTCTTTCGATAACTTTGAAAATCCAGATTCAATAAATTCATCCTTCAAGAATCCTTGATCATAAACAGTTGACACAATTTTGGGTGGTAAATAACCTTTTGCTGTCAGTTTTAGTTCTCCTTGTTTATTTATCAATTCAGAAAGAAATTTGATTTGGTTTAGTATTGGAATCTCTCTGTAGTCTGATTCGGTCAATGGAATCAGTTGAATTGGGCTGTTATTTTCGAAGGTTTCATAGAGGATAAATTGCATTTCATCAGGAGAATATCCTTCGAATTCAGAGATCCCATGTAAATTCTGATCATTCATTATTGTGTCAATTTGCAATTCATCTATCATATTATTAAGTGCCTATCCTGTATGCGCTGTTATCTGCTGGGTGGTTCATCTGACTCATCAATTTTTACCAATTTGTAACTTGTACTTCTTCCGCCACCTTCAGTCTTCCTTAATATTTGTTTATTAATTAAATCCTGTATATCCCTTAATGCTGTATCAGGAGAGCATTTTGTTATTATTGCCCATTTTGATGAAGTTAATTTTCCATCAAATCCGTCTAATAACTTATTCATCATCATTTTTTGTCTATTATTCTGAATTTTTAGTGCATTTTTAACCCAGAATCTATGTTTGTATAACACCCTTTCTAATATCTTGTCGGATGATGTTAAAGCATTCATTAAACAGTTTAGAAACCATTTAAGCCATTGGGTTACATCTAAATCACCTTTCTGTGTTTTTTCTAAATTGTTATAATATTCCTTTCGTTCCTGGCGAATTTGCGAAGACATACTATAAAATCTCTGAGAATTCCCATCGGCTCTGGCCAATAACATGTCAGCAATTGCGCGGGCTATTCGACCATTTCCATCTTCAAATGGATGAATTGTAATAAACCATAAATGGGCAATTCCAGCTTTAATTACTAAATCAATATTCTCTTTTTCACTAAACCATTTTAAAAACCCAGATATTTCTTGCTCAACCTGAAGTGCTTCGGGAGCTTGATAATGTACTTTTTCTTTTCCCATTGCTCCGGATACAACTTGCATTGGGCCTGTAGAATCATCTCTCCAATTTCCAACAATTATTTTATTCATTCCACTCCTTCCTGTTGGGAAAAGAGCAAAATGCCAGTCAAACAATCTTTGTTTTGTTAATGGTTCATCAAAATTTTGTGTTGCATCTATCATCATATCCACAACCCCGTCAACGTTTCTGTCCGAAGGAATCAATCCGGATATGTCCATTCCTAACCTTCGTGCAATGGATGAACGTACTTGTTCCGGATTTAGAATCTCTCCCTCTATTTCAGTGGATTTAGTTACATCTAATGTCAATGTTTCCAGGTTAGCTTCATTTTGTAATTCAAAACCTAACGATTCCATGGAGCCAACTAATTTTCCTTGTAAGCTCCTTACTTCTCCTAAAATCTGAAGTAGTTTTTCACTATCCCATTTGAAGTTTGGCCAATTGTTATGTTGATGGATGTACATTTTCACCGCATTATTTGCAGTGAATATAGTCATTATTCACCGCAAAAAAAATATTCTCTGCATATTATGCTATGAATAACTCTTTTAATCTCCGCATTTTCCCAAATAGCCTTACACGTTGTTGTGTGCATGTATTTTTAATTAATATATTCAAAATCTATCTTTTCAAATTCCTTTCCATTAGTTATAAGCAAAAATTGATGTTTTCCAAGGTGAAATTTTCGCGTTGTTATTAGTTTAGCGGATTACAAATGAACGTTTTGTTAATCTTAATATTGCGTTTACTAGGTTTAAGTGTCTAACAATACTATTTCAGATTAGATGAAATTTGTAACTTTATTCGAAGAATTAAAATAAAATACTTAAAATTGGATAACCTTACGAAGGTTTCCCGCCAGAAAACAGGCGGACAGGCAAACATTCGTAAGGTTTATGGATTTACAGATAAAATGAATAATATAACACTTTTGATCATGGCTGCCGGTATGGGCTCACGCTACGGTGGGTTAAAACAATTGGATTCAATCGGCCCTAATGGAGAAGCTATTATTGATTATTCAGTATATGATGCCATCAAGGCAAGATTCAGTAAAGTCGTTTTTATAATCAGAAAAGAATTTGAAGGTGAATTCAAAACAAAGATTACAAACAAATATACCGGAAAGATTGATGTTGAATTCGCATTCCAGGATCTGAATGCACTACCGGATGGATTCACCTGTCGGGAAGGCCGTGAAAAGCCCTGGGGAACGGGACATGCTATCTTAACAGCAGCAGATTTGATAAATGAACCTTTTTGTGTCATCAATGCAGATGATTTTTACGGCCGTGAATCGTTTCAAAAATTGGCGGAATTTTATGTCGATGAATATCTATCCTTCAGCATGGTTGGTTATCGATTGGATAAAACATTGTCGACCTTTGGCGGTGTAACTCGTGGTATTTGCAAAGTGGAAAATGATCGTTTATCCACTGTAGTTGAAACAGGGAATGTTCGTAAAATGGATTCCGGCGTTACTTCTGATGGTGACGTGAAACTGGACGGCAGTGAACCTGTTTCTGTGAATATGTGGGGTTTTACTCCAATTCTGTTTGATTATCTAGAGGAAATGTTTATGGATTTTCTAAATGAAAACGGTACAGAACTTAAGAGTGAATTTTTAATCCCCACTGTAATCAATGATCTTATTCAAACCGGAACAGAGGAAGTTCATGTATTGCGAAGTGACTCATCATGGTTTGGAGTAACATATAAAGAAGACAGACCCTATGTTCAAGGTGAAATACAAAAACTCATTAAAGCCGAGGTTTATCCAAAAAAATTATTCATTTAGTCCTTGAATCCGCATTGGATATTTAGCGTTTCTGTACTTTACCTTACCTATTAATTGTATTAAAATTCACCCCGGTTTTTTAATCTAAAAATAACAAAATGGAGAAGCGAGAATGTCGAAACATCAGTTTCAAACTGAAGTAACCCAATTACTGCATCTTATTGTTCACAGTTTATACTCTCATAAAGAAATCTTTTTGCGCGAATTAGTTTCCAATTCATCCGATGCCTTGGATAGGCTGAAATATCTTACAATCACCGATGATAAATTCAAATCATTGGACTTTGATCCCCATTTGGATATCTCTTTTTCTGAAGGCGATGTAAAAAGGATTGAGATTACTGATAACGGGATTGGTATGAATGAAGAAGATCTGGTTGAAAACCTGGGGACGATCGCCAGATCAGGTACGAAGTCATTTATGAATAATCTAACCGGGGATGAAAAGAAAGATTCCAATCTCATTGGCCAGTTCGGCGTTGGATTTTATTCATCTTTCATGGTGGCCGATAAGGTAGAAGTGCTGAGTCGAAAAGCAGGCGAGGAAGACGCTCATCGCTGGGTGAGTGGTGGAAAGGGTAATTACGAGATTTCTAAGGATATCCGAAAAGAACAAGGTACGACAGTTATTCTGCACCTGAATGATAATGGAAATGAATACGCCAATAGATGGCAGATTCAGGAAATCGTTAAGAAATATTCAAACCACATTGCTTTTCCTATTTTCCTCCATTACATGGATACAGAATATGATAAGGATGGAAAAGAAAAGGAAAAGAAACCGAAAACCGATCAGATCAATGCGGCATCCGCTTTCTGGAAGCGTTCAAAAAGTGATTTAAAGAAGAAGGATTATAACGAATTCTATAAATCCATTTCCAATGATTTTGATGATCCACTGCATTGTGTGCATACTCATGCAGAAGGTACACTGGACTATACAACCTTGTTTTACATCCCAAAGAAAGCTCCAATTGATCTTTATTATGCCGAATATAAACCCGGTGTCAAACTATACGTCAAACGAGTTTTCATAACCGATGATGATAAAGAATTACTTCCATCCTGGCTGCGATTTGTGAAAGGGATCATCGATTCGGAAGATTTACCTCTCAACGTGAGTCGGGAAATTCTTCAGCAAAACCGCATCCTTGCTAAAATTAAAAATAATTCTGTAAATAAAATTATATCGGAATTAAAAGTTATAGCAAAGGATAGTAAAAAATATGTTGAATTTTGGAAGGAATTTGGTCGTCCTATTAAAGAAGGCGTGTATCAGGATCATGATAATAAGGAAGCACTGCTTGACCTAATGCGGTTTAAATCCACAAAAGTGGATGGCTATACCTCATTTATGGATTATGTAGGTGGAATGAGCGGGGATCAGAAATATATTTATTTCATTACTGGTGAGAATGAAGAAGCATTGCGTCATTCACCACTCCTTGAATTATACAAAAATAAGGAAATGGAAGTCCTGGTTTTGGATGATGAAATAGATGATATTATCATGACATCCATTCCGAAATATAAAGAATGGGAACTAAAATCCGTTAACCGTAGCGATGCGGCTGAGGATTTAAAGACCGATGATAATAAAAAAGATGAAGACGATCTAAAACCTGTAATCAAAAAGATCAAGAAAGTTCTTGGGGATCGTGTAAAAGATGTGGTTGCATCTACGCGGTTAAGTGATTCTCCATCTTGTATTGTTGCTGACTCCAATGATCCCACGGCTCAAGTACAGGAAATGCTAAAAGCCATGGGACAGGCGGCGACTCAGGAAATTAAACCGATTCTTGAGATTAATCCAAATCACCCAATTGTTAAGAAACTTACTGATATGCGTAAATCAAAATCATTTGATGATACCTGTTTTTTGCTCTATGAACAGGCATTATTGATAGAGGGAGTGAAACTGGATAATCCGGCTGAATTTGTTAAGCGAATGAATGCTGTGATGGAGCGGGCTTTATAGCATATGTTCAAGGTGCATAAGTAATTGTGTAATTTAAAAAATGGCTGAAAAAACAAAACTCTGGTATCTGGAAAATTTCAATCTCTTTTCAGGGATGAATGAAAAATCCATGGAAGACATGGACCGCATAAGTAAAATGAAATCCAACAAAAAGAAAGAAATATTATATTTTCCGGATGAGCGAAGTGATACTATTTATATTTTGAAAGAAGGCAAAGTGAAAATTTCCCGTATTCACGAAGATGGTAGAACAACGTCAATGCAGCTTATTGGTCCGGGAGAAATATTTGGAGAAGGTTCACTTCTGGGGCAGGACAAACATGAAAATATTGCTGAAGTAGTGGAAGATGCAATTATCTGTACTATCAGCAAGGATATGTTCCAGGAAATGATGAAGGATAATCCTTTGTTGGACATGAGCATTACAAAATTTATCGGATTTCGATTACGAACCATTCAGGCTCATGTAGAGGATTTAGTGTTCAAAAATGCCCAGGAACGGATTGAATCCTTTCTAAAGCGGTATGTAAAAAACTTTGGAAAAAAAATGGTGGATGGTTGGATGGTACGGCCTTTTCTGAAACATCAAGAAATTGCAGATTTGACAGCTACAGCGAGACAAACCGTTAATATGGTTTTAAATGAACTATCGGAAAAAGGGACTATAAAATATACTCGACGGTTTATAAAAGTTATGGATACGAACTGGCTGAATTAGCCCTTTTGTCAGCTCACTGACAAAATTCCATTCCTATTGTTTATAATTTCTTGCATGAATAATCTTCATAATGGAAAATTTACACAGGTACACCTGGTCGTTCGGGATTCATGCAGTCTTTGCACTGAAAATTATAATAAACTAAATTCACTCCGCATGAAGGACGAACCATTCCAGTTAACCGTTATTAATTTGGATAGGGGAGATGCCATGCCAGATTGGTATGGACATATCGTAACTCCTTCCATTTTTATCAATAATAAATTATGGAAAGTGGGAGAATTAAAAATATCCGACTTCTCTGATAAACTCAATTCCTAATAAAAAAGCACTCAATAATAAACACAAGGAGGTATCATGGATACTACTCTAAATAAGTTCTCTGGTTTTGGTCATTGGTTACCCCGTATATCGTTGGCAGCCACTTTCCTCTACCACGGTTTTCCAAAATTCGGCATGGCGCAAGGGATGGCGGATATGATGGGAATGCCCGTCATTATGATTTACATGCTGGCAATGATGGAAGTGGCCGGCGCCCTATTGATTCTGTGGGGCGGTTTTGGACCCGATTGGGCCACCAGGATTGCCGGATTGATTTTCACAGTTGTAATGTTAGGAGCCATCGGAATGGTTCACTTCCAAGAAGGCTGGAACTCAATTAATATGGGTATGGGCAATATGGGCAAAGGAATGGAATTTCAAGTGTTGATAATTGCCGTCTCATTGTTTTTTGCATTCAAAGGCAACGGAGCAAACGAAGCGAATAATTAATACTTTGTCTCATCAGGTGTAGCAAACAGGACGGGGAGACATGAACACCCGTTTCCCCGTCTTTTATTATGGCACGTTAATTCTGCAATTCTTCAACATGAAAATGAAAATATCTATTATATTTCTTATGAGTTCTTTACTTTATTCGCAAATGATACTTCGTGATGATTTTGAAAATTTAGATAATTGGAAACCACTCACATTCCAAAAGATTGAAAAACACACTCAGTATACAATTGAAGCAGAGAATTCCCAAAGATTTGCTTTGAAGGCAAAGTCAGCTGCTTCCGCTTCCGGCTTGGTGTGGAAAGAATCATTTAATGTAAGCGAGATCCCAAATCTCCGATGGAAGTGGAAAGTGTCTAATGTGTTTTCAAAAGGAGATGCCAAATCAAAATCAGGTGATGACTATCCAATTCGTATTTATGTTATATTTGAATATGATAGTAAATCCGCTGGTTTTTGGGAGTCGGCTTTGTATGAGTCTGTAAAATTGATTTATGGTGAGTATCCACCCCATAGCAGTTTAAATTATATCTGGGCGAATAAAGACCATGAAGAAGATATAATTCCAAATTCCTATACGGATAAAGCACAAATGATTTCTCTTCAAAAAGGTTCAAAACATGTTGGAGAATGGATGGTTGAAGATGTTAATATCCTAGAAGATTACCAACGTGCCTTTGGCGAAAATCCACCCAAAAGAGCAAGCCTTGCAATTATGAGCGATTCGGATAATACCGGTGAATCAGCTGTTGCATGGATTGATTATATTGAATTAACCAGTAAATAAATATGGCTAAGAAAATTCTATTTATCGGAGTTCTTGCTGCTATTGTAGCTTGTTACTTTATTTTTGATCTGAATCAATATTTGAATTTTCAATATCTTAAAATTCAACAAATCCAATTAGCAGAATTTTACAGTGAAAATAAAGTTTTCACAATTTCGGTCTATTCAGGACTCTATATTATTCTTGCCATGCTTTCATTACCGGGTGCTACGATTATGACTTTGGCTGGTGGAGCTATCTTTGGTTTAGTGACTGGAACCATCGTTGTTTCGATTGTGAGCACTATCGGAGCTACATTCGCAATGCTAAACTGCCGATACCTATTTCGTAATGCATTCCAGCAAAAGCTAAAACCGATTATGAAAAAGGTAAATCACGGCGTAGAAAAGAACGGCACCCTGTTTTTATTCATGTCCCGATTGAGTCCGGTATTTCCATTTTTCCTAGTGAACGCAGCATTTGCAAAAACCTATATTAACGCTGTGACTTATTCACTGGTAAGCCAAATCGGGATGTTACCTGGTACAGTTGTTTATGTAAATGCTGGAACGCAGATTAGTAAAATGGAGTCTATTGGTAGTATTTTATCTCTAAATATGATCTTTGCGTTTGCACTTTTGGGCGTATTTCCACTTGTGTCGAAAAAAGTAGTTCAATGGTTAAAGAACAGGAAATTGAATAAATTGTTTAAAAAACCAAAATCCTACGATTATAACATGGTTGTTATCGGGGCAGGTTCCGGAGGGTTGGTTTCTGCCTACATTGCTTCAGCAGTAAAAGCGAAAGTTGCCTTGATTGAAAAACATAAAATGGGCGGCGATTGTCTGAATACAGGATGTGTGCCGAGCAAAGCTTTTATTCGATCTGCGAAAATGCTCCACTATGCCGAACGTGCAAAGGACTGGGGATTTGACTCAACGAAAGTGGATTACGATTTTGCTAATGTGATGGATCGAGTTCAGAATGTTATTAAAAAAATTGAACCCCATGATTCCATAGAACGATACACGAAATTGGGTGTTAATGTATATGAAGGAGAAGCAAAGATTATTGATCCTTTCCATGTAGAAATAAATGGGGAAATTTTAACGACAAAAAATATTGTCATTGCAACAGGCGCACGGCCTTTGGTACCGCCGATTCCCGGTATAGATGATGTTCAACCCCTCACAAGCGACACACTCTGGAATATCAGAGAATTGCCAAAACGACTTGTTGTAGTTGGCGGTGGACCCATTGGCTGTGAATTGGCACAGGCGTTTGCCAGGTTTGGATCAAAAGTAACGTTGATAGAAGGAATGAACCGTCTACTTCTGAAAGAAGATTTGGAGGTGAGCGAGGCTGTCCGGACAAAATTTGAAGCAGAAGGAATTACTGTTCTCACAGGGCATATGGTAGAAGGATTCAAAAATGAGCACGGTTCCAAAGTAGTCAATTGTGATTGTAAACCGGAAAAATTAGAAATTGAATGTGATGAAATCATCATGGCGTTGGGACGAAAAGCAAATGTAACCGGCTTTGGACTGGAAGAACTGGGCGTGGAAATCAGAAAAAATGGTTCCATTGAAACAGATGATTTCTTACGTACAAATTATTCGAATATTTACGCAGTTGGTGATGTGACTGGCCCATACCAATTCACCCATTTTGCTGCACATCAAGCTTGGTATGCGACAGTGAATAGTTTGTTCAGTCCGTTTAAAAAATTCAAAACAGACTATCGTGTTATTCCCTGGACAACGTTTACAGATCCGGAAGTAGCTCGCGTGGGTATCAACGAACAGGAAGCGATTGAAGAAGGACTGGATTATGAAGTGACTCGCTACGGTTTGGATGATTTGGATCGAGCCATTACAGACGGTGAAGACCTTGGTTTCGTGAAAGTGATTACGCCCAAAGGAAAAGACAAGATTTTGGGCGCCACAATTGTCGGGTCTCATGCTGGTGATATTCTTACAGAATTTGTTTTGGCCATGAAACATGGATTGGGATTGAATAAAATTCTTGGAACTATTCATGCGTATCCTACTATCGGAGAAGCGAATAAATACCTTGCCGGAAATTGGAAAAAAGCACATGCACCGGAAGGACTTTTGAATTGGGTTGAAAAATTTCATGGCTGGCGACGGTAAGATTTGATATACCGGATTGCTGGATTTTTAATATAATGGATTAGTTAAAATCGGGATGGTATTTCTACATTCGGTATTAAGAAATGAGGAGTGAATTGACTGCATGTCCAATAAGCAGATGATTCTATAAAAAAGTAAATATGAAAGCAACAGACTTATTTATTAAAGCATTGGAAAATGAAGGTGTGGAATACATTTTTGGAATTCCCGGAGAAGAAAATCTTGATTTTCTGAATTCGCTGAAAGGATCGAAAATCGAATTGATTCTCACACGTCACGAACAGGGTGCAGGGTTTATGGCCGCAACGTACGGCAGATTAACTGGAAAGCCGGGTGTGTGCCTTTCTACTCTTGGGCCGGGCGCCACCAATTTTACTACGCCTGCGGCTTATGCTCAACTTGGCGCCATGCCCATGCTCATGATTACAGGGCAAAAACCCATCAAGAAATCCAAACAGGGGCGTTTCCAAATTGTGGATATTGTGGATATGTTTCGTCCTATTACAAAATATACGACCCAAATTGTGAATGGAAATAATATTCCTTCCAGAGTTCGGGAGGCATTTCGGTTGGCTATGGAGGAACGACCCGGCGCAGTGCTTTTGGAACTTCCGGAAGATATTGCTGCTGAAGAATGTCATGACCGAATTTTTGATGTGGTTGGTTCCCGAAGACCGGATGCGGATACATCATGCATTTTGAAAGCGGTGAAAATGATTGAAAATGCCAATATGCCGCTACTTTTAATCGGCGCCGGCGCCAATCGGAAAAGAACAAGCAAAGCGTTGACTGATTTTATTGAGCAAACGGATATTCCATTTTTTAATACACAATTGGGAAAGGGGGTCGTAGATGAACGACACCATCATTTTTTAGGGACAGCGGCTTTATCTGATAATGATTTTCTTCATTGTGCAATTAATCGAGCAGACTTAATCATCAATGTGGGGCACGATGTTATCGAGAAACCACCATTCTTTATGGAAGAGGGCGGCACCAAAGTGATTCATATTAACTTTTTCCCTTCGGAAGTGGATGAAGTGTATTTTCCCCAATTAAATATTGTGGGTGATATTGCTTCATCTGTGATGAAAATTGCATCTCACGTGAAGAATAAAAGCAATTGGGATTTATCTTATTATGAAAGAATTAAGGAAGAAATCAAAGTCCATTTATCTAAATATTCACAGGACAATCGTTTTCCTATTTTGCCCCAGCGATTGGTTCATATTATCAGGGAAGAATTACCGGATGATGGCATTGTCACATTAGATAACGGCGTTTATAAAGTTTGGTTTGCCCGGAATTATAAATGCTATAAACCCAACACTTTATTATTGGATAATGCACTCGCCACCATGGGCGCCGGATTACCGTCTGCCATATGTGCAAAATTGATCAATCCGGAGAAGAAAGTAATTTCTGTTTGCGGTGACGGTGGTTTTATGATGAATTCGCAGGAATTGGAAACAGCAATACGTATTGGACTCAATATGGTGGTTATCATTTTGAATGACAGCGCATACGGCATGATAAAGTGGAAACAGGAAGAAATGGGATTTGACAATTTTGGTTTGGATTATAAAAATCCAAACTTCGTTCAATATGCTGAAAGTTACGGCGCTGTTGGACACAAACCGGAAAGCGATGAAGAATTCAGAAATGTGTTATCCCATTGTTTAAGTACGGATGGTGTTCACGTCATAGATCTGGCTGTGGATTATTCCATGAATCATTCTATCCTGAATGTTTTGTTAAAAGAAAAAACGTGTATTCTATAAAATGAAAAGGAAATCATTATGTTAAAAGTACTCTCACCTTATGACCAAAGTTTAATCCAAGAAATTCCGTATATGGGAAAAGATGAAGTAGAAAATGCACTGGAAACAGCTCACGATTTATTCCAGGATTCATCAAAATGGATTCCGGCTCATGAGCGGATTGCAGTCTTGGAGAGAACTGCAGACATTATGAAAACCCGTATCGAAGAATTGACTAAAACGGCAGCGCAGGAAGGGGGAAAGCCGTACACAGATTCAAAAGTGGAAGTTCTACGAGCTATCAATGGTGTAAAAATCGCCGCGGAACATATTAGTCAACTAAAGGGAGAAGAAATCCCCATGGGTTTGACAAAAGCGTCTGAAAACAGATGGGCATTTACCATGCGCGAACCTATTGGAGTTGTAGCATCAGTTAGTGCATTCAATCATCCACTGAATTTAATTGTCCATCAGGTCATTACTGCGTTTGCAGCCGGGTGTCCCGTGATTATAAAACCTGCCTCAACAACACCTTTATCCTGTTTTGCTTTGATTGATATTTTAAAAGAAGCCGGTATGCCAAATGGATGGTGCCAGCCGATTATTTGTGATAACGATACAGCAGAAAATTTAGTTACAGATCCACGAGTTCATTATTTTTCCTTCATTGGTTCGGCAAGAGTCGGTTGGTATTTAAAATCAAAATTGGCTCCGGGAACTCGATGTGCATTGGAACATGGCGGTGCGGCTCCGGTCATCGTTGAGAAAGATGCAGATTTTGAAGCCATGCTTCCATCTCTATTAAAAGGTGGATTCTATCATGCCGGGCAAGTATGCGTATCCGTACAGCGGGTTTTTGTCCATAAAGATATTTGTGAGGATGTTGCGAATCAGCTGGCGGATGCAGCTAAAAAGTTAATCGTTGGGGACCCAATGGATGAAAAAACGGAAGTTGGACCACTCATTATGCCAATAGAAGTTGATCGAGTGGAAGAATGGGTTCAGGAAGCTGTGGACGGTGGAGCAAAATTATTATGCGGAGGTAAGCGTATTTCGGACACCTGTTACGAACCGACAGTTTTGCTTGATCCTCCGGCAGATGCAAACGTTTCCATATTGGAAATATTTGGTCCGGTTGTATGTGTTTATTCCTATTCAGACTACAACAAAGCGATTGAAATTGCCAATAGTTTGGATCTCCATTTCCAGGCATCGGTTTTTACGAAAAATATCGATGTTGCACTGGATTGTGTAAAAAGACTGGATGCAACAGCCGTCATGGTAAATGACCACACAGCGTTTCGAGTGGATTGGATGCCTTTTGGCGGAAGGGATACTTCAGGAATAGGTATGGGTGGCATTCAATATTCAATGCATGAAATGACCAGGGAAAAAATGATGGTTATCAAAAGTGATGTATTATAGTAAATATGATTATTAAAGGAGACGCATGAACGTAAGAAATATTTTTTTCATTTTATCAGTCCTAATTCTAACTGCGATTGGTATCAGTTCGAGATTTTGGACACCCGTTTTATGGAGTTTAATTATTGTGGGTCCCCTTGTTTTATTGGGACTTTCTGATATAATGCAAAAGAAACACACGATTTTAAGAAATTTTCCTGTCATAGGACATGGACGTTTCCTCCTGGAAAAAATCCGTCCTGAAATCATGCAATATTTTGTTGAAACAGATACGGAAGGCAGACCCATTAACAGAATATATAGAAGCCTAGTGTATCAACGAGCCAAAAAATCGAATGATACGGTACCGTTTGGGACGCAGATGGACGTCTATCGAGTCGGGTATGAATGGTTGGATCATTCCATGTATGCTTGCGACCATGAAAATGTTGATCCTCATACAAGAGTGATGGTCGGGGGACCTGACTGTAAGAAACCCTATTCAGCAAGTTTATTAAATATTTCTGCAATGAGTTTCGGCGCTTTAAGTAAAAATGCAATTTTAGCTTTGAACAAAGGTGCAAAAATAGATGGATTTGCACATAATACCGGGGAAGGAGGGATTAGCCCTTACCATTTAGAACATGGCGGTGATTTAATTTGGCAAGTCGGGACAGGTTACTTTGGCTGCAGAACATCGGACGGAAAATTTTGTTCCAAAACTTTTGCTGAAAGAGCAACCATAGATAATGTGAAAATGATTGAAATAAAAATTTCACAAGGAGCAAAACCAGGACATGGCGGCATTTTACCTGCCAGTAAAAATACAGAAGAAATTGCAGCAATTAGAGATGTGCCACCACATATAGATGTAAACTCGCCTCCAACGCATTCGGCATTTTCATCTCCAACAGAGTTAATGGATTTTATTAAACTGCTACGAGAAAAATCCGGTGGAAAACCCATTGGATTTAAATTATGTGTAGGGAAAAAACAAGAATTTATCGACCTGTGCAAAGCAATGATTTCTACCGGAATTAGACCGGATTTTATTACCATCGATGGAGGTGAAGGCGGTACAGGAGCAGCCCCCATTGAATTCTCTAATTCACTGGGCATGCCTTTAATAGATGCATTAGCATTTGTTCATAATACATTAATGGGTTTTGATTTAAAGAAAGATATTAAAATCATTGCTTCCGGTAAGATTTTCAGCGGTTTTCATATGGCAAGAACAATTGCCCTTGGAGCAGATATGGTAAACAGCGCTCGGGCGATGATGATGGCTGTAGGGTGTATTCAAGCTTTAGAATGTAATAAGAATTCATGCCCGGTGGGCGTAGCAACACAAGATAAGAGTTTGATGAAAGGATTAAATGTAGAAAATAAAGCAAAAAGGGTTGCCAATTTTCATCATACGACATTACATAGTTTTAGTGAATTAATTGCGGCTGCAGGTATTAAAAATCATGCCGATTTAAAGCGTATTCATATTAATAGAAGAGTAAGTATGACATCTGTCTTAAGATACGATGAACTATTCCCTTATACGGAGCGTGGTTCCTTATTAACAAAATAAATGAAGAATAGGAAATAAGACATAATCATGGAAATATTAATTCAATATAAAGATATACTCCCAATTTCAATCCTGATTAAAACGATTACAAGGTCTTCAAGCATTGGAGGGGCACAATGGGTATAAAACCTGGAACAGTTGCTCCTGAATTTTCTATGAGCGATATTTCTGGTATTGAGCAATCTCCAGAAAAATACCTTGGGAAGAAATGGATGCTGTCGTTCTTTCGCTATGCTTCCTGTCCTGCATGCAATTTGCGTGTTCAAAATCTTCTTCAGGAGTATGATGAAATGCAGGAAAATGGAATGTCCATACTTACCGTGTTCGAATCTCCGAAAGAAAGCATTTTAAAGTATGTAGGTAAAACTGAACTACCGTTTCCTATCATTCCAGACCCGGAAAGAAAATTATACAAACTCTATGGGGTAGAATCTTCTTGGCTGGGATTTATCATGGGAGGTCCTACGATAATGAAAGCGTTGTGGAATGGATTTCTTCCCGGGAAAATGGAAGGGGATAAAGCAATAATTCCTGCTGATTTTTTGATTAATCCAGATGGAACTATTCATACTGTGTATTATGGAAAGAATATTGGGGATCATCTTCCCACGCAACGTATTTGGGATTTAATAAAAGAGAATTAAATGTTATGGATTTCGAAAATGGCTGTGGTAGTGATAATTCTTATGTTAACATCATGTGTGGAAAATAACCAATATGTTACTGCTTCTTTTAACGTGGAAGGAATGGATATCCGTGGCGGTATTCTATGAATGGGGTGACCCACCAGTATTGGTAAAGCCCTGGATGGGCTGAAGGGAATAAAGAAACATACATTTGATTTGGAAGCAAGAATATTTTCTGTAAAATACAATAAGACAAAGCTTTCGAAAAATAAAATCATAAAAACTGTTGAATCAGCAGGGGATTTCAGAGTTATTAACTGGACAATAAACAAGAAGAATTAAGCTATGTTTGATGTGATTATTATTGGCGGTGGTATTGGGGGAGCAGCCTCTGCACTCCGTGCCGCCCAAAATGGAATGAAAACACTGTGGTTATTGGGATCAAAAAAGACACGAAAACAAAGTAGATCCCAATGGGTCATGAACCTGGATAATATTGTGGGTTTCCATGAAGATATCATCAAGAATCAAGCCATTAAAACACTGCAAAAACACCAACAGACAGAAGCTGTTTCTTTACTTCAAAAAGAACATTATCACATCAATAATCGGATGCTGATCAAAAATACTATTCAGCGGATAGAAAATGATTTTCCTAATGTAACAATAATTGATGGTGAAGCTACTTCGTTGAAAAAAATGGAAAATGGGTTTGAAATAACATTCAATGATGAAACAGTTATTGCAGAAGCAGTGGTAATATCAACCGGTGTCATGGATGAACAGCCACATATCCAAAAACTGAATAAAAAGGGTGAATGGGGAGAAACACCTAATTGGATTTACCCTTTTGCCAATCGGGAACAACTTCTTTACTGCATTCGTTGTGAGGGACATTTGACACGAGAGGATCCAGTGGCTGTTATTGGTTACTCTAATGTTGCAGCAGAATTGGCCATGATGCTCCATGAACGGTATGGCAATAAGGTCTACATTTTGACCAATGGCGCTGTGCTGGACATTTCTGACGAACGATATAGTATACTAAAACATTATGGAATAGAGATTATTATTGAACCTATCACTGATTTATTGAGTGAAGGTGTAAAGCAGCTCCACGGATTTGTCTTTAAGCAAAATGATTCTGTTAAAGTTAAGTTTGCTTTGGTCTCTCTGGGATTGCATCGAGTTTATAATGACTTGGCCAGACACTTGAATGCCCGTCTTATGGATGAAGACCAACCGGAAGAAAAGCGGCACGTATGGATTAATCATAAAGGAGAAACATCCATTCATG
>CAZIFK010000040.1:0-20974 GCA_964538995.1 uncultured bacterium
CAAATGTCGCCTCCATTTCTGCGAATGATGATCAAGAGATCGGTGAAAAAATTGCAGAAGCAATGGAAAAAGTTGGAAAAGATGGTGTCATCACCGTAGAAGACAGCAAGACAGCGGAAACCTTCCTGGAATTTGTTGAAGGTATGCAGTTTGACCGTGGATATTTGTCACCCTATTTTGTGACCAGTTCCGATACTATGGAAGCCGAGTTGGAAGAGCCTTACTTACTCATTTATGATAAAAAGCTCAGCAATATGAAAGATCTGCTTCCGTTGCTGGAAAAAGTAGTGCAAACCGGTAAACCAATTTTGCTCATTGCTGAAGATGTAGAAGGCGAAGCACTGGCAACCCTTGTGGTGAACAAACTGCGTGGCACATTTAAAGTGCTGGCTGTGAAAGCGCCTGGATTTGGTGATCGCCGTAAAGCCATGCTGGAAGATCTTGCTGTGTTGACCGGAGGAACTGTGATTTCCGAAGATGCCGGTTACAAATTGGAAAACGCAACGCTGGAATATTTAGGTACAGCAAAACGCGTTGTGTCCGATAAAGATGATACAACTATCATTGACGGTGGCGGTACAAAAGACGCAATCACTGGCCGTATCAATGAAATCAAAGTGCAGATTGACAAAACAACATCCGATTACGATCGTGAAAAACTGCAGGAAAGACTCGCAAAGCTTTCCGGTGGTGTCGCAGTGATCAACGTTGGGGCTGCCACGGAAGTGGAAATGAAAGAAAAGAAAGCCCGTGTTGAAGATGCATTGCACGCCACACGCGCTGCTGTGGAAGAAGGAATTATTCCCGGTGGTGGTGTTGCATTACTCAGAGCACAGAATGCATTGGATAAAATGAAGATTAGTGATGAACAGCAAGTTGGTGTAGATATTTTACGCCGTGCTTTAGAAGAACCGATCCGCCAGATTTGCAGAAATGCAGGAATGGAAGCATCCATTGTAGTGCAAAAAGTACGTGAAGGTAAAGATGCATACGGTTTAGATGCCCGCACTGAAGAATATGTAGATATGTTCGAAGCAGGTATCATTGATCCGACAAAAGTCGCTCGTGTAGCTGTAGAGAATGCATGTTCAATTGCTGGAATGATATTAATCACAGAAGCTGCGGTGACTGAAATTCCTGAAAAAGACATGCCAATGCCACCTATGGGTGACCCCGGAATGGGCGGAATGGGCGGAATGATGTAATTCCAATCATTAAACTAAAAAAAGCCCCGAAAATTTCGGGGCTTTTTTTTTCTACTCGTTGACTGAAGAACATCACAAGAGGTAACTTTATTTTTCCCATGGACATCATTCGTTTACATAATATGCAGTTTTACGGCTATCACGGTGTTAGCGAATCTGAAAAACATCTTGGTGGAAAATTTGAAGTGGATGTAGAAATGATGGCAGATTTGATGGAAGCGTGTGAAAATGATGATCTGAACGCCTCTATTGATTACGAAGCTGTGTATAAAACAGTTAACAGTTGTGTAAAAAATGATAGTTATTATTTAATTGAAGCGTTAGCAAACTCCATCGCCAAAGAATTATTGAATGAATTTTCCATTAGCGAAATCATGGTTAGAGTGAGAAAACCACATGCACCTATCAACGGTGTGTTGGATACTGTAGAAATAGAACTTTCCCGGACAAAAGAAGATTATGCTTGAAACAGGTTTTCTTTCTTTTGGATCCAATTTAGGAGACAAGGAAGCAAATATTGCCAGCGCTATTACGGCTTTATCTACATTTCATGAAATAAAAGATCTTCAGAGTGCATCTTTTTATAATTCTCCTCCATTGTACGCTAAGGATCAACCGGAATTTTTAAATACGGTGGTTAAATATTCCACCACATATTCCGCGTTTGATCTCTTTGATGCTTGCCAAAATGTGGAAAAAATATTAGGCCGTCCTGAAAAGCGGGAAAAAAATGCACCACGAAGCATCGATATTGATATTTTGACTTATGGAACATCCTTTATTGAAACAGAAGTATTAACTATTCCTCATCCGGATTTGGCGAATCGAAAATTTGTATTGGTTCCATGGGCGGAACTTGCACCGATAGAAATCGTTCCGATTTACAATATGACAGTTCAAAATCTGCTGACCATTTGTAATGACCCCTCGATAGTGACGAAACATGTTATGGAAAAGAACGCATGAGAAATTTGTATTATGTCGCTATTGAAGGACCCATTGGAGTTGGGAAAACCAGTCTGGCGAAATTACTTGCAGAACGATTAGGTGCTCGCCTGATTTTAGAGGGATTTGACGAAAATCCCTTTCTATCGGAATTCTATGAAGAGCCGGAACGATACGCGTTTCAAACCCAGCTTTATTTTCTTCTTCAACGATATCAGCAGCAGCAGGAACTACGGCAGGTGGATATGTTTCATAATCTGCTTATTGCCGATTACATGTTTGTTAAAGATCGTTTATTTGCATCATTGAATTTGGATGAAAAGGAAATGACGCTATATGAAACAGTCGCAAACCTATTAGAACGTAACGTTATTAACCCGGATTTGGTTATTTATCTACAAGCGAATACAGATACCCTGATGCGGAACATCTCCCGTCGGGGAAGGGATATGGAAAAGAATATTTCTGAGGAATACATAGATGCCCTTAATCAATTATATACAGAATACTTTTTCCGTTACCAGGATACTCCGTTGGTTATCATTAATACGAACAACATTGATTTTGTAAACGACCCAACAGACCTTGATGAAGTGATTAATTACATTCGTCAACCGGTAACAGGTACCAAATTTTTTAACCCCGTAGCTAAATAAATTCATGTTTAAAGCGTTTTTAATTTTTGTACTGTTTTATGCCGGGTATAGACTATATAGAAATGTAAAAATGATCGAAAAGTCACCGAAGAAAAAGGAAAAAACTGATTATAAAAATATGGAAATTAGAGATGCGGAGTTTGAAGATATAGATGATGAAAAAAATTGAGAACTATTTATTTTCTGATTGTAGCAAATTCCGTCATTATGGTCTATTGGCATTTCGGATTGGGATTGCATATTTGATGATTACGAATCACGGCTGGAGTAAACTAATGGACGGGCCGGAGCGTTGGGCCAAAATAGGCGAATTTGGCATGCCACATTTGGGAATTACTTTTTTCTTCACATTTTTTGGTTTTATGGCTGCAATGTCAGAATCTATTGCTGCACTTTGCATTGGACTTGGGTTATTCTTTCGTCCTGCAGCATTCTTATTAATGACCACAATGCTTGTGGGCGCCAATATGCACATAATGACTGGGAAAGGAAATCCGGAATTAGCCTTGGTTTATACACTATGCAGCGCCGTATTGTTGTTGATTGGTCCCGGTGATTTTAGCCTCGATAAAAAACTATTTAAATCAAAAGAATGAAAGCAGCCAGAATTCATTCACACGGGGATCTTGATGTTTTACAAATCGATGACATTCCTATTCCCGAACCTCAAACTGGACAGGTTTGTGTTAAACTGAAAGCCTCTGCGATGAACCATCTTGATCTTTGGGTGCGAAACGGAATCAGGGGAATAGAACTCCCGATGATTTTAGGAAGCGATGGTGCCGGTGTCATACATAAAGCAGGGGATGGTGTAAAACAATTCAGCGAAGGGGATGAAGTTATTATCCAGCCGCTTGTATACTGTGGGAAATGCAGGCAATGCATGGCCGGGAAAGAAAATTACTGTGATCAAATGGGGATATTGGGAGAATCCACGAACGGAACGAATTGTGAATACATTGTACTGGATGAGCGGTTTGTTGAGCCGAAACCGGTCGATTTGTCGTTTGAAGCAGCAGCTGCATTTCCACTGGCTGGACAGACGGCGTATCAGATGCTGGTGAAACGAGCCAGGATACAGCCAGGAGAAAATGTATTAGTTTGGGGAGCAAACTCAGGCGTAGGGCACATGGCGGTTCAAATTGCAAAAGCCATTGGTTGTAATGTGATTGCCACAGCAGGTTCGAACGAAAAATGCCAATTTGCAAAGGGATTGGGTGCGGATCTGGTTTTGGATCATTATCATGATGATGTGGCGAGTAAAATTAAAGATTTCTGTAGAAGAGTGGATGTTGTATTTGAGCATGTCGGTCCAAAAACTTGGAGCACCAGTATGTCCGTGTTAAATAAGGGCGGCCGTGTAGTAACCTGTGGCGCCACAACCGGTGCAGCTGTTTCCATCGATTTACGCCATTTATTTTCTAAACAACAGACGATTCTGGGTTCGACCATGGGCGAGGTTGATTCGTTGACGCAAATCATGAAAATGATTGAAAAGGGACAGGTAATACCCAAAGTGGATAAAATATTTTCCTTGGAAGATATACGTTCAGCACATAAATATCTGGAAAAGAGTAATCAATTCGGGAAGGTCGTATTAACCATATGAAGCTATTAATCAACATACTGGTCTTTATCTCCATAATGAATGCAACAGAGGGATATAAGGGCTTTGGTCTACAGGTGGGAGAACAAGGAGCCGGAATATTTTATCATCAATCATGGCGCTCCAGTGATGCAATACAATGGCTTTTCCATGGAAGTATATTTGATGTAAAAGGCGATGACCAGATGATGGTCTATGATTATTACACTGGGCAGTATCGATCCGTGGGAGATAAATACGTTTTTATTTTACCCATGTTTGGTGGCGCAAAATACTTTCCTTTCTACGACTCTATCGCTAACAATTTTGCTCCATTTGTAACTGCCCAACTGGGACCTGTTTTGACTCTTGATGGTGCTGAAAGCGATAAATTCATAACACGCTGGGGGAAATCAAAAGGATTATGGACTATAGGTGGTTATGCCGGGGTAGGAGTTGATTTTTTAATGTCGAATGGTATGTTAGTTTCTGTGGGTGCGGGAATGGATATTTACCCAATGAATGGTGAAGTGGATGGTGAATCAAACTACAACGGTGCAATCATTCATTTTGCGTTCAATTGGCTGCGTTGATGGCCGACGAACATTTCTTTTATATTTCGCCAGAAAACATTTCCCAAAATTCTTTTTCGCTAGATAATGTCGAATCTCATCATGCGATACACGTATTGCGGATGACTATAGGGGAAAAAATCTGGTTATTGGACGGGCATGGAATTGCATATACAGGAAAGATTGAACATAAAGATCCGCGTGTATCTGGAACGATAGATGAAATAATTCCGAATTATGCTGAACCGAATGTTGAGATGCATTTGGCTGTAGGTTTATTAAAAAAAGACCGGTTTGAGTTGTTGCTGGAAAAAGCAGTGGAATGTGGAGCAGCATCCATTACGCCGTTATTATTAGATAAATGTGTAAAAAAATCATTGAACATGGAACGTTCCAGGAAAATTGTAACTTCTGCTGCCAAGCAATGTGGACGGAGCCGATTCCCAACTTTGCATAAACCAATTGGCTTGGACGAATGGATAATTGCTAACCATGACTCTACAGTGTGTTTAAGCATTGGAAGTGAAGAAAAGTTAACTGATTGGAATCAAATTCATACACCCAATAAAATCCATATTATCATTGGACCGGAAGGGGACTTTTCGGATAATGAAAATAGATTGATGAAAGAAAATAAAATTCCATTTTTATCCATGGGTTTGCGGAGGCTCAGAGCAGAAACAGCCGCCTTGACGGCATTAAACATTATTGAACATGGGAGGCATTAGTTGGTTACTGGTAGATTAGTAGATGGTGAGCAGGGAAAGAAAGAAGATGGGAGATGTGAAATGGAAGAATAACAAAAACATACTTTACGGAAGCTATGGATTTATCTAAAAGTTCTTTTTAAAATTAGTGTCCCGATGAATCGGGAAGAACTTCCGTAAAAATAATTAATTTGGAAAAATAACATGAATAATTGCCTATTTTGCAAAATTATAGCCGGAGAAATACCGTCGGACAAAGTTTTTGAAAATGAAAATCTATTTGTCTTTCGGGACATAGATCCAAAGGCGCCGACGCATATTTTAATTATTCCCAAAGAACATATTGCAACGACAAATGACCTGGATGAATCTCACAAAAACATTATTGGAGAAATAATGCTCACTGCAAAGCAGCTGGCAGAAGAGGAAGGAATTGCAGAATCAGGTTATAGAACAGTGTTTAACTGCAATAAGGACGGTGGACAGGCTGTGTACCATATTCACCTCCATTTACTGGGTGGAAGGCAGATGGGGTGGCCTCCGGGTTGATTATTTGGTGACTGGTTGAGGGGTAGCTGGTTGAGCGGTTTATTGTAAACTCAATACATAAATCTTATAAACATATAATCTGATTGAACGAGGTCTCCAGACCTCGTGAGTTTTCATAAACATTCAAAGAGTAAGGCGAGAAGTTGAATGCCCGGCTGTAGGTGTAGGTACGTAGGCGGGGTAACTGGTGGCTGGTCCCGACACTTCGTGTGCGGGATATCCACTTCGATGATTAGTAACTGGCGGATGGTTATTGGTGTAAAACTAAAAAAGTAGTCGATCTACCTATTCACAAGTGAGTTAAAATAGACAGGAACCTTTGTTTCAAAAGTCATCTTTTCTTTTGAATGGGGATGTAATATGGTTATGGAAGCCGCATGAAGTGTAAGTCTCTTAATACCTTTTTCCTTTTTCCCATAGATTTTATCTCCAACTATAGGACAACCTTTTTCCGAAAAATGGACTCGGATCTGATTTTTCCTACCCGTAATTAAATCTATTTCAAGTAGACTATACTTTCTTGATTCTCTAATAACTTTATACCCAGTCTTCGCAAGTTTACCTTTTTTAGAATCATCAACAGAATACATTTTATGAACACGGTTTTCTGTAAGATATGAGGTAATGACGCCTTCCTTCTTAGGTAATGTTCCGTGTACGACAGCATAGTATATTTTTTTAAATTTTTGCCAATTTTCCTGGAGATAACGCTTGGCATTTTCATTTTTAGCAAAAACGATAACTCCTGAAGCATCTCTATCCAGACGATGTACAATAAATATCCGGTTTCTTGATTTCTGATTCCCTTTTCGCACGTACTTGGTTAATAGATAATATGCTGTATTTTCTCGGACTTTCTTATTACTCACTGTTAAAAGACCGCTTCTTTTATCCACAACCAAAATATCGTGATCTTCATATAGAATAGAAAGTCCCCTAGGCTGATATTTCTTTGGGGGAGTTTTAAAGTTTTTCTGACTTTCTTGCATAATGATTACTTTTGTTTCAACCGGAACGCGTTTGCGTTTTGATGCAGCGAATTGTTATGCCCAACTCTCAAGATATTCTATTTGATACTTAGTATCTTAATCTGGTGATTATTTAAATCAGCGATCCATAGATTCCCTTCATGCACGAGTAAGGCAGCCGGTTTATTCAACTCTTCCAAGTTGGTGCCCATTTCTCCTGTACCCGCGATTGTTTTAAAGCGACCACTTTTATCTATTTTCAAAATTCTATGCGTTCCCATGTCTGCAATATATATGTTTTTATTTTCGTCTATTGCAATACCGTGCGGTGTATTTAGAGTGTCCTGCAAAGCGAATGTTGTTACTTCTTTCCCAACGACAATTTTACGTACTAAATGTGCTCCTGCGTCTGCAAGAAAAATATCAGAACCATCCAATACTAAATCCATTGCGTATTTAAACGACGCTTGTTCCGGCTTCCCATCGAGCGATCCTGCTTCACCGCTACCGGCTATTGTGGTTACAATACCGTCTTTGATTAATCTTACCCGGGCATTGCCTATATCAGCCACTATAACCTCACTGTTTTCACCAAGAATGAGTGCATGAGGAGACATAAACATGGCAGAGTCAGCTTTTCCGTCTTTGAAGCCCGGCGATCCTGGTATGCCCGCTAAAGTGGAAACTTGGTGTTCTCCATCATCACTAAGACTTATCACTCTTATGACATGATTACCGGCCTCAGAAACATAAACCTTTTTATTCTTCATATCGTAAGCAACACCATGTGGCGATTTAAATTTTGCCTGGCTTGCGGACCCATCCTCATATCCTTCTTTATCCGGTCCACCAGCAATCGTTGTTACTTCACCATCCAACGTTGCAATTCTAATTGCATGATTGTTAATATCAGCAAAAATAACTGAATTTTTCGTATAAGGAGTTAAGCGGATTGGCTTATTTAAATCTGCAGGGTTACCATCTTGAAAACCTGCCCGGCCGCTGCCTGCAACGAGTCTCATAGTTTGACTACTACAAGGATTAAGTGCAATAAATAAAACTGTAATTAATATAAGTGATTTTGTCATTTTATACCTCAACATTTTGTCTGTGGTGTATGATGAGTAAATAAATATCCGTTTCAGTTAAACAATTATCATTCCCCAAAATAAAAAGGCTATGAATGATATTAAAGCCGCTGTCAGCGCATAAGGAAGTTGTGTTGTCACATGATCAATATGATCGGAACCAGCTCCGAAAGATGATAAACAGGTTGTGTCTGATACCGGTGAACAGTGGTCACCAAACAATCCTCCGCCGACCAAAGCACCCAGAGTTAATAAAACAAACGAAGACACTTCTCCATTAGAGAGATTAAAAGCAATCGGCATCGCAAATGGAATGACAATTGCATAACTTCCCCAGGAAGTTCCGGTAAAAAACGAAATTAATCCTGCAGTCAAAAATGTTAGCATCGGAAGCATCCACGAAGTCATCCAAACTTCTGTGATTGAAACGATATAATCTTGAGCACCTAACGTCTTCGAAATTGTATTAATACAATAAGCCATAGCCAGGATGAGGATAGCAGGAAACACCCCTTTGATTCCCATTACGGCTACTTCCATCGCGTCTTTTACACTCAGAAAATATTTTCCGACCGATAAAGCAATAGCCAAATAAATTACGGCAGCAATAAAAGCTTCAAGGATTTTAGTTGAATGAAGAACCAGAAATGATCCTAAGGCAATAGAAATGATAATAAAGACCGGAATAATCAAATAGATTATGAGATTTGTTTTTTTGCCTTCAATTGGTTTTATTAAATCCAATTCTTTGCCGGTCAACGGAACAGCGCCATCGCGCAGCACTTTCCCATATTTCTGTGCCCGATGCTCTGCTTTTCGCATTGGACCAAAGTTCGGGATAATCTGATAAGCAATTAGGCCAGCAAGAATAACAGCCAACCAACCATAAAAATTATATGGGATTGATTGAATAAAAACGGATATACCGTCCTCAGCCGTCTTGATCGGACCATAACCTATCAGGATACTGGCAATAAATACAGCCCATCCGCTTAAGGGAACCAAAGTACAGACAGGTCCGCTTCCCGAATCGAGTACATAGGCAAGCATTTCTCGCGATACTTTGTGTTTGTCCGTAAGCGGTTTCACAATCGGACCGCTGAATAATGGACTGAAATAATCACTAAAGAAAACGAAGATTCCCATTAACCAGCCAAAACCGGAGGCTGCCCGTCGTGTTTTAATTCTTTTTGATGCCCATTCAGTGAAGGCAGAAATAACTCCCGCACGCAAGTAAAAGGCAATCATAATACCCACAGATACTTCTATCATCATCACCCAAATGAAATCTTTGTTACCCAGGGCATTTTGAAAGAGAATGGCCAAGCCGCTGGCGGGATCAAGACCGGTGAGTATCACACCTAGTGTGCAACCGATTAAAAGAGAAAAAACAGCATCCTTTGTTACGAAGGCTAATACCAATGCGAGAATAATTGGTAATAATGAAAATATACCTATATCAGCTTCCAAAATTGAACCTTATTTACAATTCACTCAAATTTATCAGATACATGGATGTTACGCTTTTTCAGCTCATCCACGAATAATTCATAGGGTATATCCCGCACCGGCGATATTAAACCCCGTTTGCTAATTTTACCTGTTCCGATTAGGAGTGCGCCAATACTCGCCGTATAACCCACAGTACGGTTCATAGCAGTTAATCCAGTTTCCAGATCACGATAATCAATCACCTGACAAACCCTGCGTTTTTCCTTGCCATCTTTCTTTCCTTCGACTTCAACGCGTATAATCGCAATATCCCGCTCTTTATCTGCTAATCGGATATGAGGTTCGATAACCGCAGCAAGAAATTTCTTGCGATCTACAAATGACCCATTAATTTCTACCGGTTCATCATCAAGCAAATGCAAATCAACGAGTGCTTTCCAAAATGCACAATGTCCCGGCCAGCGTAAAGCATAACGGCCCATGAGTTTCATATCTTTTTCATCAATTCCAAGAAGAGAAAGGTATTGTGAAGCATCACCATTAGGATACGCTTCCAATTTGCCCAATCCTTTTATTTCCATTTCATGGATATTCTCAGGATTGAATATTTCAGTATCTTTAATCTCATTTAATAGCCCGGATTCTATCAAGTATGCTGTACGGTGATAGGCTCTCAATACGCCTTCGAACGTCCAGGTGACCTTGTATTTTAAAGGATTGTCGATGGCTTCCGGTTCAGGTATCCCGCCACCATAACTTTTTATTACCGATACTTCATCAAAGTGCCGCAACGCTCCGCCCAACAGTACCAGATCAATACCGGGATCCATACCGAATTCCGGTAGAATCGTAATATTTTTATTCCGCGCCTCATCGGATAGAGCGCGTATCGTTGGTGATGTATAAAACGTGTTTACAAGATGACAATTATATTTCACTGCAGTTACGGCCACATCATCCATAAAAGGAACCGGTAGCAGATCGATAACTACGTCCGGTTTATCTATGAACAATTCTTCGAGATTTTCTTTATTAGACGCGTCTAAAACCTTACAACTTACTTTATCACCATAACCACAATCTGATACATAGGCTTCAAGTAATTCAATATCCCGGTCAGCGACAATTATCTGAGAGACATGGGAACTATTAACCAAATCCTGCAGAGCAGCTTTACCCTGCATACCTGCACCTAATAGTAGAATTTTCATAGAATATATTTTCTTAAAAGATTATTTTGATTAAAATTAACTGATTCTATATCATAGTCAGTCTTATTATTACGCTAAATACGGAAGTCAGCTACCGCTTTTGTAAGCGGCTGCAATCACGTGTTATGTGAGTGATGTTTGTTCGTAATTGTTTCTGCACTTTGTTGAACACCTTGCAGCGTGCACTGACAGTTTTATCCGTACCAAATCGTATTTGATAAACGAATTAAACCTTACTCTTTAGGGCTTTCTTCTCTTTTTTCTCTTTGCGCTTCTCTTTCAATGTTTTTCCTGCTTTTTTCTTACCTGTTTTTTGAGTATCTCTTCCTTTAGCCATAAATCTTCCCTTTATTGTAGTGAGTTAATTTAGTTCGCTAAATATCCTTATTCATTGTATTTCTAATATACTAGGATTGTAAGTAATCATCAGACAGAATCGCAAGAATCACATAACGGCTAATCCTGCAGTATTTGCCCCCATCAATACGTTCTTTGAGGAAAATTAAATTTTCAATCCTTTCGCATGTTGTCCCAATGCAGTAGCGACTCTAATTATCTTATAAAAATTAGTTTTATTTTGCCGGTTGAAGTACAGTAATATTTTGTCCGGCATATTTTTCATACAAGTCACTGTACCGCGCTTTCCAACCGTCGACGCCGAATCCACCAGCTTTTCCAAATTTCAATATAATGTCGTAGCCCAGTAGTTTTAGAGCTTTCAGATAGAAAGCCTTGCTGGCATCATAATCTGTAACAGTTATAATAATATGATCAATCATTTATTCTCCTTTTTATGGGTTATTTGAACCAGTGTAAAGTAATTGCTCTACTGTGTAGTGGATGTTTGGTGTTTTCCTACTTTCTCTATTATAATTCCCAGCGCTGAACCTAATACAATAGTCATTATTCCAATGGGCAATAAACTAACCGGTTCCTTCCAACCAATTAAAATCGCGCTCGGTAACAAGACAAGAAATGCTATCAATAGCCCCTTTAGAAACGCTGGTAATTTCAAATTCGAAACAGAGATGAAGAATCCCACTATAATCCACATTGAAAATGCAGATATATTTGCATCCCAGGGCAATTTCTGAAGAATCATAGGTATTACGTCAATAACTCCAGCTATGGCCCCAAAAAATATACCAGTTATTATTTTTCTCCTATGGTTTTCCATTGTAATCCACTTTTGGCAAGTCATGCCTAAGAGCTTGTCATGTATATAGTTAATCTTTGATCTTAATTCCGAGCACAGCTAAAGCGTGGTGAGAGATGAAACCACAATTATTACAAATTAATTGAACCATTGGTATGAACGGACCTCCTAAAACGGTAGAACCAGCTAATGATACAGAATTGGCCGAAACTATTTCCTCACCGATAGTCCATTGATTTTGCTGACAGAAAGGACACACTACTTTAGATTTAGAATTAAGACTTGTGATAATTGTATCTTTCTGATTTGTTGTAAGTGACATTGTCACCCTCCTATCGTTTTTTCGATAAACAAGGATATTTCATTTATCATCTGGTTAGTGTCTATAGTTATAGGATCAACTGATATATGCTCAATCGTGTCCTCATCAATATCAATCCTATCCTTATTCTTAATAATACAGAATAGTATTATCGTGGCTTTTGGATTATTATCAATTACAGTTATGCCGATATTTGAATTGGACGTAGGTAATTCAATTAAAAATTCTTTTAGTATAAGATCTCTTTTCCACCCAAATAATACTATTGGATCAATGCCATAATGAGATTTTACACCAACACCTTCGAGGATTTCTCGAATATTTACGTCCTTTTTTATTCGTACTCTTTCTTCTCGATCATGCTGCTCAAGTAATTCGTTGCAATAATTAATAGCAGGATGATTGTTCACCAATGATTCAATTTCCTCAATCAGTAGTTGAAAATCAGTCTTTGTCGCCATAGTGGGTTCTTGAATACCATCAGATAATTTTGAGACTTGTTTTCCTATTTGATTAGCTAGCTTATCATCTACTTCAATATCTGGTCTTATGCTACTAAATACAATTTCAAGTTCACTCGGAAACCTTTCCCAGTAGTCATTTATTACTTTTAAATCATCGTCCAATAATCTGTTGATTATCTTTGTAAGTTTTAATATTAAGAATTCATCGTACTCATCTGAAATAATCTTCTTTAAGGGATTGTCGGTAACGTTAATTCGTTCGAATCCAAATAGCTGTTCACCAAGAAGAATCTCATAAAAGATTTTTCCAAATGAATAAGCATCAAATGCTATATGAAGATCCTTATTAACTGATTTCGTGTCGAAAGCAAGTTTGTGTAAATAATGAGTGGAGCCGATAGGTTCACCATCCAGGGAAAGTCGTTCTTCTCTTTTTAGGTTGTGACTAAGTCCTAAATCACAAATAATTGGCTTGTCCTCATTATCAATTAAAATGTTTTCAGGTTTTAAATCTCGATGAGCGTAATGACTATCATTTATTTCATGAATCCTTTGACATAGCAGTATACTAAAGGATATTTTATCACTCATATCAGATAGTTGGGTATTGATGGCTTTTTTTAAATTACCCTTCGTAAAATAATTTGTAACGAAATATGGATGCCCCTTTAAATCAATACCATTTTCCAATATTTCAGGTACACTCAGACCAAGGACCCACATGTTTTTTCCATTAAGTATTTCTTCGTTGATACGTTTAATTCGTTTCGGATTTTTAAATCGTTTTAATGCAAAATAATTGCCATCTTTATCAGAAACTTTATAGACCCAGGCTTGACCGCCTTCGCCTATATCCTCTATAATTTTCCAATCATTATACATTTCATTACTCCTTAACTGCACATAACGCAGCGGTCTCGCTTAGCATCGTCAATATGCGGAAACTTTTGTTTCATATCAAACATAGACTGGAAATATTGACCACATATTGCATATATTTGAATTCTGGTAAAACTATTGATATTTCTTCTCATATTAAAAGTTTAGTATTGTTAGTATAGAGTATTAACATATTTCAAGGGTATAATTATAGAATTACACGACCAACCTCAATGAAAACTTGGCTTAATTAACAAAAATGTAGGACAGACATTCTTTTCCACCAATATAGTCATTGCGATCCGCCTACTGGTGGAGTGGCAATCTCCTTCAGTCAGTATAACCAAGGAGATCACTTCGTCGTAACCTTCTCGTGAAGACAAAATTTGTGTGTGTTGAAAGTAGAACAAGTCATTACAAAAAACAAAACGCCAACATATGCACGTAATTCTCAAGTATACTTGCAGTACTTCTTTTTCGAAGTATTTACTTATTTTCTATTTCACTAACGTATTATAAACATTCTAAATTCTGCTATGGGTACCCTGTCTATTTCGAACTCATTTCTGCATACATCAGATTTAAAGAGTTTCCTCGATTCACCGGGTAAAGTTCGCCTGTCTCCGGAAGCCCGGAAACGTATTTCCAAATCACATAAACATTTAAAAGCGCTTTTAGCCGGCGGCCGGAAGATTTATGGTGTAAATACCGGTTTTGGCAAATTAAGCAACGTATCCATTCCTGAAGATGATCAAAAGAAACTGCAGTTAAATTTAGTGCGCAGTCATTCTGCCGGTGTGGGGAAGCCGTTTGATCATGGCATAACCCGATTAACAATGATATTAAAACTCATGACCTTATCGCAAGGATACAGCGGAGTCCGTATTAAAGTAGCCGACCAACTGGTGGATTTTATCAATCATGATATTCTCCCCATTGTTCCCCGGCAGGGATCTGTGGGAGCCAGCGGC
The DNA here is from genome assembly GCA_964538995.1 of uncultured bacterium. Taxonomy (GTDB): domain Bacteria; phylum Fidelibacterota; class Marinisomatia; order Marinisomatales; family TCS55; genus JADFRD01. Next base: position 14,731 of record CAZIFK010000040.1, read on the forward strand.
GATTTGGCGCCATTATCCCATATTGCTTTGGGTTTAATCGGAGAAGGAAATGTCCATTTCCAAGACCGAATTATGCCTGCCATCGTTGCCATTAAAGAAGCCGGTCTGGCACCGCTGGTATTGGAAGCGAAAGAAGGTTTATCCTTAATCAATGGGACGCAGGTTTCCTCATCACTTGGTATGAAAGCGTTGGTCAACGCCGAGATTATTTTGAAAACGGCAGATATTGTGGGAGCCATGTCTGTGGAGGGCAGTCTCGCCAGCAGGGATGTTTTTGCCAGCAAGCTCCACCGGTTAAAAAATCATAAGGGCCAGCAACAATCGGCGAAAAATGTATGGAATTTCTTGAAAAGTAGCGGCATAGTTAAATCCCATGAAGGTTGCGAGAAAATACAGGATCCATACAGTCTCCGATGTATTCCTCATGTTCATGGCTCCAGCAGGGAGATGTTTAAATCAGCCAAGGAAATGGTTGAAAATGAAGCTAACAGTGTCAGCGACAATCCACTCATATTTTCTGATAAAGAAATTAGAAGCAGTGGACATTTTCATGCTGAAGCTGTTGCACAAGCGTTGGACTCACTTTCCATTGCCATGTCAGAAATGGGGTCCATATCCGAACGACGCATTCATTATTTCATGAAGGGTATCGAAGATAAAGTCCCCATGTTTGTTGCTCACAACCCGGGATTGGAATCCGGATTTATGATGGCGCAAGTGACGGCGGCTTCGTTAGCGTCGGAAAATAAAACACTGGCTCATCCAGCATCAGTTGACTCCATTCCTACTTCAGCAGGGCAAGAGGATTTTGTAAGTATGGCGCCGTGGGCAGGCCGGAAATGTTTACGAATTATGAATAACGTTTCTCAAATATTAGCCATCGAATTGTACGTGGCTGCAACAGTCATAAGTGAATTCCATAGCACTGTAAAACCGGCGAATTGTTCAAAAAAGGTCATCAATTTATTGCGAAGACATGTGAATTTAAAAAAGGGAGATCATCCGTTGTACGAAGATATGGGAGCGGTTAATGAACTCATTTGTTCCGGGAAAATTATAAATATTGTTTCTAAAATGATGACATTGGAGTAGACGTGGACAACCGACCCCCATTTGAATCAGCTCTGACATTTGATGATGTGTTGCTCGTACCAAAGAAATCAATTGTGCTGCCCAGAGATGTAAAAACTGTTACTCGCCTGACCAAAAATATCATCATGAATATTCCCTTGTTAAGCGCTGCCATGGATACCGTCACAGAAAGCAGAATGGCAATTGCTCTGGCTCGTGAGGGTGGATTGGGAATTATTCATAAAAATGTAACGATTGAAGAACATGTAACCATGGTGGATCGAGTAAAAAGATCTGAAAGCGGCATGATCAGAAATCCGGTTACCATGGATAAAAATAAAACAATCCGGGAAGCAAAAGAATCGATGGCACACTATCACATTAGCGGATTACCGGTGGTTGATGGTGAAAAACTGGTGGGCATTTTAACAAACAGGGATATTCGCTTTGAAACAAATCTTGATCTGAAAGTATCCGAAAGGATGACAAAAGAGAATCTTGTGACTGTCCCGGTGGATACCACATTGGAAAAAGCCAAGGATATCCTGCAGGAACATCGTATTGAAAAATTATTGGTAGTGGATAGTCATGGAAAACTGGCCGGACTTATTACTGTAAAAGATATTCAGAAAAAGGAAGATTATCCTAATGCCTGCACGGATGAAAGGGGACGGCTCCGCGTTGGCGCCGCAATTGGTGTTGGTCAAGATGCCTTTGATCGCGCAGATGCATTGGCATGTGCGGACGTAGATGTGATCGTTTTAGACACAGCGCATGGGCATTCTGCCGGTGTATTAGCTGCAGTGAAAAAAATTAAATCTAAATTAGGTGATTCATTAGAGATCATCGCAGGAAATGTGGCCACCAAAGATGGAACCGAAGCGTTAATTGATGCCGGTGTGGACTGTGTTAAAGTCGGTATTGGCGCAGGGGCCAGCTGTACGACTCGTGTTATAGCCGGTGTGGGTGTGCCGCAGTTAACAGCCGTGATGAATTGCGCTGATGCAGCTTCAAGATACGATGTTCCGATCATTGCGGATGGTGGAATCAGATATAGCGGTGATCTTGCCAAAGCAATCGCAGCAGGAGCAGAAACAGTGATGCTTGGTTCATTGCTGGCCGGGATGGATGAAAGCCCTGGCGAAACAATTCTTTATGAAGGTCGTCAATACAAAGCTTATCGCGGAATGGGTTCCATGGGTGCTATGAAAGAGGGCAGCGGTGACCGTTATTTTCAGGAAGGAGCTGAAGCCACAAAATTGGTTCCGGAAGGTATCGAAGGTATCGTTCCATATCGAGGGTCTGTAAGAAATACCATTCATCAACTTATGGGTGGTTTAAGGTCATCCATGGGTTATTGTGGTGCGAAAGATATTCAATCGTTTCGGAAAAATACGACTTTTATCCAGATAACGTCAGCTGGTGTAAAAGAAAATCACCCTCATGAAGTTCGTATTGTTAAAGAAGCGCCGAATTATCAAATTTCCGAAGGATAAAATATAATTACCTGATTGGTTGATTGGTCGTTGGAGAAAATACAAACAATCAGGCAGCCACTCATTCATGAGTCTGATCTGAAAAGGTTCAATTGGGATACCTGCCCGCCCCGTTCAAATTATTCTTAATGTGGCAGGCCGGAATCCCATCTTATTACAATGTTCACTCCCCGCCATAAATGACGGGGTAAGTATCAAATATTTAGCAAGATACGGAAAGTTACTTACCCTGTCCTTTAGGGCAGGGGTTATAGCGAATAAACAAAATTTAGGGGTTTTCCTGCCCGACCGGCAGGCGGGAACCCTATTCTAGAGTGAATTCATTCATACAAATAAAAAAAGCCCCTCGGTATAACCGAAGAGCTTTTCATTTATTAAGGAAGGGTGTTACGCTAATGAGTTTAAATGACGCGTAATACGAGATTTTCGACGAGCAGCAGTGTTTTTCTTGATTAACCCTCTACGTGCAGCTTTATCAATAAAACTAACAGCCTGTGTATACAGTTTTTGAGCATCATCAGTTGTTGATGTTTTCAAAACATTACTGATAGCAGTACGCAATCTTGACATTTCTGTAACGTTTTTTGCTCGCCGCTTTATGTCTTGTCTCTCACGTTTAATTTGTTGTGGATGTCTATCCATATAAATATTTCCTTTTTTACCAAAAATTCGGGGAGAAAGTTATCGTTTATATGTCGAAAACTCAACTAAAGATTAACATATTTTCATAATTTGATATACTTAATAAAAACACGTATTTTCGCGCATGAATAAAACCGAACTACTGCAGACTGTTCCCATATTTTCTGAATTGAATCAAAACGATATCACTAAAATTTCTGAAAGGATGGTGACAAGAACGTACAATAAGGGGCAAGTGATCCTTTTGGAAGAGGCCACGGGAGAAACGTTTTTTGTCATTGCCGGTGGAAGTGTGAAAATCACTCGATTAAGCGATGATGGTCGAGAAGTGATTTTAGCGATACTTGGTGAGGGTGATTTTTTTGGTGAAATGTCGCTTTTGGATGGGGTAGGTCGATCAGCGAATGTGATTTCTCTGGAAAATTCTGAAGTACTCACGTTATCTCGAAATGATTTTTTGGATATTTTAGAGACATATCCTAAGATTTCAATTAGCTTATTAGAAGAGCTTACCATGCGATTGCGTAAAAGTGATCAACAGATTGAAAGCCTATCCTTGAGTGATGTTGAGCATCGTATTGGAATGACATTAATCAGGCTTTCCGAAGAATTAGGAAAAATTCAAAGAGGGAAAGTTAGAATACCAAATTTTCCATATCAGCAGGACATAGCCAATATGGCCGGCACGTCCAGAGAAACCGTATCCAGGACATTCACATTATTTGAAGAAAAGGGAATGATAGAAAAAGATGGTCGAACGTTAGCCATCATCGATTATTCTGCTTTTTGCCGTTTATTCTCCTAAAGCCCTAAATTCCCTTCTATGTTTAACCGTATTTTAGAAGGTATTCGTGCCAATGATCATCGTGCACTCTCCAGAGTAATTACCAGTATCGAAAATAATCAGGGACTTACGGATGATTTTTTTATTTCCCTTTACAAATATAGTACGGATGCTATCCGCATTGGAATTACCGGGCCACCCGGGTCTGGAAAAAGCACCTTAACGGATCAATTGATCAAACTATTTCTTGAACACGGTAAATCTATTGGCGTAGTGGCAGTCGACCCGACCAGTCCGTTTACAGGCGGCGCTTTACTGGGTGATCGCGTTCGGATGAATCGGTATATATGGGAGGAAAATGTATTTATTCGCAGCATGGGCTCTCATGGTGATTTAGGTGGTCTAGCCAGAAAAACGCAAGATGTGGGTGATGTATTGGCTGCCAGCGGTAAGGATATTGTTATTTATGAGACGGTTGGTGTGGGACAGGGTGAACACGATGTGGCTGCTGCTGTTGATTTAACGATTGTCATTTTAGTTCCGGAATCCGGTGATGAAATTCAACTTATGAAGGCCGGATTGATTGAAATCGCTGACCTGTTTATCATCAATAAATCTGATAGGGATGGTGCCGGCAGGTTGGCTCAATTACTCCAAAATATTCTTCATACATCCCATGCGACGGATCAATCAGAACCTTTGGTCATTAAAACAATTGCAACCGAGGGAAAAGGAATGAGTGAACTTTATGATGGCATAGAAGAATATTTAGTAAATATGAAGTCCAATGGACTGTTTGATACCCATAGATTGGAAAAACACAGAACGCGCGTTTTAGGGCTTGTTCAGGAAAAATTACTGGATGAATTTTGGACTTCAGAAAAATTAGAAACATTATCTCAAGAGACGCATTCAATTGATTCGATTAAATTTTCTCCATATGAAATTTCATCCGCAATATTGAAAAATGAGTGAAAAATCAGACATGTCTTTTCTAGATCATCTTGAAGAATTACGCTGGCGATTAGTAAAATCAGTTGGTTCAATCGTCATTGGAGGAATGGTCGCTTACTTTTTTATCGATGACATCATCTCCCTATTAATTGCACCCACAGAACACATTTCATCACCAATGAACCTTCAGGTATTGACTGTGCAAGGTATGTTTATGATTAAATGGGGAATGTCTATTGTCGGAGGATTTATTTTAGCACTACCGGTGATTACATATCAGTTAGCCAAATTTATTTCTCCGGGTCTTTATAAAAATGAGAAAAAGTTCATGATTCCCCTGGTTTTTTTCAGTTATATGTCATTCATCATCGGAGTTCTCTTTGCATACATGGTCATCATTCCGTTTTCATTACAATTTTTCTCATCCTTGGGAATGTCTGATATTCAAAACAACTATTCCATCAACTATTATTTCAGTTTTATCACCTGGCTGATGCTAGGTAGCGGAATCATTTTTGAACTCCCGGTAGTCGTATTCATCTTATCTATCATCGGGATATTAACACCACCATTTATGCGCCATTACCGAAAACATGCACTAATCATTATCTTGCTGTTATCTGCATTTATTACACCGCCGGATCCTGTGAGTTTATTGTTTATGTCCATTCCGCTTGTTCTTTTATATGAATTAAGCATTGGCGTAAGTTGGATAGTCAATCAGAGACATATGAAATCATAAATCTGTCATGCGCGAAGAAATAAAAAACATTAAAGAAATAACAGCTCCCATATTTGAAGATCTGAAAATTTTTGAAGGAGAATTCAAGGAAGCGCTCCATTCTGAAGTACGGCTTGTGAATACGATTGGAAAGTATATACTGCGCCACAAGGGAAAACATATTCGCCCCATTTTGACGATTCTATCGGCTCGATTAACAGGAAAACCAACATTACAAAGCTATCAAGCAGCAGCCATGATTGAACTGCTTCATGTAGCGACCCTCGTTCATGATGATGTAGTGGATGGAGCAGACAAAAGACGAGGTTTCTTGGCTATTAATCGCATTTGGAAGAATAAAGTATCCATTCTTATGGGTGATTTTCTTTTCAGTAAAGTGCTGATAAATCTAATAAAATTAAAGAATTATGATGCCCTGGAACTTCTATCGCGTACAGCGGAAAAGCTGAGTGCCGGAGAAATTTTGCAAATAGAAAAAAGCATGTCCAGAACTATGACAGAAGATGTGTATTATGACATGATTTATCAAAAAACGGCTTCATTGATTTCCACCAG
>CAZIFK010000041.1:0-20963 GCA_964538995.1 uncultured bacterium
ATCCATAAAAAAGATCATCCGATTCTTATCAAGGAAAAACTGATGACATTTGTCCCAAGAAAAGAGCGGCAGTTAGAGGCTTAGACCTTGGCTCAAAAATCTATCGCCGTTTCTGCTACAGAAGCCCGATCCAAAAGCACGGCATGGGCATTAACTTATGCAGATTTGGTAACCTTATTATTGACATTCTTCATTTTATTGCTAGTTATTTTGAATGATGCCGAAAAGCATGTCGATCGTGTCATTAATATGCTTTTGGATGAAACATATGAGGAGCTTAAGGAAAATATTGAATCATCGTACGTTTCGGTTGATAGAGTAACCAAAGGTGTTAAAATCACGATGGCTAGCGGTAGGCTGTTCAGTTCCATGGATGCGGAAGTCCAGCCTATGGTGTATCCATTGATTAGACAGATAGGGGGGATTATTCGTGTATCAAAAGTGTTAAATGTTGATGAAGATCCAAAATATGATAAATTGTTAGAAGCAATAGAAAAACGGGGTGGATATTTTAATGTGGAAATCAGATGCGAAGGTCATACAGATGATCTTCCTCTTCCTGAAAATGCGAAATATGAAAGTAATTGGGATTTATCCACTGCCCGAGCTCTAAATATTGTAAAACTAATAAGTGAATTTTCACAAATATCAGAAAGTAAATTCTCCGCCATGGGTTATGGTGAATATCGACCGGTTGTGGAGATAGGCACGGTTGGGAAAAGTAGTTTAGACATCAACACAACTCGAGCCAAAAACAGGAGAGTGGAAATTTATTTAGACGCATTTATCAAGACGCATACACTTACTCTATAATATTTCATGAAATATTTATTAATTATTTTGTTCCCAATTCTCATTTTATCCCAAGAAACTGAAACGATTAAAAAAACAGAGATTTATTCCTCACCTAATGAATCAAAAAAATTGTTGATGGGACAATTGTATCCAGGTACAAAAGTTGTAAAACTGAAAAAAGATAAATCCGGAAAGTATATTAAAGCGACAATAGAATTTTATATCCCAATTGAGTCACTGGAAGAAGGACGGGTGTCTCATCTTGTTGGGGTTGAACAGGTTGCAGATAATGCGAAATACAAATTATTAAATGTAACACGTAACGGGAAAAGAGTAAAAATATCATTAAAAATTTCAAATGGTCATTCTGCCAAAGAGCTTGACTTTTCAGCCATGGCCCTTTTAAAGATCATGGGCAAAGGGAAAAACAAAGGCGAATTAAATCCCTTCGAGGGGAAGTATCAAGACTTGGCCATTATCAAACCAAATCAATCAATCATAGCAGAGTTGATCTACGATTTTAAATCGAAGCCAAAAAATGTTGAATTAATCTGTACTGGTAAAATGGGCGGTGACAGAGTGTATTATAATTTAGGTTTTTAGTTTATTCGCTTTTCGGAATGACTTTATAAACTTTTTCCCCTTTTTTTGCCATACGATAGCGCTCTCTCGCCAGTCGTTCAATATAATCAAAATCTGTTTCCAGACGAATTTTTTCCGCTTCTAGGTCTTGTTTCTCTTCGCGCAATTCAACAATCAGTTTTTGAACTTCAGTCTTTTCTTTACGTAGGCGGTATAGTTGATAAACGCCGTGATCCCCCAAAAAGAAAATAATTAATAGTACAATAGCTCCAAGAATCAAGATGGTACGCACTATTTTTTTTTGAATTTCGACTGCTCGTGAAGGATGTCTTTTCGCACGTTTTCTTTGCATAGAAGAATAGCGCCTCATGAGTTGCTTAAAACCTCTATACCGGGGAACATCGCCCGGTCACCAAGGATTTCTTCAATGCGTAAAAGCTGATTGTATTTACAAACACGATCTGTACGGGAAGCAGATCCTGTTTTAATCTGCCCGGTTTCCATTGCCACAGCAAAATCGGCAATGGTAGTATCTTCCGTTTCACCGGAGCGATGGGAGATAATAGTGCCAAAACTGTTTTCTTTAGCTAAATTAATGGCATCAATGGTTTCGGTGACAGTACCAATTTGATTCAGTTTAATCAGAATCGCATTCATGGACTTTTCATCAATAGCCCGTTGCAATCGGGTAATGTTAGTCACCGTTAAATCGTCGCCAACAATTTGCACCTGTTTACCCAATTCTGCATTCATGTGTTGCCAGCCATCCCAGTCATCTTCGGCCAAACCATCTTCAATAGAAACAATAGGATATTTCTCCAGTAAGTCTTTATAATATGCAACCATTTCATCAGAAGAGAGCTGTCGTCCTTCGGATTCTAAATGGTACACACCTTCATTATATATTTCACTTGCAGCCACATCAAGAGCAATATAAATATCTTGGCCGGGTTTGTATCCAGCCTTATCAATGGCCTCTAATATTACCTCAATCGCCTCTTCATTACTGCTGAGGTTAGGAGCAAATCCGCCCTCATCCCCGACGGATGTATTCATTCCTTTGGATTTCAGCACGGATTTAAGATGATGAAATGTTTCCGTGCCCATTTGCAGCGCTTTAAAAAAAGATGAAGCTCCAATGGGAAACACCATGAATTCCTGGATATCTACATTATTATCCGCATGGCTGCCGCCATTAAGAATATTCATCATAGGAATGGGCAGTGTAACTGCCCCATCTCCACCGAGGGATTGGAATAGAGGTTGTTTTATACTGGCAGCAATTGCTCGTGCACTGGCCATGGAAACGCCTAATATCGCATTGGCTCCGAGCTTGGATTTATTGTCCGTTCCGTCGAGTTCTATCATATGATTGTCTAACGCTCGCTGATCATTGGCATTCAACCCTTTTACTGAAGGACCGAGGATTTCTTTTACGTTGTGGACTGCTTGGCTAACACCTTTACCCAGAAAGCGGTTATTATCTCCGTCTCGAAGCTCGACTGCTTCATGTTCACCTGTGGAAGCGCCGGACGGAACAATTGCGCGGCCAATACTGCCATCGTTTAACTGAACATCCACCTCCACAGTTGGATTTCCTCGGGAGTCTAGGACTTCCCGGGCTGTAACATGTGTAATGCGCGAATCTGACATTAAGTCTCCAAATTTAGGGGTATCAAATTAGATAGGCGATTTTAGCTGTGCAAACGTAAATCAAACAGGAATTGTTTATGGAAACATCTCCACCTAATTTTTCGTTCTAATTAACCTATGATTTCATTAAAAAGATATAGTTATAATGCAAGTGAGTGGGACAGCTTTGTTTCCACTGCAAATAATGGAACAATATTCCATACCCGAAAATTCCTCCACTATCATCCCTCTGACAGATTTCAGGATCATAGTCTTGTTTTTATGAAAAAGGGTAAACCGGTCAGCATCTTTCCAGCTGCAGAAGTTTTTGAAGGCAATAATCGCTGGTTGGTGTCTCATCCGGGGGCTTCAATTGGTTCGTTGGTTGTGCAGGAAAATCTTGCTTTTGCAGATGCTCTGGAGTTGGTGAAACAGTTGATATCTTATGCTAATAAAAACGGATTTGATGGCATTCGACTTACACAACCACCAACGATTTATAGTAAACGTCTTTCCCACTACATTGATTTTGCTCTGTTGCAAAACGGCTTTTCATATGTAAAACGGGAAATTTCGAGTGTCTTGTTTTTGGAGAATTCCATTACAGAAAATTTAGCGAAATTCAAATCAACGCATAGAACAGCTGTTCGCAAAGCTGAAAAATCCGGCATTGAAATAAAACTTTCCGATGATTTTGCCGCATTCTACGAAATACTGAAAAAGAATTTGAGCATCCGTCATGGTGTAAACCCCACCCATACGTTGGATGAACTTGTGTATCTAAAAGAATTATTTCCGAATAAAATCCATTTATTTGGTGCTTTTATGGAAAATAAAATGGTGGCTGGAGTCGTAAATTTTGCTGTTACTGAAAATGTTATTTTGGCTTTTTACATCAGTCATGATGAGGATTTTCAGGAAAGCCGCCCCATCAATCTTCTGTTCTACAAAATATTTGACTGGGCTATTAAAGAAAAATTTTCAGTGTTCGATTTCGGCATTTTTACAGTGAACGAAGAGCCAAATATGGGATTAGCTAGATTTAAAGAAAACTTTGGCGCCAGCGGTCAATTCAGAGATACGCTGGCGATTCGCTTGTAAACACCACAATATATTTACATGTCATCATTGCTCCAACTTGGGAAACAATCTGTTGTTTATGGCTTCGGTCATTTTATAACTCGTTTTATCAATTTTCTCTTATTGCCACTGTACACACATCGCTTATCACCTGAGGAATATGGTGTAGTATCTCTTCTTTATGCCTTCATTGCGTTTGCCAATATTCTGTTTGCCCACGGAATGGATGTTGCTTACATGCGATATCAAGGTATGGAAAAAACAGATGAAAATAAAAAAACCATTTTCTCAACTAGTTTTATTTCGCTTCTTTTTTCGTCTCTGATCCTGGGTAGTATTATGTTTATTTTTGCGGATAAGATTGCTTTTCTTACAGTTGGGGACAAATATACACGCCTTATTCAGCTTGCAATCGGGATCCTTGCCTTTGATACATTAATCGCATTACCGAAAGTGCTGCTGCGGCTAGAAAACAAACCATATCGTTTTGTTTTCCTGGAGCTGTCTCATGTCATCATTGTGTTAGGATTAAATATCTGGTGGATTGGAATACGGCAGCTTAGCATCGATTACATATTTCTGAGCAATCTCATTGCATCGGGAGTCGCTTTTCTCCTGATTTTGCCAAAAATTATTAAGACGATAGAATTGCGTTTCGATACTGGCTGGTGGAGGGTATTATTCATTTTTGCCCTGCCTTACATTCCATCCGGGATTGCCAGCATTTTCAATGAGTTGATTGACCGCTACATGATTAAATGGCTTGTGGATGAAAATGCTGTTGGGCTCTATAGTGCAAGTTATCGTCTGGGAATATTCATGTTGATTATTGTGATGGCATTCAAATTTGCCTGGCAACCGTACTATCTGAAACAGGCAGACAAGGAAGATGCTCCACAATTATTCGCCCGCACCGGAACCTATTTCCTACTGGTTACGACCTATCTTTTCCTCTTTTTATCATTCTTTATCGAATATTTAGTTCGTATTCCCATTGGAAACCGCCCGATTATCAGTCCGGTGTATTGGGACAGCTTGAGTATCGTCCCAATAGTACTCCTTGCCTATATTTTTTTAGGAGCATTTCTGGTTCAACTCCCAGGTATTTATATCAAAAAGAAAAATGGCTGGATTCCAATCTTGAATGGAGCGGCTGCCCTTATCAATATTATAATAAATTTTATACTCATCCCTAGGTTTGGGTATAAATCAGCAGCGGTAGCAACACTGATCGGTTATAGTATCATGGTGATATTGCAGTATTTTGTAGTTATTCGTTTTTACCCCCTTACCTGGGAATGGAAACGATTGGGCAGGATTGTAATTATTACAGGCACCCTTTTTCTCATCTGGGTATGGTCCGGCAAACTATGGATTGTTGGTTTAATAAATCTTTGTTTATATCCATCGCTGTTGTGGGTTTCGCAATTTTTTACACCCGGAGAAAGGCAGTTTTTGGTATCAAACTTCAGGTTTAAAAAATGAAAATTTGTCTATTAACTACTAATCCAAATCCATACGATGATCGTATTTATTATAAACTCGCACGATCTCTTAATAAAATAGCTTCTGTTTCCATCCTTAATCCAAGAGTTAGTTCGACGGAGAGCGATGAGATTACGATTGTGGGGAATGACACACCATCTAAACTCAAAAATTCATCTTGGATTTTTGAACATCTTGAAATGATTAAACCGGATATTATTCAAGTTACAGAACCTCAGTTATTGCCCACGGCGGTAAAGTACAAGTCCAAACACAACGTCAAATTAATATACGATCCGGCGGAGGATTGGAGTGCCATGTATCGGGAATTTTCAAGAAAACCGGTGCCAATTCCTCAACTGCTGGGCTTTGGGATGCGTCAGTTTGAAAACTGGTTTCTTAACAAAATGGATTATTTTATCGCCAGCGATGATTGGCTATATGATTATTATAAAGTTGTTGGCCCTTGCACATTAATCTATAATTATCCCAATAAAGATATTTTTACCATTGATGACAAAACAATAATACAACGCCCATTTTCCTGTATATATCATGGCCAGCTCCGCCGGGAACGGGGTGTGTTTTTAATGATCGAAGCGATGAAATTGGTTGTAGAAAAATATCATGAAGCGGCGCTGAATTTGATAGGACATTTTTCTTATCCTGTCGAAAAGGATCAATGCCAAAACATGATTGAAGAATTTGGACTAGAAAATAATGTACTTCTATCAGATTCAATTTCCCATCTTGATATCCCTGGTAAAATTGCAAAAAATTCCATCGGATTACTTCCTTTTTACAATATTGATAAATTTCGCAATAATATTGTTATTAAAATGTTTGAATACAGCGCCTGCAAGTTACCGATTGTATCCTTTGACCTTCCACCATCCAGGCAATATATTGAAAATGTACAATGCGGCATTTGCGTAGAACCCGATTCCTACAATGCTCTGGCAGACGGAATCATATATATGTTTGAAAACAAGGAAAAATATTCTTTGTACAAACTAAATGGGTATAATGCTTTTGTAGAAAAATATTACTGGGAAGAACAGGAAGAAAAACTGTTTGACATTTACAAAACGCTTCTTCCATAATTTTCACCAGATATATTTTTGAATTCTGTACAATTCTTCGGTATTGACGGACCGATCCGATAGTTTTTGCAGTGTTCCTTTGGTATCAAAATAGTAAGGTGAATTGTAAATGAATGTGTTACGATGCTTTTCCTGATCAAGTAATGATTTCCCCTGCCAGAATGCCGGAATTTCAATTCCTAGATAATCAAATAACGTAGGGCCAAAATCAATGGTGGAGCCGGCAATCAAAATTTCGTCATTGGTTTGATTCATTTGATCTAATATGAAAAGGGGAATCGGTTCCAGTCCTTTGATGTCGTAGGATGTGTATTCCGTTTCATGGATATTTGCGCAATGATCTCCAAAAAGAATGATAAGAGAATTGGGGTCTACCCGCTGCATAGCAGATATAAAATCTTCCAAAGCTGAATCCACATAAGCCATGGAATTCAGATAATTTTTCACAACCAGATCTTCCGTATTAAAATCACTAACGTAATCCCTTTCATCAATGAGATCGAATGGTGTATGACTGGTTAAGGTGAGAATGAAAGCAAAGTATGGAGAATCGATATTGACGAGTATTTGCTGAACCTGACCTAAAAAGTCCATATCCTTCAGCGCATGCCATTTATCAGGGTTGGTAATCGTAAAATCATTTTTAAAAAACGTTTGTTGAAAACCAAGTTCTATCAGACCCCGTTTGCGGTTGAAAAAGGAACCGGTATTGCCATGAAAAGCTAATGTGGCAAATCCATTACGATTCAATATAACGGGAACGGAAGGAAGCTGTTCTAAACCAACAGCGAAAAAAGTGCCTTTATGACCAAGAGGATATTGAGATGTTAATACGCAGAATTCAGCATCGGATGTTCCGCCTACACTGGTATGCTGGGCGAATACGTTTGTAAAATAAATCGACTCCTGTGTTAATCGATGTAAAAAGGGCATGACCCGTTTACTGTCAACTGTGTGGTGAATGACATTTTTGTCCAAAGATTCGACTTGAATAGCGATAATATTTCGTTGTTTTTCCAGAGGTATATGGATAGAAAAATTAGATTCAGGGATTGGTTCAGTATGAGCGGGTTTTGTATTCATCCTATATAGATCAACTCCGTAAGTCCAGAGAAACCCAAAATACAAGACGCTGCCGATATGATCACGGCTCACAAAACGGATATCTTTGTAAATATCCCACCGCGTAAATGGTTCGTTGTATTTTTTTGCTGAGTTGAGAGGGCTTTGCGTTGCTGCAAAATACTGAAAGACTTGTAAAAATATCCACACACAGAGGAAAAGCATTATCTGGGGAATACGTTTTTGTATTGATGTTTTTAGTGAAAATTTGAAAAAGAAAATTCCGGCAATAAATGATAACAAATAGAACCCATCGTACCAACGGATCAAAAACAATATTTGTGATCCAAGGATCGGTAAAAAACCAATATTCAGCAGTGTACCTAAATGCATAGTGGAATCAAAGAATCTGAAGTGGAGTACATTTGACCAGAGCAACAGAAGATAAACAGCCGACCCACAAATCCTGATCCAGTAATTTTCGAATATGGAAAACAATAGCAGGCTAAAACTCGAAATAGTAAAAATAGAAAAAATAACTCGTAAAATATTGAACCCGACAAATTCAACAACTTGAACAAGGAAAATTGCATAAGCGAAGATAATTCCGAGAATGCCAATTATTTGTTTATTAGCAATGATGGGTGTAATAAATGCAGTAATCTGCGCTATTTTCTGTTGCAGTTTCATAAAATTATCATATCATTAAATTGTATTAATTTCATTAGACATTACATATTATATCCAGAAACAGTATAGTCAAATATGAAAGTTTTATACGTCGCTTTGGGAGTGACTATTAAAATGATATTAAATGATGGAATAGCTAATATATCAAAATGATAAAAAATGGGAAAAATTTAAGATTAAAAAGATTTCGTAAAGGCATTTATGGATTATGGGCAAAACTAATGTATGGTTATCCCATTTATTTTGATCGATCAAAGAAGAGGTTGATCGATACATTATTTGAATTAGCTGATGGGGATATCAATATAATTGCAGATCTAGGAGGCATCTATAAAATTCATGGAGCATATTCTTTTTACACAATTCAAAAACATCACGTTGATAGAGTAATCCAAGTTGACACAGAACTCACTCAAAAATATTTAGATTCATGCAAAACATTTAATCAGATCACATCGTTAGAAATGAATTTTGCAGATGCTAATACAGTATCAAAAATACAAAATGTAGATGCCATATATTTGTTTGATGTGCTTCTTCACCAAGTTGATCCGGACTGGAATGAAGTTTTAGAATTATACTCTGATAAGACTAAGTATTTTGTGATTTTCAACCAAATGTTCAATAAAACAGATAAGACAATTCGTTTGTTGGATTTAGGCTTTGATGAATATTTTCAGCATGTGCCGTTTGAAAGAGACCATCCATTATCTCAAAATGTGATAAATAAAACATATGAACTCAATCCTGATCATGGGAAAATCTGGAGAGATATACATCATATTTTTCAGTGGGGAATCACCGTAAATGATTTAATTGACAAAATGAAAGAATTGAATTTTGAACTTCTGTACAATGAGTTTTTAGGTAAGTTTAGTTATTCAGATAGTTTCGATGATCATGCATTTATTTTTAAAACAAATCAAAGTAAGGATTTACTATCTTAAAAATTTTATACATTGCCCCGGAAAATACAGTTGGAACACTTAGTCTGTGGAAACAAGCTCACAAAGCGCGAGGCAACGAATGCACATTTATTACTCTATATCATACCAAGCATGATTATGATCCAGGGATTTGTTTAAATCTGCCGTTGGTTAAAGCCAGTCCTTGGTATATGAAGAGCAGACATCGATATTATCAATTGGCAAGAGGAGCAGAAGGCGATTATCAGGAAAAAGAGGGTTATCCGCCGGTTTGGACACCCAATTCAACCCTAGAAAAATGGTATTTCAAATTTCGGGACTGGCTATGGAGTTTTAAAATCGAACAGACTATAGCAGAATTAAATTTGTTGAATTACGATATTTATCATTTGGACTGGGGTTTGGAGTTTTATCGTGATGGAAGGTTTGTGAACAAACTGAAGAAATTGGGTAAACCTATTGTTTGCACGTATCATGGCCAGGATTTGCGTACAAGAGGAGTTATACCAACCATAGATAACGCCAGCAATTTGAATGTAACCAGTGAACTTGATCTGTTGCAAAAACACCCGGATTTACAGTATTTATTCCTTCCATACGATACCAGCAGGCACGGAGAACCTCAAACAGTTAACCATCCAATACGAATTTGCCACAGTCCTACAAATAGATATTACAAAGGCAGTGAAACGATTATTCCCATTTGTGAAAAACTGGCAAAAGATGAAAATATAGAATTTGTATTGATTGAAAATATGTCTCATGACGAAGCCCAGCGCGTTAAACAATCCTGCGATATTTTGATCGATCAGGTCCACAATCGTGGAGGCTGGGGCTATGGCATGAATTCTGTGGAAGCGTTGTCTATGGGACTATGCTGTGTTACAGAACTGATTCCACAATACGTAGAGTTCATTCCGGACCATCCGTTTGTCAATGTAACTGGAGACGCTCTTTATGAAACGTTGTTAGAGTTGATTGAAAATCCGAATAAAATTATGAAATATAAAAGACGAAGTAGAGAGTGGGGGGTGAAATACCACGATCTACACAATACAGCTGACGTACTATACAATTATTATGAAGAGAGGGGAATCATTTGAATTATTGCCCAACAGTAGATATTGTTATTCCCTGTTATAATGTTGCTCATGTTGTTGAGAAATGTATTAAGAGTATCATGATTCAAGAATATGATAATACAGTAAAATTTTATTTAATTAATGATGGTTCGACGGATCATACAGCTGAATTGCTAGAATCATTTTCCAATCAGTCGAATATTACGGTTATTCACCATGAGCGTAATAAAGGATTAGCTTCGGCTCGAAATTCAGGAATAAAGGCAGGAAATGGAAACATCATCTGCTTTTTAGACAGTGATATGATTGTAAAACAAAACTGGATAAAATTACACATTCAGATTCTTTCCGATAATAATGTTGTCGGGGTGATCGGCGATTCTAAAATCCCAGGGAGCGAAACAGCAAATTTATTGGATAAATATCTCTATGATAAAAGAAGAGGCGCTCGACAGTTTGGAGAAGGAATACCAATCAATTTCCAATATTTTTTATTTAATAATACAGCTGTAAGGCGTTCTGTCTTTGAAATAATTGATCTTTTTGATGAAAAAATTACTACGTATGGAGGAGAAGACACCGAGCTGGCAATACGTCTTTGGGAAGCATATCCGGAATCGTTGAGATATTCATCTGAAGCAATGAGCGAACACTATCATAAAAGAAGCCTGGATGAATTTTGTTTATCAATGTTTCATTATGGAAAGTTCAATTTGTCGTCGTTAATTACTCAATATCCTCACTATTCAAATGAATTGGGAGGGCACTGGATTAACTCCATGAAAGGATATTGTCTATTTAATCCATTTATGCGCTGGGCGGTCCGAAAAACGAATCGAATTTGTGACTGTTTTTGGTTAACTCGATATCTTGTGGTAGACGCAGTTATCAGGGGTGCACGATCATCTCTCGTCGAGAAATAACTATTTGATAATTAAAATCTCCCTTACTAATAAAAATGTTGATAAACATTGAAATGTGCTTAAATTCACAGGATTTGAAGATATATAAATCAAATCTAAGTAAAAAAGAACATACCAAGAAAAGCGGGGGCGAGTTGCCTCCGTTTCCTAATAACCAAACCAAGGAGGAACATCATGGCTGATGTAAGCTCAACTGTCAATAGTGTCGTCGCAGGAATTGTAAGTCTTGTTAAAGGCTTAATCGTATTCTTCGTTTTTGCTAATATTCTATACGCAACAGGTTTTGATCCCGTTGGTGGCATAGTTGATTTAGTAAATACATTTCTTGACGGTGGACTCGCGGGTTTATTAGCATTGCTATTTCTCGTATCCATGGTGGGATAATTAACGGGATGAAATTACAGGGCTCTTTTGTAACATTGAGCCCTGTTTGATCCTGATAACCTCATCATAGGAGGAAATATGAATGCTTTTGACCAAGTAAATAAATGGATAGCCAAAATAACCGACCTGCTGAAAACGCTGGTGGTCCTCGGTATTGTCATAGGAATTTTATTTGACGATCCATTTGGCGTGATTGCAGGAGTAGGTAGATTGATGGGACAATTTGGTGATGCAGGCCTCGCGGGTCTGTTAGCACTGATTTTTCTCGTCGCTATGAGCTCCAAGAAGTAATCCACAGTCAAAATCCATTTTAATTGCTGCGCCCCGTTTATCGGGGCGTAGTTGTTTATAGACAAAATGTTGTGTAAACTATTCATATTGGATTCGTTTCAACATTGTATAATGTGAGATATTTCAAATGGTTTTTTGTATTTTTATCGTTTTAGGGGAATAAATGATTTCTTAAGATAAAGGGCTATCGAGCAGATTGGGTTTCTGATTTTCATTTGTCAGATATTTATTTGTTTTTTCATATAGGAGGTACTAACAATCGTTCTTCAAATTAAAAGAACAACAATGGTTTCAATTGTTTGCATGATAATTGTGTTAAACCAGCTTTTTGGTGCGTTTGAGCATTATCCCTCAAGTCCATCAGCGGTTGCAACCGGACACCTATTGATAAATACTCAATCTAATCCGATTGGTACATTTAACGATCCTGCGAGTGTTATGTTGTTTGAAAAAACCAACATTGGTATAGTATGGGGAGAAAAATTTGCACTGAAAGCATTAAGCTATCGCAGTGCAATTATTGCAATGTCCTTGCATAATTGGAATATTTCAGCAGGAGCAAGTATATTTGGAGATAAGTTATATAGTGAAACTATTTGGGGGGTTGTAGCAGGAAAACAAATCAAGGAGAGATTGATACTGGGCACATCTATAATGGTATATGATCTGAAAATCAAGCAATATGGTCAAGATACTAGCGTGGGGATTAATTTTGGTTGGCGAGCCGGTTTAAATGAAAACATTAGCTGGTTTGGAAGTTTGAGAAATATCAATGCGCCAACCATCGGTCAATCAAATGAATTATTGCCGCAGGTTATTTCTTCAGGGCTGTTGTATGATCCATCAGAAAAACTAAATTTGGTTATTGAGTGGGAACAAGAAACATTATATGAGAGTCGTATAAAATTTGGTGGTCAATTTATGTTAATGCCGTGGCTCGGCGTTTTTACAGGCCATGCATCTTCGCCAGGCCAATTAGCACTAGGATTTAATATCGACTTTAAAAATATTAAAATTAATTATGCCTTTTCAACACACAGTTATTTGGATATTTCTCATTACATGGGCGTGGGGATTACCCTCCGCTGATACGATAAATTCAACAGAAGAAATCCTAAATCAACTCGGCTATGATTCTGAAGCAGTTATACCCGAGGAGGATATTATTTATTTAAATAGTTTATTAAATGAGGATCACACTGAAAAGAATGCTATTTCAATTCTATCAAGCATTTCTATCCTCTCCTCCGAAGATCAGGAAATATTAAATCAGATCCGTACAATAAACGAGTTGTATAAGAGTAATCAAATTTCCACGCCACTTAAAATGTTGATAATGAATATCAACATAATTGATGAGCCATCAATCAATGCATTCATTAGAGAAAAAATTACGATAACAAACGGTGTTCGTCATGATATGCGAGCTTCTATCTCATTTCGAGATTATCATTTTCATTTGCTATTTGAAAAAGACCCGGGAGAGCAGAATATATTAGATCATGCCGTATTTAATATTCAAGGAAATACAAACTTTGCTCAATGGATTGTGGGCGATCATCAGTTGGAAGGTGGTTATGGTTTAATAACTTGGAGATCCACCTCTGCTTATAAAGGATTTGAAACAATAAATGTTTTAACCAGAAAAGGAAAAGGGCTGAAGCCATATAGATCAAGCAATGAATACTGGAGCACTAAAGGATTAGGGGTTCAATGGAATTCCTCTTATGGAACAATGATGGTTTCGTTAGGCAATACATTCCAAGATGGAAAAATTGAAGACGGTATAATTAATATTGATGAGACAGGTTTGCATGTAACGGAAAATGATTTGGCTAAGGAAAATAATATAAAAGAAAGTTCAACTACCTTTTTATGGAGTAACGATTATTTTGGAAATCATGTTGGTATTATCGTAAATAATCAGCGCGTTGTTGAGGGAAATGGATCTGTTGTTTCTAACTCAGCAGCATCCATTTTTGCAACAGGTAAATGGCAAAATTGGCAGTGGTTTGGCGAGAGCGCTATTCATAACGATCAGCGCATCTCCTTTATCTCGGGGGTTATATTTCGATTTGATAGAATTAAATATTTGGTTACAATCCGTTCATACCCCCACCATTTTAGGTCATACCGTTCACAACCCTTTGCAGAATGGCGAGGGTTTAATAATGGAGAAAGAGGTGTCTTTCAAAATATTCAGGTAAAAGTGAAAAAACATGCTTTTGTATTATATAGCGATATTGCACAAAAAGTTGAAAAAGGCAATAATACTCCATACCATTTAATCAATTATGAAAATGGCATTCGCTGGAAATGGTATAATTCAACACATCGATTTAAGATTCAGTTTAAACAAAATTCACAAACAATAAATGGAGTTAATTTTGAAAAAACTAAATTTTCAACTGAAAAAAGACGAACGACTTCAAAATTGCAATATCAATACAACATTAATAGACAATTAAATATCCGATGGCAGATCAACAACGCTTCATTTAATAAAAATGTATCCGATGGTTACGGTTTAGAAACAAGAATATTATTCAAAGGAAACAATGTTGTATCAACAGTCAGCTGGATTGTGGCTAAAGTGAGTGATTATAATGGAAGGATTTATTTCTGGGGGTTGAATCTTCCGGGAGAAATGAATAGTGTTGCTGTTAGTCAAAATGGTCAACAACTAGGCGCCAGAATTCAACTATTGAAACGAGACAATTATCGAATTTTTGTAAGATATAGAATTAAATGGCCTTCATTAAAATTTGAAGGAACTACACACAGAACAGGTGCGTTAGCTATCCAAATAAATCTGTAGAGTACCATTGCAGAGGTTAGTTTTATAAGAATAACTTCCCGCTTATGATTCGTAGTAACATTATTCTAAATAGTCTATTAATTATTCTTTTGTGTTCATCGTGGATGAGCGCATCCATCACCGTATACAATAGTGTAAATGAACAGGAAGCTGAATTACACGTTCTGGATAATAAGGCATCTTTTATCTCGGCTAAAAATCTGTCTGAAATTCTAACATCCCGACAGCCATATATAAATAATGATAGAAAGAAAATGGTACTATATTTTTCTGATACGCGCATAAAAATTTCCAGTAATACCAGTTATGTTTTAGTAGATGAAGAAGTATATCATATGCCGGTCTACGCTCGAGATAAAGATGGTGATATCTTCCTGCCGACGGTACCATTTTTTAATATTCTTAAAAAAACAGTTTTGCCTGGATTGTCTTATGATCCCAAAAAAAAGAGACTGGATATTAATGTAGTCAATTTCAATATAACAAATCTCGAAATTGACCAGAAATCAAATGGGACTATTTTGACACTTTATACACAACAACGTTTTGATGAAGGTCATATCAGTTCGTTTGTTCATGACAACGGATGGTTTTATTTAACCATTCAGGATGGACTTGTGGATACAACTCGAATTAAAAAGGTTGTTACCAGGGGTGTTGTAGCAAAAGTAGTAGCCCATCAATTTGCTGAATCTGCTCAATTAGCTTTTCGTTTACGATCAGAAATTATCGGACATGAGGTGTTTCAAAGCCCGGACCCGAATACGATTGTAATAACATTACGTACTCCTTTTGATAAAAGCGCTGATCGCATCAGAGCATTACGGAAAAGATGGCAATTGGACACTGTTGTTTTAGATGCGGGACATGGTGGAAAAGATGGTGGCACAGTTGGGAAAAAAGGCACTCGGGAAAAAGATATTGTATTGGATATAACCAAACGCTTGGGGCTACTTCTGGAAAAGAAAACCAACATTAATGTCGTATATACCCGAGAAGAAGATGTTTTTATTCCTTTATGGAAACGTACAAAAATCGCGAATGAAAATAATGGAAAAATGTTTGTCAGTATACATTGTAATGGCAATCCAAATCGTACAGCAAAAGGATTTGAAACGTACTTATTAAGTCCTGGAAAATCAGATGACGCCATCGAATTAGCTCATCGTGAAAATGCCGTTATCAAAATGGAAGAACACAGCGGTCAGAAATATAAAGAATTGACAGGTGAAAATTTGATAATGGCGACCATGGCTCAATCCATGTTTATGAAAGAAAGCGAAGGTTTAGCCGCATTGATCCAGGAGGAATTAAGCAAAAGGTTAAATAGTCCAAACCGGGGTGTTAAACAAGCGGGATTCGTTGTATTGATTGGAGCAAGTATGCCTAATGTTCTTATTGAATCAGGTTTTCTCTCAAACCCCACTGAAGAAGCCCGGTTGAAACAACCCGCCTATCGCCAAAAAATTGCAGAGGGAATTTTCAATGCAATTATAAAATTCCGAACACTACGAGAAGAATTATTAGCGGAAGGATAATGTCAGATACAAGACCCATCGGTGTGTTTGATTCTGGCCTAGGCGGTTTAACTGTCGTCAAAGCGTTACAGAAATTGCTCCCGAGTGAAACGATTATTTATTTTGGCGATACAGCTCGGGTCCCTTATGGTAACAAGAGTAAAGAATTAATTATCGAATACTCTAGTGAAATAACCGATTTCTTAATAAAAAACAATGCCAAAATAATAGTAGTGGCATGTAATACCGCCTCTGCTTTGGCATTAGATACATTAATGAAATACGTCTCTGTCCCTGTTTTAGGCGTGATAAACCCGGGAGCGAGGGAGGCGACTAAAGCGACTCTAAATAAACATATCGGCTTGATTGGAACCGTGGCGACGGTAAGCTCCGGTGCTTATGAAAATGCAATATATGATATTGATGAAAGCGTTATCACTAGCGCACAAGCTTGTCCATTATTTGTCCCGCTGGCAGAAGAGGGCTGGTTAGAGGGAGATGTGGTCGAAAAAATAGTCAAGCACTATTTGACACCGTTAAATGAAAAAGAAATTGATACATTGATTCTTGGGTGCACTCATTATCCATTGTTAAAAAAAGTCATTTCCGCTCTAGTAAATGAAAAAACGATTTTAATCGATTCAGCAGAAGCAGTTGCAAGAGAAGTGCAAGCACAGCTTTCGACATTTCATTTATTAAACAACAGCGGCCAAAAGGGATTATTAACATGTTATGTAACTGACATTCCCATGCGGTTTGAAACAGTTGGAAAACGCTTTTTGGGCTCATCTTTAGACAATGTCCAAACAGTTCATGAATTCTGATTTTCAGCAAACTCTGAAAGAATTATATAAGTTACAACGCCTTGGGATCAAAACAGGGCTTGAGCATACTGAAAGACTTTTAGACACATGTGGTAATCCCCATGAAAAATTAAAGTATATCCATGTAGCAGGAACAAATGGGAAGGGGTCTACTTGCGCGATGATTTTTTCCATTTTGCGGGAAACCGGATTGAACATAGGCTTATATACTTCACCGCATTTAATTCGTTTCAATGAACGCATTCGGGTAAACGGTATCCCAATTCCTGATGGTTCCATTGTGGAGTTTATGGATTTGTTTTACGATGATGTTAAAACGATTGAAAGTACATTTTTTGAAACAACAACAGCCATGGCGCTTTGGTATTTTAATAAGCAAAAAGTTGATTATGCAGTCGTTGAAACCGGTCTGGGTGGGCGTCTGGATTCTACCAATGTAATCAATCCTGAAGTTTCAGTTATCACAACAGTTAGCGTGGACCATCGAGAAATATTGGGAGATGACATTAAGAAAATAGCTCAGGAAAAAGCTGGAATTATTAAAAAAGGAATTCCTGCCATAAGTTGCAGTCAAACAAAGTCGGTTCAATCCGTTCTTGAGGACAAGGCAAAATCTGTTGAAACAGAAATACAGTTTATTACAGGACCAGATGAATGTGAAGTTTCCTTAGAGGGAACAACATTTACATGGAGTGATACGAAATATACAACATCCTTAATAGGCACTCATCAAGCTGTTAATGCTTCATTAGGGGTTGCTGCTGTAAGATTGCTGAACCATCATATACCTGAAAGTCTGGTAAATAGAGGTTTGAAAAAGACATTCTGGCCAGGCCGCTTTCAAATTTTATCTTCAAAAAAGCCCATTTTCTATGATGTGGCGCATAATGTAGATGGTATCAAAAGTACATTAAACACAATTAACTCTATATTTAATACGGAACCAGTTGGTCTATTTGCATTGAAAGAAGATAAAGAAGTAGGCCTGATTGCAAAATCTATAAAAGGACATTTTGAAACTATTTGGACTTTTGATGATGAAAATAATCTTCTAATACCAGCTGTCGACTTGAGTAACCTCTTAAAAGAATATAATATAAACACTCAACCAATTAATCGCTTGAGTGAATTTGTTTCTTTAGTCAGTATAGATAAACCGGGGTTGATTTTTGGTTCACATTATATCGCAGAGCAAGTATTTAAGCATTTTCAATTTTCCTTTGACAAGGGGATCATTTAGAGTAATTTCACACTTTCTATGCACCTGCTTCCGCAGGATTATATTTCACAAAGAAAATTACATTAAAAAATACACTATCATAATTCAATTGGAGTTATTTATATATGGATGTTAATCAACTACAATCTCTAAATATAAAAGAACTGGTGAAAATGGCCCAAGATTTAAAAATCCAGGGCCCATCCGGTCTGAATAAGCAGGGATTAATAATAAAAATTCTTGAAGCACAAAACGAGAAAGATGGCGTGTTACACGCCAGAGGTGTTCTTGAAGTATTAAACGAGGGCTATGGTTTTTTGCGAAGCCCTAATTTTAATTATTTGCCAGGTCAGGATGATATCTATGTAAGCCCATCGCAGATTAAGCGTTTCGGTTTGAAAACCGGACACTCTGTTTATGGCCAGATACGTAAACCGAAAGATAAAGAACGATTTTATGCACTGTTAAAGCTGGAAACAGTAAACGATGAATCGCCGGACCAAGTAAAAAAAGGAATTCTGTTTGATAATTTGACACCTAAATATCCCGATGAAAAGTTTAACCTTGAAACCGAACCAAAAAATTTATCAACACGTATTATGGATTTGATTTCACCCATTGGAAAAGGCCAGCGCGGACTGATTGTGGCTCAGCCGAAGACAGGAAAAACAATTCTGCTACAAAAGATAGCCAATTCTTTATTGGTAAATCATCCGGAAGTTAAACTAATAATTTTATTAATCGATGAACGTCCGGAAGAAGTAACAGATATGAAACAGCAGGTAGATGCAGAAGTGGTGAGTTCAACGTTTGATGAGCCGCCGGAACGTCATGTGGCTGTTGCAGATATGGTTTTACAGAAAGCCAGACGTATGGTGGAATACGGTCATGATGTTGTTATTTTACTTGACAGTCTTACGCGTCTCGGTCGTGCTCATAATGCAGTGATTCCTCACAGTGGTAAAATTTTATCAGGGGGCGTGGATTCAAATGCATTGAAAAAACCAAAACAATTTTTTGGTGCAGCCAGAAACACTGAAGAAAGTGGTAGTTTATCTATTATTGCCACAGCACTGATTGATACAGGAAGCAGAATGGATGAAGTGATTTTTGAAGAATTTAAAGGAACGGGCAATATGGAACTTGTGTTAGATCGTCGTTTAAGTGACCGCCGAATTTATCCTTCATTCGATATTATACGTTCCGGCACAAGAAAAGAAGAATTACTCTTAGATAAAAAGACATTAGGAAGAATGTGGATATTAAGGAAACTCCTGAACGAGATGAACGTTATTGAAGCAATGGAATTTATGCTTACGAGAATGAAGCGGACTAAGAGCAATGAAGAATTTATGGAAACAATGAATCAATAAATGTAACTTACCTTTAAAGGTGTAGTCCTTTTATTATAATTAGCTTAAGAGGTGTAAATTATGGAATATAGTAGCAGTGAGGTGCGCACGGTTACTGTTCGAGTATTAACGGATAAACCAGTTAGAAAAACCCCATATCAGGTTAAAGGTGTTTTTATGCGCCAGTATCCTGATTTGGAAGTAATATCTATGATGGATGGAACATACCGGGACCAGTTCCTTTATCCCCGAGTGCAGGTAAAAATCCTGAATGAACAAATATATATTATTGGAATTCATGAAGGAGTGGATCCTGTTATTGAAATAGCTGACAGGCTCGATATCTTGGATTTTGGTAATATTACATTTCAGGTATTTGATACGGAAGTGAATTCCAATGCAGATCACTTCAGACAGGTTGACAGGTTGGTCCGGTATCGTTTTTTAACTCCCTGGGTAGCGTTAAACCAAACGACGGGTAGTCGGTATCGATTCTTGAATAATATAGAACGGTTAGCTTTCTTGAATAGACTTTTGGGCCAAAACATTGTGTTTTTGGCTCGTGAGATGGGCGTTGAACTCAAAGATAAAATCTTCACAAAAGTGAACTTAACATCCATGTTTCCTAAGCCGGTTGATGAACGCTTTTGGGGTGCATTCTCTGGTGAATTTCGAACGAATTTTCTTCTCCCGAATTATATGGGGATCGGGAATGGAATCACCCGCGGTTATGGTGCGTTATATGGTATGTTTAATCCAAAGTCCTTTCAATTCAACCTAGAAGAGTTGGATGAGAAAATGGAAGAAAAAGATACAGAAGGAAAAATGGCTTTTGCAGAATCAGAGCTTGAAGGCGTTTCTATGAAGGATGTTCCGAAACCAAGACGAAATAGAGTCAAAAAAGAAACGACAGACAAAGAGCCGGATAAAAAATCAGAAAAAAAGCCGGAGAAAAAGCCGAGGAAAAAACCCGTTAGGAAAAGCAGTAAAAAAGTTCTTACGGAAGAATTTGAAATAGAACTAGAGGATTCATTTTCTGAAATAGATGTATCGGAGGATGCTGCTCCTGAAGATGCAAAGTTCAACAGTCCTGAGTTTCATAAAAAACAGCATAAATTATAAATGAAATCCCATACTGTTCAGTTTGCAAACCGCGTTGCGCGGGTAAAGCCTTCGTTTACCCTTGAAATGGCTTCCA
>CAZIFK010000042.1:0-20907 GCA_964538995.1 uncultured bacterium
CACATCACCACTCACCGATACACCCACTCGGTCTGTCCAAAATATATCACGGGAATAAAACGGTATTGATGTCACTATATTGGAAACAACCGATGTCCCCTCACCGTTGATAACATAAACTTCGTACGATATAATGGTGTATGGCGATCCGGTTGGCAATCCTGTTACCGTTACACTGGTGTTCGTATTCACTCCATCATTGAACGTCTGATCATCAGACTGAAAACCATCCGTACTCCAGTGAATCTCATAATCCGTAATAGCCGAACCATTGTCATTTGGCGCCGTCCAGCTTAAATCGGACTCTCCCAATCCATCCGTCGCCACTAAATCTATCACCGGATTTGGCGCTGTCGATGCTGCTCCGTATATCTCCGCATTCGTGATCGTTCCACCCATGGTGTAAATAGATACATCCGCTATCAAATTACCACTGGATGAACGACTGCTGGTATACAACGTAGTCCCATTACGCTTGTACAATATGGTACTCCCCTGTCGCTCTACTCGCAATACATCACCCACGGAATAATTACCAAATTTACCCTTCCGGCGGCCATTCTCATAAACCTGCAGCGATCCATTCGCTCGAGCGTAAATGGCATAATCGATTGTCCGGTAACTCGCATTTGTATTAATATCCGAAAATCCAAACATACGGTATGCATTGGTCGCTCCCACCGTGAACTCTATCGCTCCATCACTGGTAATGTAATCAAGAGAAGCGGCTCCTGCATTCCAGCTGTTGCCGCCTGATGTCTTCGTCAACACATCACCACTCACCGATACACCCACTCGGTCTGTCCAAAATATATCACGGGAAGTTTGAGCAAATATTGAGCTAACAAAAAAAGCAAACAGAATTATTCGATAGATAACAGTCTTAGTCCCAATAAAATTATGACTTCTTGTATTTTGGCGCGTAGGTATTAAACATTGTTTTATCATAATTGCGCCAATAACATAACATTTATAAAAATTGCTATAGCGATGGCAAGATTTATCGATATAAAACTCCGTACCGGTATTGACTGTCCGATGATTGGCTGTTTGGTTGTCACCCAATCACTGCACATTTTTTTATCCTCCTCCCTGTTGTAATACCAAATACTGGATCAATCCCAATAGTGCCTCAAGATAGGTGTCGTAGGTTACGCTGTTCACCACCCAAGTCCCCGGTAATACCAGATCCAATCCGTTCTCAGGATCAATTATATCACACTGCTCCTGCGCTAATTGATATTCCTGGGTAGCATAATATGCCTGCGACATTACCAGGCGCATCAAGATGTAGTTAATACTGGTTTCGTATTCAAATTGATACGTCGAATCTACATTTATCACTATTTGTGCATCACTAATAGCCTCGGAATAGGATTGTTGAGCCAAGTTAATCAATGATCTTCCTGCATATATTACCGATTGAGTGATATCGAGCCCTAATCCAGTATCGAAATTCTCTAGTGCAGATGAATAATTTTCCATCCGAAGATACACCCATCCTCGACCTGCATACGCAGGACCATATTCGGAATTCAAATAAATCGCATCATTAAACGAACTTAAAGCATTAATATACTCTTCCTGTGAAAAATATAACCATCCATAAACAATGTGACTTTCTTCATTTGCCTGAGTCGCAAATTGCGATTGAGGGCTTTGTGGTACCCCGCTAAAATTGTTGGAATTCGATTCAACCATAAAATAATAGACAGTATCCGGCATAAGATCAACCAATGTTATTGCGTGAAGCTCACGCTCCTCATCATCGATAACAGTATCTCCCAACGCAGTTGTGAGTCCATAGTATACTACGCTGTTCCCTGGTAAATTTGTTTCCCAACTAATCTCCACACTAATGGGACCCATCTGTACCACTTCAGGTCCAGATAATATCGATAAGTCCCCTGAAATACCTGTATCTGACCAAGCTGTATTAAACTGTGATAGATCACTTTGAGGTATTTTACTAAAATAATCTGAACTTGATTCTACAATATAATAATAGTTTGTATCCGAAACCAAATTCGTCAACATAATCGTATGGATCTCGCGGTCTTCTTCATCCATAACTGTATCTCCTAAGGCGTCAGTTAATCCGTGATACACAACGCTGTTGGCGGGCAGATTTGTAACCCAATTGATCTCAACGGATGTGGGACCTGTCACGATTGCGATGGGAAGATCTACTATCTCTAATTTCAGTTTCTCATCTCTTTCTTTCTCACAACCGGGCTGAAAAAACGCGATCAACACCAATACTAACAGTGAAATCTTTTTAAGCATCTCGATCTTCTCCTATTTCAATAGCATTAATTTGTTCGTCCGGGTGTAGCTCCCAGCTCGATAATGGATCAGGTAAACACCACTAGAGACCGGTTTCCCATATCGGTCTCGGCCGTTCCAGGTTACCCTGTAATGCCCGGCCGGTTGAGGCTTATTGACTAACTCTACTACTTCGCGTCCCAATAAATCATAGAGCTTAATCGATACTAACCCAGATTCCTGGAGTATATATGGAATTATTGTTGTGGCATTAAACGGATTGGGATAGTTATCCAGCAGTGATGTTTGGAGTGGCAATATTCCGGATATACCTTCATCTGATTTTAATAGTATGTATTGCCCGCTTTGACTAATAGGCACGTGAATGGTTCCCGTCATCGGTTCGTAAGTTGCCTGAACTAATTGCCGTCCATATGCGGTTTCACGGTACACATTTGCATTACCTAATAAATCCACAATGTCAGCGCCCGATAAAATCAACTCGCTCCCTTCCGGCAAAGTGAGTCCGAAAGGCTGGATGCTATAAACCGAGCCTAGCGCTCCTGCAGCCTGTGATGACTGTACTCCAATACCAACCCAACTGTTCTCCGGCAAGAAACCGCCCGGTATAGACAACGCAGCCTGATCATCCGGCGCCTGCACCAAAGCAGCGCTGCCATCGCTGAGTATGAAATTGTACTGTAATGTATCAACCCCCTGGTTAAGCGCCAAATCCATTGTATGAACTACTATTTCTTTTTGACCGCCTTCATACATTTCCAATGACCCACTGTATACATTGTATAACGGATCAACGTTATAGGACGGTGTCGGAGCGCCATCCACAAACACTAACATAAAGTCCAGTGGTTCATCAGGGAATAAATACAGATCCAAATACTTACTAATCCCTGGATTTTGGACAAAACCGATGTTCAGATTAGCAAATATGCTGTCCTCTACTACTTGAGCATTCAGATAGAAATCCCTGTCACTGCCGCTAGAAAGACTGAAATCATAAGATAAATTGTCACGTAATTCCGATACGACTACCGTACCTTCGGGAGATTCTAAAGACAACTGAATAGAACCCGGGATACTGGCTACGTTAGGCCAGCGTAACTGCCAATTACCATTCACATTGGAATCCAGTACTTTAAAATGCCAATTTTGTTCGGTCCACTCCGGATTACGGATATCATGCACTAACTCAGATCCACCGGGTGCCATGAAATATAAAGCTCCATACTCGGATGTCAATGGTGCAAACCAACTGGCATCCAACCCATCAAACCCTTCCAGACCATTGGGATCAACTCCAAATCGATTATCTAAGGCTGTATATGCCCCATCGGTAGTATGCAAATATAAAAGTCCGGACCAGTCTGTTAGTCCTTGTAATTCGGTGCGTTTCATTGGCCGAACTTCATCTCCATAACGACTCACAAACAGTTTGTCATTTTCCAATAATTTTGGTTGACCGGCTGACTTTTTAAAGATCAAATCCAAATCTTTATTGGCGTCCATTTGTAAAACCCAAAAGCCCTCCTCAACAGAAACTGAATCACCGGCTGAACCTGTGTTTGGTGTAACGACTTCATACATTGAATTCTGCCAATTCCATACATAGGCATGGGAATTCACCCAACCTTGAGCTCCTGCATCGATAATAGATAAAGTGGTAGATCCATCAGTCACTTGTACGTCTGACCAATCGATTCTGCTGGTATAGGGATTGGCTATCATATTCTTACCTATAGTCTGTCCTACAGGCGGTCCAACTAAATCAACTTCGTAATTATCGTTAACTTCCACTCCGTCAACATCTATTATTACTTGGTCATGCAAACTCTGTATAACCCAAAAACCCAATCCCGGAGCAAACTCAGGTGGTTCCTCACCGGGAAGAGCATCTGGTCCGTCACCGTTTTCCTGATAAAATGCATAACCATGCAAATCTGTGTCCCAACGAACTACCCGCCAATAGGGCGGAGCACTTCCAAAATCATCGCCAACTACACTGGTAGCATCGGCTGGAGATGGTTGAACAGGTACACCCAGAAAAACCCATCTATTTTTTGGGAAATTTTCAACATTGTGGGTTATTTCATAAGGCGGATGTCCATGAGTTTTGGAAAATAAATTTTGCACCTCTAAGAAAGTCAAAGCCTTGTCAAAAATATGAATTTCATCAATAACGCCATTAAAGGCTTCACCATTTGCGGTCGCACCAATCCATAAATTTTCGTTATTCGATATCATGGCACTTTGAATGGTTTGTTGAGCCTTGGAAAGTGTATCAACATATATAGTCTCAGTTGTGCTCGTTCTAACATACACAACATGATACCATGTATCTGTCTGTAAATTTGCTGCGGTTGTTGCAAAATTCTGCCAACCTGAGTTATACCAGCTAATATACACTTCATCATAATTCAGATAAATACTGTAGGCTCGCGGACTCCAGGGGGATCCACCATGGTATCCTTTGGTCATGACTCCCTGCCATTCAGGTGCAACGGTGGTCGGTTTGATCCACATTGCTAAAGTAAAATCATCAACAAGATCCAGGGCAGGATCATCGGCAACCTCAATATAATCATCAACACCGTCAAAAACACCCGCTCGCCATATTTTACCATCCGTTGTTTGAACAGCGCCAGAAACCGTACCGTGATGATTGTTGCCTGAACTATCGATAACTTCATCAGTAGCTCCAGTCCAAATGGATTCATCCAAATACCAGGTAGCGATTGCATTCGGTGTACAATCAGTACAGTTCCGACTATCGGTATACAACGTCTGTACTTGATAAAGATTCAATGCTTGATCGTATATAGTTACCTCATCAATAGCACCATCGTAATAATTTTCATTACGCGATCCGTTGAATGTGGTAGCCTCCGAACCATCTGCAATAAAACCGTATCTAGTCTGTCCTGTACCAATAGCCAGCCCCCCATGAGCATTCACTACACGTGAATCCTCAACACCATCAACATAGATAATCTTGTCTACACCATTATAAATCCCCACGACAAAGTGCCACAGGCCATCATTGACTGCTGTATTCCCATAGTGATCATGGATTGTGCCGGTGGAACTTGCTGTGCTAAAGCCCACCCGTCCATTATCTCCACGGATAAACAGGTTGAAATATTCACTCCTATCGAAATCAACTATAGCCCAATTACTGAACTGGCTCGTTCCGCCAACACTGGTTTTCACCCAAGCAGCGCCAGTCAGTTGGGTAATTTGACCGGTCTGGTTATAGAACATATCCAATGCCACATAATCATCCCCACCATCAAATACACCTGCCTTACAAACATTCCCATCAGATGTTGTTGCGTCACCAAAAGCGGTACCATGATAGCCATTTCCGGAGCTATCAACAACCTCATTTGTAGTACCTTCCCATTTACACTCATCCAATTGCCACCATGACATTGGTGCCGGTGGTGTGCAGTCTCTACAGGTTCGACTATCAGCCATCAAATTCTGAATATCAGTTGAAGTAAGAGCATTACTGTGAATCCGTACTTCGTCAATTTTGCCACTGAAATAGTTTCCCCAGGAACCGCCAACTGCCTTGAATATGGAACCAATTCCTAATTTATGCAGGGTATAGTCATCACTCTGGGTTAACTCCTCGACACCATTAATATACCCGATTGCCTGACCTCCGTCTATCACTATTGCTAAATGAGTCCACTGATCCGACGGAATCGTAGATGATGTTATATCCTGCCAGCTATTACTCCAGATTTGTACCTTATTGTTATAAAACTGCAATGCAAACTGGTTTCCAAATGGATTTAACGTTTCATCTATATTACTTAAAATGCGGGTATTATTATTCGTTTGCGTCGGGTTTATCCACATCGAAATAGTAACTGTACCGACCCCTAAATCGGGTACTTCTACATAACCATCCACCCCGTCAAACAGACCACCGTTACAGATTTTTCCATCTGTAGTGATTGTTGCGCCACCGTAAGGTGTACCGTGGTTAGCATTCCCAGTACTGTCAGCTACTTCATCACCGGTACCATCCCAGTAACATTCATCCATTCGTAATTCAGTCAGAAGACTTCCTTCAAACACTTCAATAGTATGATTCAATGTTGTACTACCAATTGTAATAGATCGTTGGTCAGGAGTAACATTTTGCGCAACAACCTCGTTACCACCTGTAAATTTTATTTTCACCGTATACGTTCCGGAACTTCCGCCCCAGGAATCAGCTAATCCAAAATGAACGATCCTGGGTGAATGGGAACCCATCCCTTCGCCGCCGCTTATTTCTCTTATGGCTAACAAAGAAGTTCCTGCTGAATTCCACAGTTCCACGCGACTGCCTGTACCGTCAATGGGTGCACCACCTGCACCTGCACCTTTAACTTTAACCTTTAAATAATTGCTATCGACAATATTGTTTATAAATAGTTTACTAGAGCCGGACTTGTTACCGACAAACAAATCCAGGTCGCCATCAAGGTCAAAGTCAGCCCACCCCACGCCATAGCTCTGTGACCCATCATTTAATCCGAGGATCGGAGCAACATCGGTAAAGCTGCCGCTTCCATCATTCTGAAAAAGTTGGTTGGCTCCGTTCTGATGGGCAACATAAAGATCCAGATCACCATCGTTATCATAGTCGCCCCAAGCAACACCCTTCGTTGTTAACGAAGTGCCAGCCACACCGGCAGATGAAGTAACATCGGTAAATGTACCATCGCCATCATTACTGTAGAGTTTATTCGAGCCACTTTGACCGCCATAAAAATCCAAATCTCCGTCATTATCATAATCGCCAAACGCAGTTCCGTTATATCCGCCGCTAGTTCCTGATAAGCTAACACCGGCAGATGAAGTAACATTAGTAAAAGTTCCATCGCCGTTGCTATGCCATAAATAAAGGTTATTGGCGCGGTATAAAATATCGGTATGTCCATCACCGTCATAATCTGTGACTGCTGTAGTCTCACCGTTCGTATTTGCTGTGAGACCAATAGTGCTTCCCGCTATACCTGTAAAAGTACCATCACCATCATTACTATACATATACGTATAGGGGTTACTGCCATTGGGAGCCCAGAGATCCAAGAAACCATCTTCATTATAATCTAACCATCCGAAATCGCCCAGGTTATTTATGCTCGTAAAACCTAAGGTAGAAATATCTTGCTGCATGGTAAAAGAACCATCCCCGTTATTTATGCTGAAAACTAGGCCAGATGTCGAACCAAAATCTAGATCGCCGTCGTTGTCATAATCCGCCCAATGGCCGGCGCGGTTACCACAGTACAAATAGGGTGGTTCTGTTGAGAATGTACCATCGCCGTCATTTTTATAGAGTTTATTTTGTTTTGTGACATATAGATCGGTGTAACCATCATTGTTATAATCGCCCCAGGCAATTCCATATTCATTAGTCAATCCGCTTAGATCCGCTGCGGATGTCCCGTCCGAAAAGCTGATAACGCCTGTCAGATAGTGATATCCTAAATCTACAGTTCCAGCATCGACAACCTGGTCAGTCCGTGTTGTTCGTGTATCAAGACCAAGACTGGCTGCCGTTGCACTGCCTGCGTCGATACACGGACTGTCTGATGTTTGTCCTGCTGCAGTATGGCTTATGTGAAAATCATTACCGGAAGAATTGATAAACAATGGATCGGAAGAAATATTTCCGGTGCCGGTTAAAACACTACTAATATAATTATTATAGGAAAATGTGACATTACTACCGGTGGTATTGTCGAGATTATCCCAAAAAATGTTATTCTCATAGACATTGCCACTGGTATTCGTGTGTTCTACTGCCCACCCCCCACAAGAATAGAAAGTGTTGTTCCGGATAGTGTGATCACCGTCTCCTTTAGGTGAAATGCCGTCATCATCGATATTATAGATAAGGTTATTTTCTATCAGACAGTTATCGCTTGAGCCTTTAAGGAATATCCCATCACGCCCAGTATCGTAAATAACACAGTTCCGGACTACCCCGTTGTCACTATTTATGAATTTAACTGTCGCATGAGATCCTCCTCCATTGGGCCAGTTTGTAATGGTAAATCCGTCGATTACAATATAATCCTTACCATCCATATAAAAAGCATATCCGGAGCTGTTTTGCCCATCCATTACAACAGCGCCATCAGCCTTATAGACAATAGAATTACCGGTTGTTCCACTATTCGCTGGAGTAACATTCTCATAATATGTACCAGGCTGAACACGTACTGAGTCTCCAGCCGTCATAGTGCCGGCTGCCTTCTGGATGGTCTGCCAAGCCCCTGATGACGAGTTTGACGTTCCGGAGTTAGTATCGTTGCCATCAGTGCGAACAAAGTAAGTTTGTCCTATACTGCCTGTACCATATTGGATATGAAGTAATGGTGCGCTGCCGTGGGAACCATTATATGACTCAGCGGTTCTTCTTCCTGATCCGTCAACTATAATAACTATAGAATTGCCGCTGGACCAACCGGGTCTATCTACAATCTCTTGGATTATGGAAGATAAATCCGGAGTTCTCTGATTAGAACCCGCAGCACCTACGGAATTCCATGCCGGTACATTATTCCAATTTAAAGAATCGGAAGTTTTCGTTCGGCTACTAATATTACCCGATGAATTACTAAATGTTGGTGCATTATCGGTGTCATCACCATAAAATGTAAGATCGGTGGTTTCTGAGCGTGTTTCATCGACAGTAAATTGAATATAGGCGTTGGCAATTGTAATTCCTTGCAACAGAGTGATATTGTTAAAACGCATGCCTACTTCCTGATCTCTAGATCCGTCTCTAATCAGTTCCAAATCAGAGCTGTTAAGAGACATATTCCCATTGGACTGCCGTTCCTCTGCATCATCACTATTAGCATTAACCCTACTCTCTATAATACCGGAGGAACCGTATTGAACTGTAAACGTAGGTCGCCATGAAACAGTCGCGTATTCACTTGAGTAAAAATCCATTCCATCGCTTGTACCATCATAGTCCTGGATAGTAATTCCGAAATTTGTGCTTGGGTTGTCAAGCCATGATTGGACAAGAGCTATCCCGGAAGAGTTCAGATTAATAGTCTGAGAACCGGTACTCCCCGTTATCGTTCCCAGTACTGTGGTCCCGTGGTCATTAGTGCCTTGTGCACCAGAATTCTGCCAATTATTCCCTGAGGAAAACTCATTCCAAGTTGCCTGTGATTCCACCCAATCCCGTTTCATCTCATAAACTTCATAAACGTCACTTGTGCTACTGAAAACTGTGAAAGTGATGGATGCGGATTGGATTGATTCTCCGGATGGTACAGCACTTATGTCCCATTTAATAACTGTACCGTAGTCAGGGCTGCCATCTATTAAAATTTCGGTTGAAGTGCCGTAATTATTAGTCGGCTGATCGACATTAAGATAGGTGTCACTTGTTCCGGAATAACCAGCAGTTGGAGAAACGCCATCTTGAAAGGAAATTGTAGTGGCGTGTAGCTGAAATGGTGTAAAAAAGATAATAGCTGTTAACAAAGTTGCTATAGCTCCCACGATTGAGTAATCGGATTCTATTTTAAAAATCATATTCTCCAATTTTTTATTCATCTCTAACATAGTATCTCCTACGACACAGATTGTGAAATTTATTTATTTTATTTTTAAAGAACGAATTATCATTTTAATTATCAGGTAATATTATTGAGTTTACCCCGAAAAGGTCTAATTGGGATACCTGCCCGTCCCGTTTTATTTATTTTTAATGTGGCAGGCGGGAATCCCATCTTATTACGATGTTTACTCCCCGCCATAAATGACGGGGTAAGTATCAAATATTTAGCAAGATACGGAAAGTCACTTACCCTGTCCTTTAGGGCAGGGGTTCCAGGAAAAAAACAAAGCATAGGGGTTTTAACCCCTTTCTGGAGTGAACTCATTATTAATTACCGATTAAAATATCAGGATTGGCTGTTACGCAGCAAGTCATCTCTACCTACCTTACGGATTGACCGGTGGTGGTGGACCGCCAGGTGTGGTATCAATTTCGAAATTTGTACTATCAGTAGATACTTTATACCACCAACTTTCAGTATCGCCACCAGAACGGGTATGTCTAACCTCACCGGTAGTTATGTCATAGAACCAATCGTCAGGTATTTCATCTAAAACACGAGGGAATAGAGTCGACTGCACCTCCGGAAAAGTTTTTTCACCTGTTGTAAGCAATTTGTCTATACTAAACAAAATAATTCCTGTTTCTAACCCTCCAATAAATGTTGCTTCAACTTCCTGTTCAGCCTTTGAAGTAAAATCAAAAAATCTTGGGATTACCGTTGCTGCTAAAATCCCTAATATCACGATGACCATTATTAATTCTATTAATGTGAAACCGTGATTATCCTCATTGAATACCTTCAATATTTTCCTCCTAATAATAGTGATGCTTTTTTGATTTGTCTTCTTTTTACCATTGGAACGTTCAAATAATCGTTTGATTTGTTAATTGAATAATTTTGTTAATAATATTATCTGTGCAAATATAATGCCAAACTATAACAACACTGTAACCTATTATCAAATAGGCATTTAGGTAAATGTGCCTACCAACTAAGTTATGTAATTTTGTATCGTTTCGCGACAACATTTGTTACATTTTGTTCCTTTATTTTTTAATAATCTTATCCACCATTTTTCACTTTAGTGAATATAATATCTGCTATATTCCGGATCAAACATCAATCGTTGAATATTTTTCCTGATATTTACAATAATTATTTTGATCATAACTAATTCTCTATGGATTAGATTTCTCTTAAACTATGTGATACTACCAGATACCGTATACCGGAAAAATAATGCAACGGGAAAGAATGGTTTAAATCCATTTTCCCCTTTTTCAATTTACTTTCCGGTTTTTTAATCTTTTGAATAAATAATGCGCCTTCAAAAAAGGAACTATTTTCTTCGAATTCAATTCCTGTTGTTGAATAGATCAATCCGAAGACTCTTCCTTCTACTTTGATCTTATCAATTGTGAAAATTTGAGCCCAAACCTCGGTGTCCTCGCCAATTATTATTTCATCATCAGTAAATAATTCATTGACTGTTTTAGGTCGCAGAGCCGGTATCAAAGCAGAATAATCATTTCCAAACTGTGTATAATCTTTTATTTCAATTTTTCTATCCCCAATCATAATGATATTGTCGTCGACAAATGATTGAGTTGAACCACGCTTTTGAATTTTTATATCCTTTGTGACAACAATAATTCCTGGCGAACTAAGGCTGCCACCTGTTATGGTTGCGCCCTTAACCGTTAATTTTCCTCTGATAAAAAAAGTATTGTTTTCATAGACACTTAAATCAAATATGCCGCCATTTATGGTGTAATCACCTTTGTATTTATTATTGCCGGAGGTTCCGTTAATAGCGTTAGCGATATTAATTAAACTATCATATTCGGTATGAGAAAATCCGGGTAGATCAACTGTACCATTCGGATGGACAGACCAAGAAAAATTGGCGTCAAAATCCCCTGTGACGGTTTTGCCGGTTGGTACATAAATATGTGTGCGATCTCCGGGAGGATCCCCCATGGAAGCATCCTCCTCTACATCCACATCCGCACCGATATATATGGAATCATTCAGAGTAAAATTTTCATCGATCTCAAAATCATTACCATCCGCTTGTTTAATAACGGATAGGACAGGCCAGACATTTTGTTCTACAACCTGATATTGAACTTCCAATATCCGTTTGCCTGAACCGTGTAAACCGGTACAAATCGCCCGAAGTAGACCGGAACCAAGAGGATTTCCGGAACGATCCCGATCCGATAGTTCTATGACTGCTGTACTATTGAAAAAGGTGAATGTCCCTGAAACATCAGGATTGCCTTCAGACATTTTTTTCAAACTGTATTCAACTCCGGATATGGCCGTCCAGTGAGATTGACTAGCAGAATAAGCATCACTGGCTTCCGAAATATTCATCGTAACAGAATTAGATAAATAGACTATTGAAAGACCAAGTATAATGGCTGCAGTGATTGCAGTAGTAACAAAAACAAATCCGTCTTCCTTTTGAATCACAGCGAGTTTCCTGTGTTTATTTTTACCCAGCTGACGAATGCTAGCTGACAGTCGGGAATAAGAATTGGTGAAAAACTTCATAGCTTTCAACCTATAAATTCTGTCGGGGATGGTGCATTGGAATCTGAATCATTTTAATATTCCGTAAGATTGATTATTATGAACGGTTTATGTACCATAAGTAATATTAACTACTTGTTGAAGGAACAATTTTTAGGTTTTCAGGAAACACCGATGCCAAAAATGAGATGGTCTCGTCATTATTAATGAGATAAAGAATTAGCTCTACCATCCAGACTTTCTTACGATCATCAGCTGATAGGGGAATACTTAATAATTGATTATTATCTCTGTCATAATATGTAAACATACTGGAACCATCAACGACTGATTGAGTGAGGATTTTTTTCTGTCCATAACCAACAATTTTCCGATAGAGTTTTGTATTGTCCAATTCATATTCAAGTGTAATCCCTTGACCAATGCTGAATCGAATGAGTTTTTCATTGGCATATTGCAAACTGTTTTTATCGATGACCTGCCCATATTCTCTTGAAAACTTATTAACGCTGATGGATCCATCGATCAACATTGTTTTTCTGGTTTGAATTCCAGCAGCTATTTTGAAGCTGGCATTCAACACTACTGATACAATACCGGAGAGAATTCCTATCAAAAAAATGCCAATAATAGCTTCAACCATCGTAAAACCCTGATTGTTGACTATTCCGCCACGGTGGATAGGCGATTTTTTATTTTCGATTTTCGATTTTCGATTTACCATATATCTACTCTTTTTGGCAGTGTTGTTTAGAGCCGGACTCACTGCACCTCTGCTCCATGCTCTCATCTAAAACCCAGGTGGTGGAGGTGGCGGAGCTCCCAATCCGGTTTCCACTCCGCTATAAGATGTAATTAAAGAGGACAATACAAGCGGTTGGGGTAATCCATCAGTTTCAACAGAAATAATAATTCGTTTATAATCAGTTATAACCCCGGTACTATCAGTCCAATTAATAGACGGATTGACATAAAACACTCTGGCGGTGACATTGTATCCAATATAACCGAATGACTGAGTGGGCCAAACGTAACCTATGTAATCATCCACATCGTCATATTCAGAGCTGGAAGGCTCATCAGGCCCTAAAGGGCTACTCCACGGAGGTGATTCATTCTCATCAAAATTATTGGAACGGACGACTTTCATAACACTATTAGCTAGTACTGTAGAACGCAACGTGAACTCAACTCGAGTACTATCTGCCTGGATTTGCGAGTGCGCAAACATAGTAGCTACAAAGGCAATCCCAATAATAACGACACCGATGACCAACTCAATAATCGAAAATCCGGATTGAGAATAATAATTTGTATCCTTCTTTTTATTGAAACGAAATACATAACTCTTATTAAGTGATTCTTTATTATCCCTTCTCCCTGATTTTACTCTGATAGCTTTTAGTTTCATGTTTTAATCCACTTCGTAAACATACCCGGTTTCCGGTACCACATTAATTATTTTTGAATTATTCAAAACAATTTGCCCGCCACTCGATGGAGTACCCCACCAGTTATAAAAAAACTCACCACCACCATTGAAATTCACAGAGGTGATTTGAACACCTGAAAATTCCTCATCAAAATCAATAAAACTTTGACGATTAGTGGAAGGATCCAAGATTAATTCCCGTTCAGATTCAGAAGGACCTGAAAATATACCGTAACTATTTTCGGTTATATTCACAACCAACCAAGTCGTATCGTGTTTACTGACTGCGTAATCATAAATATAGGTCAAATCATCATGTAATTTGGATCCCGCTGCTTTTAAACGCATGTTGGTAATCAAATTGCCTGCTTTGGGTACAATAATTACCGAAAGTATTCCGATCACCATCATGACCAAAATAAGCTCAATCAGCGTAAATGCCTGTCCCTGCCGGCCCCATTCTATTAATTTCAAAAGCGGTAGGCGGGCGCCCCGAATAGCAGAAGACAGGTTATGAAGTCGGCGGTCCTTCCTATCTAACAATTGGGAATGTGTAAAACGTAGTTGTTTCAACATATCCAATGGACCTTTCTTTGGATAATCTGACTATAACGAGAAGGACAAGGCAGGCCTTCCAAGTTTTGCGTTTCTCTATTAATCATTCTTGATAGTCCGGTATAATACATGGCTGAATAGTTAAGGCTTGAATTCCATGA
The DNA here is from genome assembly GCA_964538995.1 of uncultured bacterium. Lineage (GTDB taxonomy): Bacteria > Fidelibacterota > Marinisomatia > Marinisomatales > TCS55 > JADFRD01. The sequence continues at coordinate 14,565 of CAZIFK010000042.1, forward strand.
TAAAACCAATATCGGGATCTTCAATCACAAATCCATCGGCATTTGCAGGAGTTGAACCCGTTGGGAGTAATGCATAAAGATACGGATTTTCGTAAGGATTATATATAATCTGCCCCCCGGAAAAAAGTCCTGATACGGTATTGCCATTATAAAGCGTCGTGTTGTTTGCCCAATTGTACGTCATCTGATTATTTGACGGCTCATCTGGATAATCCTGTTTACTCTGGTCAATAACACTATAATAGAAATTATTTATAAACGCCTGTTTAATATTGATCATGTTTGCTTGAGAGGTTCTTAATTGAGCATCCGACTGTGATTTCAGATAGGTGGGAATGACAACTGCCGCTAGCGTCGCCATAATAGACACTGTGACTACCAACTCTAATAAGGTAAAACCTCCGAAGGATCCTTTGGAGAAGCAAAGGGGTTTAAACCTTGTCCACATATAGAATCCCGTCCGTCCCGGGGCTTTGGGACTGGTTTCTAATTTCTTAAAATCTATTATTAGCATCATCTCGACCTCAATCTCCGGTTTAAATATTTTTCCTTTCCCTGTACTTTACTAAATCTATCAATCTGAGTAAAGTTTTTGTTGTTATGCTTACAATCTGTTGTATGTCAATAAACAGGTAGAGGTTCATCTCTCAAGTTCCCACGTACAATCCTTACCTGACCGAGAGATAGCAGGCATGTAAGTTTCTTCCGATAACCTTCGGGACTTTCTCGATCTTTCAGGTTTGTAACTGCCAAAATCTAACCCAAACCTGCAAAATAAGAAAGCCCACGGTTATAGTGGGCTTTCTTATTAGTTGTCAGGTTTTACCTTCTAATTAGTTAGAATGATCCTGCGTACGTTACCAGTCTTTAGTCAGATTATATGTACCTGCACCGCTGGAACCGTAGCCGATAATTGATCCGTCAGCAGTGTATACCATTTGAGAGGAATCAGCAGTGGCGGCATCATTAAACGTCCAACCATCAGGTGCTTCGTCAATTATTGCTTCCCACTGATTGCCCATCACTGCTAGATCTGCATCCGGAAAGGTTCGTGAGCCTGCTGTCACTAGCTGATCAGCGGCATATAGCATGAGGCCGGATTTGACAGCGCCAAAAACGGCATCCTTATTTGATGTATGCGCCTTGCCTGTGAAGTCAAAGAACTTCGGTACAACAACCGCAGCCAGGATACCCATGATCACGATTACCATGATCAACTCGATCAGCGTGAAACCCTTATTGTCTTTTGCTAGTTTCATTTTATTTTCTCCTATTTATCATTTTACTTATTAGTTTTTGTCTATCTGTATTTTCAATATTACGGTGTGAATGTATTTTGTATCTCTGGCTGGGTCGGGTCATGAATAGTAATCAATGGAATGACAACATTAGTTAGCTGCACTGTTCCACCGGTTAGAGTCCAATCAGCATATCCTGCTACAGACGCCGTAATCGCATACGCAGTTACTCCGTCAAACGGGGACACGGGTATACCGGCTGGCAAAAGATCATTCCAGGTTATGACGTCTGCACCTGTACCAGAGGCATAGAAGACAACAGTCTCAGTGTTAAGAATCGGATCACCGGTTCCCTGTGTTGAGTTTAAGTCTTCATTGAATGTGGCAATTGCAGAGGGGGTAGAATTAACTATTTCGGTTGCATCACCCTCTCCTGCTACCAACGCGTATTGCGAAAGTAAAGCAGCTCCAATGTTATTGATATTATCCAGCGATTTCGCACCCTTTGCTGCCTGTCCTTGCTCAACGAAACTAGGAATCGCAACTGCGGCCAAAGTTCCCATAATAGCGGTACTAACTACCAGTTCCATCAATGTGAAACCTTTTTTGTTTAGTTTGATTTGAAACATCTTAAACATCGTTTTTTTCCTTTTTTTTGTTAATGTGTAATTGATTCATCACTTCACCTACCGCAATTAGCGTGCCAAAGCCGGAAAATTTTGTTTTACCGAGAAGAAACAAAAAATCCGTTTCCATCGGGTGTTCCAACTTACAACAGTCATTGTTCATATTTGATACAGTTGTTTAGAAGTGTTCACGTGTTTAAGTCCACCAAAGACAGGACGGATAAATGTTTGAGGGTTCAATTGTTTAACCTGCATCTTCTATTCGACACGAATTATACGAATTGTATCGAACAAACAACAGGTGTTTTATTATTATTAACCTTCCTTGTTACTCCAAGGATTAAAATGATGATCCGCCAGCCGGCGGAGAAATCATTTTTGCACAACCATGAGTTACTCACGTTCAAGCGTTTGACAATAATTACGCTCCGCTTCATTATTGTATTCCCAGTATTTGGATTAAAATGATGACGGCAGGAAATCATTTTTGCGCTCCCACGAGTAATCAGGTTATGGATTAAAATGATGACCACAGGGAATCATTTTTGCACTCCAACGAGTGACCCACATCCAAGTGTCCGACAATAATTACCTGCCCGAACTTATGTTCAGTCAAGCGTGCGCTCCGCTTCATTATTGTATTCCATGCTTTTGGATTAAAATGATGACCGCAGGGAATCATTTTTGCACGCCTACTAGTGATCTACATTCAAGTGTGTGACAATAATTACGCTCCGCTTCATTATTGTAATCCGAATACTCTAAAATAATCAGAATTTATCATAAATCGTTTTTAAAAGCTGATGATTGTTTTCAACCACAGAATATTTTCCATTGTTCAAATCTTCCGGAATGGAGGTTTTTAACCACCTCCATTTAGATGAATTCTCCACATAGCCATGCTTGACTGGATTAAACCAAATATAATATGTATAAAAATCGTATTCATCCTGATTCCGGATTACTGTATCCCAATAATTCCACCAAATTTTAATTCCTTTCCTCACCCCGTTCCTTTTTAAATAGTTACTTGTTTCGCGATGAATATCTCTAAAAATTGCTGACATATCTGCACCAATATCACTTTTTACCAGTACATGATAATGATTCTCTAATATTACATAATCTTCAATTTGCCAATTATATTTGTCAAAAATAGTATTGATCTGCTCTTCGAGCAGATTCTTTTTTGTATCAGTATTGAAATATCGAATACGATTATAGGTAGCTGCCGTTAAAAAATAGTAACTATTATCAATCATTAAATGGGGTGGGTTATGTTGAAAGGTTTTATACTTCATAATTACTTCATTATTGTATTCCCAGTATTTGGATTAAAATGATGACCGCAGGGAATCATTTTTCCACTCCCATGAGTGACCCAGGCTATGGATTAAAATGATGTAGTGAAACGAAATCATTTTCGCACGCCCACGAATTACTCACATTCAAGCGTTTGACAATAATTATGCTCCGCTTCATTATTGTATTCCCAGTATTTGGATTAAAATGATGACCGCAGGGAATCATTTTTACCCTCCCATGAGTGACCCACATCCAAATGTTTCACAATCATTACTCCCGCTAAGGCAGGATTTATTATTGTTAATCCAAGTAATGCGGAAATATTAAAAACTTACATTACATTTACGCCAAATGTTGAACCCAGAGGTACATAGCAACGGCACAAATAAATATTACAATAGCATAAATCCACATTGGATATTGCTTTTTAAAAATATGGTACTTCCATCCATTTTCTTCTTTTTCACTCATAATGTTTATCTCCTTACTTGCAGCTTGTCCCAAATTATCAGGATGGATTATTGATAGAAATATCACATACCTTAAAAAGCGGCATACATACCCCACATAGGCATGAAAATACCTAATGCGATGAACAGCAGCATTACACCCATCATAACTGTCATCATTGGCTCGATGGATGCCGAAAGATTTTTTATTTTCTCGTCAACAAGACCATCGTACTGTAATGCAACGTTGGCAAGCATTTCATCTAATGCACCGGATTGCTCACCAATCGCAATCATTTTTACTGTCATCTTAGGAAAGTATTTACTTTTAGAAAGGGCATCACCTAATGAAATTCCTTCAGCCACTTTTTCCTTTGCATCTCTAATAACTTTTCCGATGACCAAATTCCCGACAGTCAATTCAGTCGTTTCCAGCGCCTTGATTATTTGTATACCTCCTTTGCTTAATGTCTCTAACATATGGGCAAACTTGGCTATTGTGGATTTGAGAATAATTTCATTAAATATCGGTACTTTCAACTTAAATAGATCAAACATGTAAGCTCCTGCCGGAGTGCGAATATAGTAAATCAAGGAAGAAACAAAAACCGCCATCCCTATAAGCACCATCCACCAATAGTTAATGACCAGATCGCTGAGGCCCATCATGACTCTGGTTGGAAGCGGCAGTTCAATCCCCTGAGCAATGAACATTGTTGCAAATTTTGGGATGATAAATATAACAGCTCCTGTAAAAGCCAGAAGGAGAACAGTTAAAACAATTAACGGATAGCGCAGAGCTGATTTAATATTTTTTGCTGTTTCAAGATCATGACGAATAAAACCGGTCAAACGATCTAATATTGTATCCAAAACACCAGCAGTTTCCCCAGCCGAAATCATATTGGTATAGAGAGTTCCAAATACATTTGGATAGGAACCGAGAGCCTCAGAAAACGCCATCCCACTATTAACCTTTTCAATTACACCCTCGGTCACCTCTCTCATGTAATCAGTCTCTGCCTGGTCAACAAGGGATTCAAGGCTGCCAAGAAGAGGAATACCCGCTTTCAACATGATAGCCAATTGTGCAGTAAAATTCTCGATTTCCTGGGCTTTTACCTTCCGAAATCTATCCTTTAAACCGCCAAAATTGAATGGTTCTTTTTTTTCTTCGACAGACAGAAGGAGTTCATTCCTTTGTTCCGTTATTTCATAAACGTCAAATTTTGAATCAGCTGTAATAGTTGTTTCAAGAACATTCCCATCTTCCGTAACTAATTTGCAAAAAAAATCTGGCATCACTTCACTTATTTGTTGTAGAAGGCTTTGTGAAACCTATTGCACAAATTAAAAAGTCTAAAATTCACCTGCTTTTCATTAGAAAACTTGTCCATAGCCCCGCTATTGACTACGTTTCCTGCATTAATCAGATAAATTTTACATCTTTTTTCTTCACACATCAGTTTTACAAAGCCTTCTTGTAGTTACACTTTCCATTATTCGAAATCGTTTCTATTATTTATTGTATTCTAAATTTTGTTGTTTTTTTGGGAATGAAACGCTCCGGATGATCAGTCAAACGTCCTAAGATTCTCTCAATTTCCTTGTATCTTTCCGAAAATGATTTATTAATATTCTCATTAATTTACCCACAATCTTTAGCGAAATCCAACCAGTCATCATATATGTAGAGGGACAATATCTTTTTTATAAAACAATAAATCTGTCATAGCGAGCAGAGCGAAGCTATCTCCTAGGGTATGGTGATATCCGGAAATTATTTGTGGTTTTACATTTGCTGATTGAAGGAGATTGCCCGCCTGCCCCTATTGAAGAAAATAAAAGGGGGCCTTTAGGTTAGAATTGTGTTATTTACTACTTTAATAGGAAGAATAGTAATTGATAGTTTAACCAATAATTACCATTTTGTGGAAAAGAACGGGGTGAACTTTAAATGGGGCCAGGCTTTTAGGCCTATTGTCCGTATGAGTCCCCATTCTTTTCCACAGCAGTTGCCTGGAACCATTTAGAATTTTAGTCTATGAGGACTTCTAAAGATCTTAGTTCGGTAGCTCAAACCTAAAGGTGAACGTATGAAATTTACAAGCATAATCGGAATTGATGTGTCCAAACATACCCTGGATGCTGTATCCCATCAAGGCGGAATCTACAAGCAGTTTCAAAACAGTAATCAGGGCTATAAACAGTTAGTGAAGTGGGCTGAAAAAACAAGGGAGTCGGATAAAGGGAAACAGCTGTTTTGTTTTGAACATACAGGACTGTATTCTCTACCTCTATCCATATTCCTGGCTGAAAACAACCTGCTTTTCTGTGCGGTTTCTGCTCTGGAAATCAAAAGGTCCTTAGGATTGAAAAGAGGAAAGAGTGATCGTATTGATGCCCGGTCAATTGCTCGATATGGTTACCTGCGCCGAGCAGAACTGAAGCCTTCACCCCAACCCTCAAAAACCCTGCTTAAACTCCAGCATCTCATCTCATTAAGACGGCGGATGGTCAACCAGCGTTCCGGATTTAAAGCGGCTATGAATGAACAAAAAATGTTCCTTGAAACTAAAAAAAACGAGGTTTTGTTCCAGGTCCAACAGGATATGATAAACCAGCTTAACTTTAACATCAGTCAAATAGAAACTGAAATAAAGCAGATCATTGGCAATTCCGGAAACATTCGGACACCATTCCGGAAGTTCTTCGGACACCATTC
>CAZIFK010000043.1:0-20047 GCA_964538995.1 uncultured bacterium
CAATGCTGGCTAAGGCTTCGCCTCGAAAACCCAAGGAATTGATATTGAATAAATCATCAAAGGTAGAAATTTTACTGGTAGTAAAACGCTGGACAGCCAGGCTCATATCATCTGCTTCAATCCCGCTGCCATTATCTGATACCTGTACAAGTTGATGACCGCCTTTTTCAACGACGATGGAAATCTCACTGGCGTCAGCATCCAGGCTGTTTTCAATTAATTCTTTCACAATAGACGCGGGGCGTTCCACCACTTCACCGGCAGCGATCTTGTTACGAAGGTCTGGGGAGAGTTGTTTAATTTTCATAAAATCTTTGATTGCATGAATGATTAATTGAGAATAACATTATTCAACTTGGTCAACATTTCAATCATCCAATCATTTTTATCGTTTGTCGAAAGATCTTTCGTTCAATCTGCGATGCTTTAGCCAGCAACCCATCCACTCGTTTCTTTTTCCGATTTGTGTATCGTTTATCATTTACCCCAGGTAGATTGATCAGCACATTCAAACATGCTCCACGAACTGCTGCTAATGCGGCTTCTCCGGCAACGCCAACATCACTGATAGAATTCGGATTGCCTTTTTTCACTAGTTCATCAGCGATTTCCAAAACCGATAATGAAAGTTTTGCCACTTCCAATGGAACTTCGATGGCATATTTGTTTGCAGTCAAAATAGCCTTGCGTTTGGATGCTTTTTCTTCTTCAGAGTTTGCAGACAGACGGTTTGCATCCATCAATGCATTGAATGCATGAGTATCTTCATCCACTAAAAATGATAACCGATCTTTTATTTCCAGCGCTATATTTCCAATGGTATCCATTTCATCTTTCAAGCCTTCAAAGCCTTTCTTTTCATGGGTCAATGCGGACACCATGGACACCAATGCAGCACCGAGGCCTCCAGCCAGGGCAGCAACGCTGCCTCCGCCGGGTGCCGGAGAATTGGATGAAAGTTCATCCACAAAGCCATTTGCTGTTTTACTCATGAGAGGACCGCTCTTTTCACCTACAGCAAATTCAACAATTTTTTCCTCCGGTTTAAACGGATACAAGTCATTCAGGCCCAACGACTGTAAAGCACATTCAATAATATCTGCTTCCGGCACGGCGGTAGTGCGGCGTTGTTTATTCAGATAATGGCGACCTGCCATCAATAACGCTTCTTTGGGGATAAGGCCAACCAATTCACTACCGGTGACACGAATACCCCGCTCTGCGGCCAATTCACACGCTTTATCAAACACATCATGAATAGTGGAGACTTTGTAATTATTAAAGTTGATGGATATTTGCGCTCGCCTGAATTCGTCAATGTACCAACCCACGGCTTTTACATCTTTAAACATACCCGGGACTTTAACTGCCTTTCCATTTTCATCTCGAACAATTTCACCATCAAGGAGATTAGGCGAATCAGGATGGGGAAATCGTTTGCTTCTACCCTTTTCCCGCAGCTCAAAGGCGATGTCTGTAGCTGACCTTGTATCCCGTGTATTCAGGTTGATATTATAGGCAATGAGGAATTCACGAGCACCCATAACCGTAGCGCCGGTTTTAGAATTAAATGTTGCCGGGCCATAGTCGGGCTTCCAATGCGGATCATTCAATTTTTTGGCCAGTCCTTCATATTCACCGCTGCGGATTTTTGGCAGGCTTTTCCGTTCTTCAGTCTGTGCTGAATGTTCATAAAGATATACAGGGATTTTTAATTCATCACCCACACGATGCGCGACTCGATGGGAAAGCTTAACACAATCATCCACCGTTGCACCACTTACAGGAACAAAGGGACATACGTCTGTTGCACCCATTCGGGCATGGGCTCCGGAATGCTGACTCATATCGATGACTTTGGCTGCCGTGGCAATTGCCTGGAAGGCGGCGGCTTCAACATCTTCAACTGATCCAACAAATGTAACGACTGTCCGATTGGTATCTTTGCCGGGATCAACATCTAAAAGAGTAATACCATCTACCGCTTCAATGGCATCCGTAATCTGCTTGATCTTGGCGAGGTCTCGTCCTTCAGAAAAATTCGGTACGCATTCTACAAGCTGTTTCATGTGATTACCCTGTCCCCGCAAATTTCATTAAATAATAAATCAGCCATATGACTACAGCCAGTAAAATAATCGTCCTTGCAAGAGAACGGACTGGTCGTCGCCGATCAATAATTCTTCTAAAAAAATGATTGTTGTCATCCCTGATCATAATCCGGCAAAAAGGAATAAAAAGAAATTAACAAACGGGCTCATGACCATCCAGATAGGTGAAATTCTCGGAAAAATAAAACCGATCATGATCAATCCTAACAAAATCTGGGGTCCATACGTTTGTAGTTTGTAAACCAGTTCCGGATTTTTCCTCATCATGAGTCCGGAGAATATTTGTGACCCATCCAACGGCGGTATGGGAATCATGTTAAACACAGCCAACATTATGTTGATTTGTGTGAATAAAAAGATCATCGATAAAATCGTGCCTCCCACAAAACCGGATCGAATAATCGTTCCGCCAATAAATGCCAATAATAGATTTGCAGCCGGACCGGCAAAAGCAATTTTCATCATATCCACTCGAGGATTGGAAAGATAACGTGTATCCACCGGTACCGGTTTTGCATAGCCAAAGCCCACAAGCAAAATCATTAATGTACCGATTGGATCCAGATGAGCCATTGGATTTAGCGTAAGCCTCCCGGAATAACGGGCTGTGGGGTCACCCAGTTTATTGGCTACCCAGGCATGGGAAAATTCATGAATAACCAGGGCGAAAACCACGACTGGAATTAAAAGGACTAAAACTTCTATAGGGACTCTGAATAACATAATTTACCACCGTGGATGAAAAGTCCGGTGAACCTCCTTCAAATGTTCTTTATCTAAATGTGTATAAATCTGGGTAGTGGAAATATCCGCGTGTCCCAGCATTTCCTGCACAGCCCGCAGATCGGCTCCACCTTCTAATAAGTGAGTGGCAAATGAATGCCGCATAGTATGAGGGCTAACTTTTTTGGTAATTCCGGCTGCCTGACACCATTTCTTTAAAATATTGTAAACCGTCATTCTTGTGAGCGGTCTGCTGTTTCTGCTCAAAAAAATAATACCTTTTGTTTCTCGCTTACGGGACAGAGCAGGACGTTCATTTCGAATATAGTCATCCAATCGCTCCACGGCTCGGCGACCCATGGGAACCAGGCGTTCCTTATCCCCTTTTCCTATAACACGGATCATTTCATAGTCAAACACGATACCGGTTAAATTAAGATTACACACTTCTGAAACACGAAGCCCGGTGGAATATAATATTTCCAATAATGCCAAGTCACGTTTGGCTAATTTTGCATTTTCATCCACAGCATCCAAAATATCGTCTACTTCCTGAACGGTTAATACTTCCGGTAATTTCCGGGACAGTTTTGGTGCTTCTAACAGCTGCGATGGGTTGCTTTCTGCTAAATGTTCTGTATTTAAAAATGAATGATAGGTTCGAATAGATGAAAATACTCTTGAAATGCTGGCCGGAGATAAATGGGCTTCTGCTAATTGTCGAATGAAACCACGAATATGCTTTTGTTTAATCCCATCAATATTTTTTAATCCTCTATTCTCTAAATAGGAAATGTAGTTTTTCAGGTCACGACGATATGCATCAATCGTGTTCAACGACAAGTTTCGCTCAACACGGAGCATAGTGATATAATCATGGAGATGCGCTTCCATCGATTATCCGATAACTGATTTCTCAACCATTTCGCAGAGAATGTGTTCCGCTACTAAGTGTCCCTCCTGGATACGCTGGGTATCATCACTGGGAATGGAAATGGTGACATCACCCAAATTCTTTAACGCACCGCCTGTTTTACCGGTCAGGACAATGACAGCAATCCCTTTCTCTTTACAGATTTCAACGGCCTTAACTACGTTTTTGGAATTCCCACTTGTGGAAATTGCCATTAAAACATCGCCTGTTTCGCCAAGCCCCTCTATCTGGCGAGAAAATATGGATTCGTAATCGGTGTCATTGGTCCAAGCTGTGATGAATGATGTATCTGTTGTGAGTGCAATGGATTGTATGGCCGGGCGATCATGACTAACCAATCCGCCCATGAGTTCTGCTGCCATGTGCTGGGCGTCGGCGGCACTGCCACCGTTTCCGCACCATAAAATCTTGTTTCCGTTTTGAATGGTCATTACCATCATTTCCGCAGCTTTTTCAATATCCTCCACACAAGCCACAATCATGGTGTTTTTTATATCCGAACTCTCCCGAAGCGTATTAATTATTTCTTGCCGATCTATCATGGTTTTCCTCCATGAACAGCGTCTGCAAATTCGTTCATTAAACCACTTCCATTGTTTTCTTCCAGCACTGTACCCGTCACGATAAACGACGCACCGGCTTCCACCCGTTCTCTTGCTTCGTCCGGAGTTCGTATTCCACCACCTACAATTAACGGCACGTCGGTTTGGGCAGATATTTTTTTTATTATTTCTAAAGGAATCGCTTCTTTTGCACCGCTTCCCGCTTCGAGATAAATAAGCTTTTTCCCCAGATATTCGGCGGCTAATGCATGGGCAACGGCAATATCCGGGCGGCTCATGGGTAAAGGCTTCGTTCCACTCATTACCTCAACTGTTGATTGAGCGCCGCCGTCAAAAAGTAAATAAGCCGTTGGGATCACTTCGATGCCTAGATCTTTGATAATAGGTGCGGCTACAACCTGTTCCCCAATGAGATATTGCGGATTACGTCCCGACAGAAGGGACATGAACAGCATGGCATCATAATGACTATTAATTTGATTGACACCACCGGGAAAGAAAATAACCGGTATATCCGCTTCCTTTTTAATGGTGGCAACACGGTCATTGTGTTTACTATCCATCATCAAACTTCCACCTACAAAAAGAGCGTCTACACCAGAGTCATTGGCTGCTCGAACCTGGGTAATGAGGGTATCGTCATTCTTTTCATCCGGGTCGATGAGAACAATATACCCTGCTGTCTTTTGGGATATTATATCAAGTAAGTATTGATAAATTGAATTCATAATTAACCAATCAATTCTTCATAAGACGCGGCATTCATTAATTCATCCTGTTCGTTGGAATTGGACAATTTCAATTTTACAATCCAGCCATCGCCATAGGGATCCGAATTTACTTTGCTGGGATCATTATCTAAATCTACATTGATTTCAACTATTTTGCCACTCATCGGAGCGTAGATATCTACCACCGTCTTCACCGCTTCAATGGTACCAAAGGGTTCTCCTGCTTCGAAATCATCGCCCATCTCCGGGAATTCAACAAAAACGATATCACCCAATTCTCCCTGGGCAAAATCAGTAATACCAATCGTAGCGACACTATCTTCAATAGCCACCCACTCGTGGTCTTTAGTGTATTTTAAGTGTGTGGGAATATTCATCTGCGTTTCCATATTCAATTAGTTTCAGGGTTATAATCAAATGTTTCCAAAAAGCTCGTATCAAAAACTCCTGATCGAAATGCCTCATCTTTCATGATTGCCAGGTGAAACGGAATAGTCGTTTTCGGTCCTTCGATGATGGTTTCTTCCAATGCATTTTGCATGCGAACGATGGCTCGATCCCGTGTGCTGGCAAAGACGATGAGTTTACCAATCATTGAATCATAATGTCTGGGAATTTCATAACCGGCATACGCATGAGAATCCACACGGACACCCTTCCCTCCGGGAAAATGTAAGCTGGTAATCGTTGCAGGAAACGGCATAAAATTCTTTGAGGGATCTTCAGCATTAATACGGCATTCGATGGCATGTCCTCTCATTTTGAAATTCCGATAATTTTCCGGGTATTTTTCTCCCGCATGCATACGAATTTGCTGTTTTATAAGATCCACACCGGTGACCATTTCAGTAATGGGATGCTCCACCTGAATTCGCGTATTCATTTCCATGAAATAAAAGTTATGATCTTTATCCATCAAAAACTCAACAGTCCCAACACCCACGTAATTCACAGTTTGGGCTCCACGGATAGCCACTTCACCCATTTCTTGACGTAACTCTTCATCAACAAAAGGTGATGGAGATTCTTCCATCAATTTTTGATGCCTTCGCTGGATCGAACATTCTCTTTCACCTAAATGAATGCAATTGCCATGCATATCTGCTAAAATCTGAATTTCAATATGACGGGGGTTTTCAATAAATTTTTCCATGTACATATCGCCGTTATTAAAGGCTTTCTTCGCCTCTGAACTGGCTGTATTGAATGCTTTGATCATTTCATGGGAATCTTTCACCAGGCGCATTCCTTTTCCACCTCCACCGGCAGATGCTTTTACCATCACGGGATAACCCATTTCTTCTGCAAGCTCCAAAGCTTCTGTAGCATTTTCCAAGAGTCCATCGCTCCCAGGGACCACCGGTACACCTGCATCTTTCATCGTTTCTTTTGCTTGAGCCTTATTACCCATAGCGTCAATGATTTCTGGTGTCGGACCTAAAAAGGTGAATTCATTTACTGAACAGATCCTTGAAAAATCCGCGTTCTCAGCTAAAAATCCGTATCCAGGATGAATTGCATCAGCATTGGTGATTTCGGCTGCTGCAATAATTCGAGGTATATTTAGGTAACTTTCAATACTCGGTGGTGGACCAATGCATACGGCTTCATCGGCGAATTTGACGTGTAATGAATATTCATCGGCTGTTGAATAAACAGCGACTGTTTTTACCCCTAATTCATGACAAGCACGAATGATTCGCAGTGCGATTTCCCCGCGATTAGCAATGAGAATCTTTTTGAACATTTACTAGCCGTTTGGATCGATAATAAATAGGGGTTGGTTATATTCTACAGGCTGCGCGTCTTCCACTAGAATCTTTCGTACGACACCACTTTCTTCTGCTTCAATTTCATTCATGATCTTCATAGCTTCAATAATACAAAGGGTATCTCCCGTTTTTACGGAATCCCCTACTTGAACAAACGAATCATCTTCAGGACTGGGTGAGCGGTAAAACGTACCAGGCATTGGGGATAACACTTTGTTTCCTGAAACCATTTCTTCATGAGATGTATCTGATGCTGTATCTTCTTTCCCGGATGATGAGATAGATATAGGACTTGCTGTAGGTTGACCTTGAACAGAAACCGGCGCTGCTGGAACTGATTTCACGACTCGAAAACGCCGTCCAAGAAATGTCATATCAATTTCATTAACATCACTATGTTCAAGGATATAAATAATTTCTTTCAGTTTATCTTGCCACATTTTTTCCCCTAACAAATGAATTAATTTTTGGATCTTTCAATATAATTACCGGTTCGGGTGTCCAATTTTAACACATCACCGGTATTAATAAATAAAGGCACTTGAACCTCGTATCCTGTTTCAACAGTAGCAGGCTTTGTTGCTCCTGTTGCCGTATTGCCTTTCATTCCGGGTTCTGTATACGTCACTTCTAAATGTATATGGGCAGGCAATCGAACATCTAATACTTCTGTGCCATCGAATAATAGATCAACATTCATTCCAGCTTTAAGAAATGCATTGCTATTCCCTAAGACTTCACCATTGACATTAAGCTGCTCATACGTCTGATTATCCATAAAGATGTATTGATCGCCGTCATCATATAAAAATTGCATTTCTTTCGCTTCAATGCGAATGAATTCCAGTCTTGCCCCCGAATTGAATGTTTCATCAATCACTTTACCGGTTTGAATATCTTTTAATTTCGTTCGAACAAACGCCGGTCCTTTTCCCGGTTTGACGTGTAAAAATTCTACTACCTTCATCCGTTTATTTTTATGAAGTATTACCGCGCCATTTTTTATATCTGATGTAGTTGCCATTCGCTTCCTTCAATTAAGCATTAAATTTAATTCAGAGAGTTTGTATTCCCAAACGAGCATAAAGAGTTTTATGCATTCGGGGATTCCACCCGTTTCCAATATGGCGTCGTAGATTTAATAAACTGTTCGGCCGTAGCAAGATCATCCAACCATACTTTATCTTCCGGAATCATTTTTGCGTATTTTATCATGTCCGAACGATTTAAGAGTGTAATCCAAGCATTCATTTCCTGTTCTGAAAATGGAAATAAATTTTGTAATTCCTGGATCTCAGTTGTTGTCATTTCTAATGTTTTAAAAAATAAACTGCTCTCAACGTATTCTCTTAAAATGTAGGATATTTGTACATACAATTCTTTTATATCGGATTGAATTTTGTCATTGGCCTTTATGGCATCAATTTTCTCCATGGCAATTTTATCCGGAGAAGCTAAAATGACAACAGGTGCACCGATCAATGTTTCTTTTTTATACTTTATACTCAGCCAAACCATACTAATTAATGAGATTATCAAAAGTGATAAACCTGCTATTATTGTCCAATTTTTTAGCCTCGAAACCGGCAACGGATCTTTCATTGGTTTCATTCCACCAGACATCGTTGGATCAGCAGATGAAACAATCATGATATTTTGAGGATCTGTTTGCATCACCAAACTCACCGAACTATCGTTATTCATTATAATTATATCTATAGGTGGTATGGTAAACCGTCCGGTATCCCAAAAAACAAACTGAAATTCGCTAAGATATTCATCACCAACTTTTGAAATTTCTGATTTCCTCAATTCCAATGCTTCTGGTTCTGGTTCTTCAAATTCATTAATGATAATTATCTTGTCTTCAATACCATTAATCAATATTGTAGAATGAATAATATCTCCGATGGTAGCTATTGTGGTATCATAATTTGTTTCAACGGATATTGATTTCTGTTCAACATCAGAGCCGCATCCTATCAAAACGATAATAATGATAGGTAATATTATTCGATTCAATTCCGTTTTTCCCGTCTTTTGAAATAAGTCATAATAGGTTCTATATAATCTTTATCGGTCGAAATATGTATTAGATCAAAACCAATTCGATCACACTCTCTTTTAAATGTGTCTCTTTCGTCTCTTACGCTTTCTTCAAACCGTTTACGTTCTGTGACAGAACTTGTATCAATCCAAGTGGATTCTTCCGTTTCCGGATCATGAACTTTCACCAAACCAATATCTGGAATGGCTAATTCGAACGGGTCATTCATTTGTAGTCCGATTATATCATGTTTTCGATTTGCTATCTTTAAACTGGACCAATACCCATCATCCATAAAATCCGATAAAAGGAAAACCACGCTGCGCCTTTTGGCAATGTGTAAAAGAAAATCAAGTGCTGTTTTCAAAGATGTTCCTTTTCCTCGCGGCTGGTGGTAAAGTAATTCACGAACTACACGTAATACGTGCGATTTTCCTTTTTTAGGAGCTATATATTGTTCCACTTCATCACTAAAAAGGATTAGACCTACTTTATCATTATTTTTAATTGCGGAAAATCCCAGCACAGCTGCAATCTCAACAGCCAATTCACTTTTAAATTGTAAATGAGTGCCGAAATGGCCTGATCGACTAATATCGACCATTAAATACACCGTCAACTCACGTTCTTCCTCAAATACTTTAACAAATGGAGAACCACAACGGGCAGTCACATTCCAATCTATAAGGCGGATGTCATCACCGGGCTGATATTCGCGTACTTCTGAAAATGTCATCCCACGACCTTTAAAAACTGAATGATATTCTCCCCCGAAAAGGTCATTAACTAAACCCTTTGTTCGAATCTCAATATGCCGAACTTTTTTTAATATTTCCTGTGGAATCATTTATAATAAAAGAAATATGGAAGAAGTAAAAAGGAAAAAATCACCCATCTTCCTTTTGCCTTTTTCCTTATTTAGGGTATTTTGATACTATCGAACAATCTCTGCAGAATATCTTCTGAAGTTAATTCTTCTGCTTCTGCTTCGTAGGTTAAAATAATTCTGTGTCTTAACACATCCCAGCCAACATATCTGATATCTTCAGGCGTTATGTAACCACGATGTTTTAGGAATGCACGAGATTTTGCAGCTAATACTAGATTGATCGTAGCTCTGGGGGATGCACCGTACTCAATAAGATTTTCTAAATCAGACAAATTATATTTTTTAGGGTCGCGTGTAGCAAAAACAAGATCCAACACATAATCTTCAACCTTTTCATCAACATAAATATCATTGATCACTTTTTGTGCTTTCAAGATCTGCTCAACATTAATAACAGGCTCTACTTCGTTATTTTGCTGTGTTAAAGCCATTCGTCTCAATATTTTACGCTCATCCTTAATATCCGGATAATCCACTTTTATTTTCAACATGAAACGATCGACTTGTGCTTCTGGTAAAGGGTATGTTCCTTCCTGCTCAATTGGATTCTGTGTTGCTAATACAAGAAATGGGGCATCAAGCTTATATGTTTCATCGCCGATAGTCACTTGCCTTTCTTGCATGGCTTCTAATAGGGCACTCTGTACTTTTGCCGGTGAACGGTTTATCTCATCTGCTAAAATGATATTGGCAAAAATGGGACCTTTTCGAATCTCAAAACTGCTTGATTTTTGATTATAAATCAATGTGCCCAGAAGATCAGCGGGAAGCATATCAGGTGTAAATTGAATCCGCTGGAATTTGGTATTGATCAATTGCGCCAATGTGTTGACTATCAATGTTTTAGCTAATCCCGGAACACCTTCTAATAAAATATGTCCATTCGCCAACAATCCAATTAAAATTCGATTGATTAAGTCCTCCTGGCCTACAATTACTTGACCAAGAGCTTTTTTTAAATCATCCACAAATGCAGATTCACGTAAAATCCGCTCATTTATTTCTGTTAGACTAAATTCGCTCATTTTTCAATTTCGGGATTAGGACGCGATGTGCTTTAGGACTGGGATTTCGTTTATATCTTTCCCCAAATTTTCCATTTCAAACTGGACAGATGGAGCCAGTTCATGGTTAGGAAAATTCTCTAGGAACATTTCATAAGTCAATTTTGCTTTATCCAGATCCTGAATTTTTCCAAACTGGGGATTGGCATAAATATAACCAATCATAAATTGCGCTTTAGGAGAATCTGAAGATGATTGATAGTTTCCTACCACTAAATTGTAAGCAGTAACAGCAGCTTCAAAATCTCGTAGATCATTCATATATATATCTCCAATAAGATATTGTGCTTTCGGAGCTAATAAATGATCCGGGTAATGGATAATCACATTTTCAAGATTTTCTATAGAAGATTTTATATTCTTCGTATTTCGATCTAATTCTGATTGTGTATAATATTCTTCAGCTGTCTTTGTACCTTCACAACCAATGAACATCAAACCAAAGATTGTAAGAATAAGTAGAAATCGTTTCATTTTCCTTGTTAACCTCATATTTTGGACGCCGAATTTACAAATTCAGCAATATTCAACAACATGTAACTGAAAGCCTTATACTCATGATAAAAATGTGAGTTCCCTAAAAGGCATAAAGCACATCTAACAGGAACTCCCAATTTTCAGGATTATTAATCTGATATGCATATTCAAGACGTACAGGTCCAAATGGCGAACTATACGTGATGCCTGCTCCTGCATCCCATTGTAAATGCTCAAAATTAACATGTTGATCAAAATCCCACAATTGACCACCGTCTGCGAAAATCACGCCTCCTATTGAACCCATAATCGGGAATCTCAATTCTCCATTTGTTAAGAATCGTATTTCTTTACCATTGAGAAATATATTTGATACATTTTGTGTTTCAGGAAATTGAAGTGCATTCCATCCCCTTAATGTTTTTGTTCCACCCAGGTAGAATTTTTCAAACAATACTTCTTCAAACTGGTTATAATTCTCATCCCAATTAAAAATCACACCATATTTTATCCTACCGGCAAATACCGTTTTTTGGGGAAGTGGTAAATATAAATGAATCCCCACATCCGCCTTCTGATATTCTCTTGTTCCACCTAAAAGACCGCCTACACTAAAAATGTCACCGGTAAAAACGATTCCCTTAGTTGGATATACGGGATGATCTGCATAATCCAATTTTGTTTTTAGAGATATCATCCTTTGTTCCACATCTATGCTACCGCCCTCTTGTTGATTGAATTTTTCCCATCGCATACCCAATTCGATAAAGGATGTTTCTGATAATCGATTTATCGTTGACCAATTAAAACCGTACCTCTGAATGGAAGGTTTATCACTTGCACCATATTTCTTATAAACCTCGTATAAGGATTGAACTTTCGTCGGGAAGCGAACGCCCAAGAACCATTGGTTTTCCAAATTCACATTGATGCTAAACCGCGGATAACGCAACCCCTCTTCTGTTGGAATTTCTAAAGACGTTTTTGTTGATAATCGAATTGTTGATCCAAATAAACTTCTATTCTTCCATTGTAAAAAAGTGCCGGGCCCTGATAAGGTAAGTCCACCAAACTCAATCGGGACAAACCCGCCTTCGGAGGAAATTTCCCTTTTGGGAAAGTAGCGAACTTCAACTACCAAATTGACCAATGAATCGCTTTGCATAAATCTTACAGGATAAATATTGGCAAAGGAATATTGACCTGTTTCTAGCAATTGCCGCTGTGACTTTTGAATGTCATCCAGATCATATAAATCAGTTTTTGAAATAGTCAATTCTCTTCTTATATATAAATGATGAGACGAATCCGCTCCTTCAATATATGTATTTTGAACATGTACATCTGGTCCTTCTACTATATTTATGGTTATATAAACAGAATCAGTAATAGTTTTTTCAATTTCTATTCCGGCAAATAGTTTTCCAATACGATGATATTTATCTTCAATTAAACCTACATTTATTTTTAGAGCGATTGGGTTTAATGGTTTATTAATTTTTAGCTTTAGAAAATTACGGATCGTTTTATCGGAGATAAGATTGTTTCCGTTAATGTCTATGCGTTTGACAAAACTTTGTTGTCCTTCAGAAATGATGAAATAAATATCCGCTTGATTTAATGAGACAGTAAATGAGTCACGAACAGTCGTATTTAAAAAACCTTTTGATTGGTAATAATTTTTAATTGTTAACGCATCGAGCTTAAGAATACGTCTGTCAAATTCTGTTTTTGAAAAAAGAGATGATTCTTTCAGGTTAATATTTTTTTCAAGTTGTTTATAACGTATAGATTTATTTCCTACAAAGGTTACATCATTAACAAACACTTGCTTATCCGCTTGTGCAAGAAGCATCCCCATGAAAAGGATGGATAATCCCCAACGTTTATGTTTTAGCATTATAATATGATTTTAATACGCGTATCTCAGGCGGTATTTTACATGCATATTACCCTCTTCATCAACATTTCCCACAAGGGACACGTAACGATTTATTCGAAGTTCCACACCGACTTTATTTGTAATAGGGTTTGATAACGAAAAAGATCGTTTATAAGAATAATTAAGAGATACATTATCAGATATTTGTCTTTCCGCACTAATCTCAAAATCCTGGGAATTATTCGCATCCAGAAGTCCAGCTGTACCAGAGATGCTAACATTGTCAATGATTCCTGCTTCTTTAAGGCCGATAGCTTGTAAAATATTCTTCTCCAATTGACGTTCCAAATATGCACCTAAAATGTTTTGGGCTTGTTTCCCAAATCCTTTAGCTGAAAGCTCCTGATCTTCGAAACGATTCCCAATGGTTAAAAGTTCAATAATATCACTTTCTGAAAATCCACTGGAAGATTCTAGCATTGGTTTAGGATTTTCCCATGGCCCTATCAATTTAATAGTAATATGTTCATCTTTTATTTTTGTAATTGCTTCTATATCTACATAAGGATTAAATCCTTGTTTATTAAAAACGAGATATCCTTCAATTATAGTAAAGACATTCTGATTGAAGTAAAATTTTCCTCCTCTTACATATAATTCGCCACCAAAATCAATATCGCCATCGCCTAATTTAGTCATACTTAATTCACCTGATAAGTGGGCATCTATCTGTGAATTACGAAGTGCAAAATCGCCTGTAATCGGAAAATTCAGAAGATAATTTATTTGAATACTGCTTTCAACATCAACTGATGTTACCTCATAATCTTGTGTGAATTCCTGATACATAACAGCATCAACAGGTTCAATCTCCCCGGAAATTTCAATTGTATCTCTTCCAGTCAATGAAAGATCCAGATTACAAATTCCTTCCATATCCCCTAATAAAGTCCTGAAATAAATTTCATCCCCTATAATTTTCAAATGATAGTAAGGATTAAAGAAACTGCTCATATCCATTGATCCGGATACTGAAATATTAGCCTTTGCATTTTGTGCAGGGTCCTTTATCATAGTCCCAGATAACGATGTCCATAAAAATTGATTATTAATTAGATCAGCATGGCCATCTACATTCCAAATTGGATCATTCAGCTGGATTGAATAAATAGTAGCATTTTTACTAGTTATGTGACCATTTCTAACTAATCTTTCAAAGGGACCGTTTAATTCTAATTCCATATCAAATTCTCCAGTAATGGAATCAATCGTAGATATATAAGAAGATAGAAATGCTAGGTTTTTTGTCGTGCCATTCACAATCAACCACAGTGAATCATCTTCAAAATATTGTCCAAAATTTTCAGAAGATAAATTGTAATCGATTGGTAAATACGCTGAACCAGATAACTCTGAACCGAGATATTCTGACGAAAATTTATTTAAATATAATCTTTTTCCGTCAAACAACCCTTCCGTTTCAACGTTACCTAATTGCAGTCGATCCCATTTTGCATCATTAATAACTATATCGAAATCAAAGATGGTTTTTTTCGGATTTCCCCCCAGATGGTATCCTCCTGTAATTTTACCATCCGTAAAAACATTGTACTTACTAAATTGTGTCAAAAGCGACATATCCAAATTATCAAATATCATATAAAAATCAAATTTCCTCTCTCCTTCTTCTATATTTCCAATCGGGATATACCCAGATACTGATGCGATTTCTTTACCATCAGAAACCATTGTAATTTCATTTACGTTTAAAGTAGATTTATAAATCGATCCTGAAATGACCAATTCAGAAAATTTCTGTCTTGCTGCGATCCCATTTTTCAATGTTATATCTAATTTTATTTCAGGGTAATTATCAACATCCATTATTGAAATATCCCCAAAGCTCAATCCAGAAATATGATATCGTACATCATCCGTAAAAAGCTTCATAATATCTGCATTAATATTCGATAAACTAATTTGTCCTCTTATTTCATCTTCAATAACCATTTGCCCTGTCGCAATACCATCATCTACATGAAACTCAAAAGGATAGAATTCAATCTTATTTTGTTCATATTTAACTGAAAACGGTTTTGCGTTTATAAAAAAATGATTTTCGTAAGCAACCTGCATACGATCGATAGATAAAATACTATCCGGTGATAAAATACCGGAAATCTGTAGATAATTTTCTCCTTGTTTGAATTCGGCACTTTGGAATTCAATACCATTCGGAGAAAAGGCAATATCGACAATTCCATAATCAAATCCATAATCCATCCATGAACCTTTACCGATCTTTCCGCTAAAAAACCCATCTCCCCCGTTGTCAGTAGGAGTCCAGTGAGCATTTAAAGTAATATTCTCTAGAAACATTTCTTTATATGCCAAATCCCTGCACTTCAGCTCTGCTTTTATCATCGGGTTTTTAAAAAAACCAGATACTCTTAAATCCCCAGTAGCAATACCGCTCTTTAATGAATCTGACCAGAAATTATTAATTAGAAATACATTCGCTTCATTTAGTTTCAAGTCTAAATCAATTTCTTCTTTATTCAAATCTACAAACCCTCTAACATTAACAAAACTCGGCCCGACACCTATGTTTAAAGGATTATAAAAAGATATTACATTATCATTGTAGAAAAATGAACCAGAAACAGAAATATCTTTATCTTTATACAGTTCTGATTCATTGATTTCCAACGTCACGGCGATATCACTAATATTTCTTTTTTTCACGGTCCCTTCGAGCATAATTGTACCGTTGACATTTGTTTTTTCCTGATCCATAATCCATTTACTTAAATCAAATTGTGTTAATAAGATATTTCCGCTTAGTCGGCCATTATCCTCATAAATACCTGTGAAAGTTAATATTGATTCCTCGCTTTCAAGCCCTAACCTGTTTAAACTATAATAATTATCATGACGAGTTATGGACAACTCTCCTTTCATCAATAAACCTAATGGATTTTTCACAGTTAAATCACCTTGAAATTGTTTTAGGTCTGATTCAAAATGTAAAAATGTTTCCAAAGATGAAAATTTTGGTTTTAACGGTAAATGTTTTAATAGTTGTTCAGGAAATTCATAGCGGGAAATATGGATATTCCCAGTCAAATCTGGCACCGCAGTCCAGTCGTAATAAATTTCACCATTGAATGGTAATCCGTTAATAACGCCATTGGCCGGAGCAAATTCGGCTTTTGTCTCAAATACGTTAAGAGATGTATTTCTTAAAAGAACATAACCAACAGTATCATTAAGAGAGGCAGAAAATTCCCTAATATAAAATTCCTTTTTTGTAGGGTTGATCATCAACCGGCTATAAAGATTGATATCTATAATGGATGTATCGTTTTGAAGTGGAATTTCTACAAAACCATTTAATTTTATTTCTTCGATCAAAAAATTAAAATCCGTCGAAACATCAATGGAGATTGTATCTTTATCCTCATTAGAAATCGTTTTCTTTACCGTAAAAACAGGATGGACTTCCATATCTTCTACATGTAAAAATGAAAATGTTGGATTTATAAAAATAGTTTTGAAATAATTCATTCTAAATTTGAACTTTCCGAAAACGATCTCTGATCCATTTTGATCCTTCAATCTCATTCCACTTCCAGTCACTGTGCTTAATAGATTGCCACTCAACTCAGGTAAAACTATCTGCCATTCAGAATTTTCTTTCAACTTATTATTTACATATATTTCAATCGAATTACGCCAGAATGAAGATTGTAAAAATATACTCATCGCTATGATAATAATGAAAATCAGAGTGATGAAGATGGGTTTTGTGTGTGTCATTTAGCTTTGAATGCTGTAGCCATCAATACGAATATACATGAGCCCGGTTCCAAAAACAAAAAAAGCGTTCCAAGGAACGCTTTTTTTTATTATAGTTTCTGAAGTGTATTAATCCACAACTTCAAAATCAGCATCTTCAATTTCGCCTTCTTCTTTTTTAGTCTTTCCTTCACCATTTGAAGATGTTTCATCCGTTGGTTGATCGGATTCCTTGCTAGTTTCATACATTTTCGAGGCAACCTTATTCCATTCAGCATTCAGAGAATCCATGGCAGATTTTATATCATCTTTATTCGAACTGGAGTTTGCTGTTTTCAATTTTTCGACTGAATCAGTTAGTATCTTTTTCTCATCATCTGTTAACTTCTCACCAAACTCATCGATATTCTTCTCAGTCTGATAAACCAATTGTTCTCCCTGATTGTGGATATCTACCATTTCTCGTTTATCTTTATCTTCTGATTCATGTTTTTTGGCATCATTAACCATTTTCTCAATTTCATTTTCACTCAAACCACTGGATGCTTCAATTCGTATGCTTTGTTCTTTACCTGTTGCTTTATCTTTTGCACTCACATTTAGAATTCCATTCGCATCTATATCAAAAGTGACTTCGATTTGAGGTACACCCCTCCGTGCAGGAGGTATACCATCTAAATGAAAACGGCCGATGGTTTTATTATCGATGGCCATCTCACGCTCTCCCTGGAGAACATGAATTTCAACTGTGGTTTGATTATCAGCTGCCGTACTAAATACCTGTGACTTTCGCGTGGGTATGGTTGTGTTCCGTTCGATCAATCTCGTCGAAACACTCCCCAGGGTTTCGATTCCTAGTGAAAGTGGCGTAACATCCAAAAGAAGGATATCATCAACGTCCCCAGAAAGTACACCTCCCTGTATTGCGGCGCCCAAAGCGACCACTTCGTCAGGATTTACACTCCTGTTCGGTTCTTTACCAAATATTTCTTTTACTTTTTCCTGGATTTTAGGAATTCTAGTTGAACCACCAACCAAAATAACTTCATCGATTTCTGAAGCAGACAGGCCTGCATCCTTGATGGCTTTTTTGCAAGGTGCAATAGTCCGTTCAATTAGATCTGAAACCAATTCTTCAAATTTTGCTCTCGATAGTGTCAGGTTAAGGTGTTTGGGTCCTGAAGCATCTGCTGTGATAAACGGTAAATTAATATCCGTTTGTTTTGAGCTGGATAATTCCTTCTTAGCACTTTCTGCTGCTTCTTTCAAACGCTGCAATGCCATCGGATCTTTCCGCAGGTCTATACCATCGCTTTTGTTGAATTCATCGGCAATCCAATTAATGACTTTTTGATCAAAATCATCACCACCAAGGTGTGTATCACCATTAGTCGATTTCACCTCAAAAACGCCATCCCCTAACTCCAAGACGGAAATGTCAAACGTACCGCCACCCAAATCAAACACAGCAATCTTTTCATCTTTTTTCTTATCTAGACCATATGCAAGGGCAGCAGCCGTCGGTTCATTAATAATACGACGAACATTCAATCCGGCTATTTTACCAGCATCCTTTGTGGCCTGACGTTGAGAATCATTAAAATATGCAGGAACTGTAACAACAGCATCTGTTACTGTTGTACCCAAGTGTTCTTCTGCCATTTGTTTTAGTTTTTGCAAAATCATAGCACTGATCTCAGGTGGAGTATATTCTTTATCATCCACTTTTACAGTTACTGGACCCCCTTTTTTCTTCACTACAGGGTATGGCACTTCTTCAATTTCTGTACCAACTTCATCATACATACGACCCATAAATCGTTTGATTGAAAATATCGTTTTTTGTGGATTTGTAACCGCTTGTCGTTTTGCCGGTTGACCCACAAGGCGTTCATCATTTTTTGTAAACGCAACAACAGAAGGTGTTGTTCTACCACCTTCCGGATTATTAATTATAGAAGGTTCTCCACCTTCCAACACTGCAACACAGGAATTGGTTGTTCCTAAGTCGATACCAATAATTTTACCCATTTTTTTGTTCCTTTTATGATGTATTATAAAATTTTCTTAAATAACACAATTATTATACCATATTAAGATATAAACCTATATGACAGTAATATTATTAATTATAGACCTATATGACAGAAACTATGAGGATTTAGCTTCTTTGATTGTATCGTCGGAAGGTACTACCTTTTTTGATTTTGTTTTTGAAGAAATCATTTTTAAAAATATGAATGAATCTTTTTTGACAGTTATTTTAATTGTATCTCCCTCAGAAAATGTTTCTTCCAATAGCATTTCGGAGATAGGATTTTCAAAATTATTTTGAATCTCACGACGTAAGTGACGAGCGCCGAATTCAGGTTTAAATCCTTTTTTTAACAGTAACCTATTAGCCATTTTCGTTATACTAATTTTTATGTTTTTGCGCGCTAGATTTGAACGCAAATCATCTAACTGTAAATGTATGATGTCCAGCACATGCTCTTCGGCTAATGGATGGAAGACAATTGTTTCATCAATCCGATTCATAAATTCAGGACTAAATGAATCTTTCACGGTATCCAAAAGTTTATCACGCATTTTTTCGTAAGATTTCTCACCAGATTGATCAACAAATCCCAGAGAACTGCCTTTCATGATTTCTTTTGATCCAATATTTGACGTCATAATGATAATTGTGTTTTTAAAATCAACTTTTCTGCTCATACTATCCGTTAAAACACCTTCATCAAATAATTGAAGTAATAAATTAAATACATCCGGATGCGCTTTCTCGATTTCATCAAATAAAATAATTGAATAAGGTTTGCGGCGTACTTTTTCAGTCAATTCCCCGCCTTCTTCATATCCTACATAGCCGGGAGGTGCACCAATTAATCTTGAAACTGAAAATCGTTCACCAAATTCTGACATATCAATTTTTATTATCGAATCTGTATTGCTGAATAAATAATTCGCTAATACTTTTGCTAATTCAGTTTTTCCGACACCCGTTGGTCCTAAAAATAAAAATACACCAATCGGTCGTTTTGGATTTTTTAAACCTG